>VAWY01000020.1:0-2838 GCA_005888335.1 Actinomycetota bacterium
CGTAACGGGCCGCGTCGTCGCCATCACCGGCGGCGGGCGGGGGATCGGGCTGGCAACCGCACGCGCCCTGCGCGCGGCCGGGGCGCAGGTCGCGATCGGCGACGTCGACGGCAAGGCGGCCACCGCCGCCGCGGAGGGGCTGGGGCCCGACGTCCTGGCCTCCGGTCTCGATGTGACCGACCGCGATTCCTTCGCGGCGTTCCTGGCGCTCATCGAGCGCGAGCTGGGCCCGCTCGACGTGCTCGTCAACAACGCCGGGATCATGCCGATCGGCCCGATGGTCGACGAGTCCGACGACGTGGCCCGGCGCGTCTTCGAAGTCAACGTCCTGGGCTGCCTGACCGGAATGAAGCTCGCCCTGCCCGGCATGCTCCGCCGCGGCCGCGGCCACATCGTCAACGTCGCGTCCGCCGCAGGGAAATCCCCCGTGCCGGGCGGCGCGTCGTACGGGGCCAGCAAGGCCGCCATCGTGTCGCTGACGGAGACCGCTCGCGTCGAGCACGCCCGCCGCGGTGTCGCGTTCACCTGCGTCATGCCTTCGTTCACGGCCACCGAGCTCATCGCGGGCACCAAGGGCACGCGGTTCGTGCCGACGGTGGCCCCCGATGACGTGGCCGCCGCGATCGCCGCCGCCGTCGCCCGACCCCGCGCCGACGTCTACGTCCCGCGCTCCGTCGGCGCCATCCTGCGCACCCAGCCGCTCCTCGGCCGGCGGCTGCGCGACGCGATCAACCGCAGGCTCGGCGCGGATCGGACGTTCCTCGAGATCGACACGGCCGCGCGCGCCGCGTACGACGAGCGCATCCGTGGCCCGCGCGCTCCTGCCGCGGGCAGCCGCACCGAGAAGGCCGACGGTTGACGAACGCGCGTCGCCGTCAGCATCCGGGCAGCTCGCCCCCGTCCGGATCGGCGAGCGTCAGCGCGATCACGCCCTCGGCGGCCTGTTCGCGCCGTTGGACGAGGAGGTCGGCTTCGTATTCGCGATAGGCGCTCGTGCCACCGCCTTCGGGACGAGGCTGAGCAGCTCGGCCTGCACGTCGCGAATCGCGTCGAGGAGCGGCCAGACGTCGGCAACCTGGACCGGATCGCCGACCGCTCCCCAGTTCATCTGGTCCAGGCAGCTGGCCGCCGTGACGTTGACCCCGATGCCGTGGAAGATCGCCGACGCCGGATAGATCGCCTCCCAGCGGGCGCCGGCGAGGTACATCGGCGTCCGCGGGCCGGGAACGTTGGACATGATCAGGTTGGCCGTCGCCGCGTCGCCTCCAGCACTTCCCCGTCGCCGCCGGGGAGTGCCCGGCCGGCTCGCCGCGCCCGGCCCGCCACTGAGGAGACGCCCGGCAGCGACCGCAGGAACGGCACCTGATCGAGATGCGGGAGCGCTCGACGCCAATGTAACGCTGCTACGCGGTTGTCGGACATACTGTCTTGACAGTTTGTCCCGCCAGCGCTACCTTCATCGCGTCCCTGCCAGCCGACCGCGTCGAGGAGAACGTCCGTGCATCCGGCCACAGTCATCGAGATCCAGCGCGGGACCGCGCATGGCGCGCGGACCGCACCTGCGCATCGCGACAAGGTGGTCGCAAGGCCGTCTGTCGTCGCCCCGCGTCCGATCAGCAGGTGATGGACGTCGAGACCCTCGTCCTGCGGCTCTATGCGGCGCTCGGAACAGGCGACGAGGAGACGCTCCTGGCCGTTCTTCACCCGAAGTTCGTCGGGCACTTCGCGGAGGGGATGCCCGTGGGGGCCGGACGGGCGGACGGGCCGGGGGCGGCCCGTGACCACTGGTGGGAGATCGGCGCCGCGTACAGCGCCCGGCCCATCGTCGAGGAGATCGTCCCGTGCTTGGACGGCCGGCTCCTGGTCCGCGGCCGCTACCGCGGGACGCGGCGCAGCGACGGCCGGCCACTCGATGCGGCCTTCACCCACCTCTGGAATGCGAGCGACGGCCGCCTGACCCAGCTCCACCAGCTCACCGACACCGCGCTCTGGTGAGCGGCGACCGGATGACCCTGGACGTCGACGCGGCGGGCATCGCCCGGCTGCGGCTCGCTGCGCCTGAGCGCCGAAACGCCATCGACCCGGCCTGGGTGGCGCAGCTCGGCGAGGCGGTCGAACGCTGTACGAGCGGCGTCCGCGTCCTGCTCATCAGCGCCGCGGGGCCGGCGTTCACCGTCGGGGGCGATCTGCAGCACTTCAGCCGGCGGCTGGACGATCTCGATCGCGCTCTCGACGAGATGATCCCGGCCTATCACGCGGCGCTCGAGCAGATCGCATCCCTCGAGGCGCCCGTCGTCGCCGCGATCAATGGCGCCATCGCCGGCGGCGGACTCGGGCTCGCGTGGTGCAGCGACATCGTCATCGCGTCCGAGGACGCCGTCTTCGCCACCGCCTTCGCAAAGCTCGGGCTCAGCGGCGATGGCGGGAGCTCGTGGTGGCTGCCGCGGCTTGTCGGCCTCCGTCGTGCGCAGGAGCTCCTGCTGGGCAACCGCGTCCTCGGCGCCCAGGAGGCGCTCGAGTGGGGTCTCGTGACGGAGGTCGTGGCGCCCGACGCGCTCCAGGCGCGCGCCGAGGCGGTCGCCTCGGAGCTCGCCGCCGGACCGACGCACGCCCTCGGCCAGATCCGGCGGCTCCTCCGCCTCTCAAGCACGCAGACGCTCGGCGAGCAGCTCGCGGCGGAGGCCGACGCCTCGCGCGCCTGCGGCGCGACGGCCGAAGCGCGCGAGGGCATCGCGGCGTTCGCCGAACGGCGGGCTCCGCGCCTCAGAGGCAGCCGATGACAGCCCACCAAGACATTGTCGGCGTCGTCGGCGCCGGCACCATGGGCGCCGGCATCGC
>VAWY01000020.1:2853-19350 GCA_005888335.1 Actinomycetota bacterium
GAGAGCTTCCACCGCGCCACCTACGGCGAGCCGCGCTACCGCCCGTCGCCGCTCGCCGCGCGGATGATCGCGGCGGGCCGGCTTGGCCGCAAGACCGGACGCGGCTGGTACGAGTATCCCGACGGGGCTTCCGCGCGCACGGCCGACCCCGATCCGCCGGCGCCCGGCGGCGGAGACGGCCGGACCGTCGCCATCCTCGGTGAAGGCACGCTCGCCGCCGGGCTGCGGGACCCGCGCTATCGCGTCGCGCCGCTGCTGCGACAGAGGCTCGCGACCGCATGACCGTCCTCTACGAGCAGACCGCCGGCGTCGCCGCGATCACGCTCAACCGTCCCGAGGCGCTGAACGCGTGGACGCCCGAGCTCGGACGGGCGCTGCTCGGCCACCTCGAGACGGCCGCCGCGGACCCCACGGTGCGCGCGGTGCTCGTACGTGGCGCCGGCCGCGCGTTCTCGGCCGGGGCCGACGTCAAGAACGCGCGCGAGCTCACGCCCGCGGGCGACCCTGACCTGAGCAGGCGGCTGCGCGAGATCTACAACCCGATCGTCCTCGCCATCCGCGGCGCGCCCAAGCCCGTGGTCGCCGCGGTCAACGGCGCCGCCGCCGGCCTCGGCGTGTCGCTGGCGCTCGCATGCGACTTCGTCCTCGCCGCGGAGCGCGCCTACTTCCTGCTCGCCTTCGTCCACCTCGGCGTGATCCCCGACGGAGGTGCGACGTACTTCCTCGCTGAGCGCATCGGCTCGGTCCGCACGGCGCAGCTCGTCATGCTGGGCGAGCGCCTGCCGGCGCGGACGGCGCTCGAGTGGGGGCTGGTCAACGCGGTCCACCCCGACGAGCGGCTGGCGCGTGAGGCCGAGACGCTGGCCGCGAGCCTCGCCGAGGGCCCGACCGTCGCCTTCGGGAGCATGAAGCGCACGATCGAGTCAGCGGCGCACGCGCGCTTGGTCGAGCACCTCGAGCTCGAGGCGACGCTCCAGCAGCGGCACGCGACGACGGCCGACTACGCCGAGGGCGTCCGGGCGTTCAAGGAGAAGCGCCGCCCCGTGTTCCGGGGCACCTAGACACCGACTCAGGGAGAACAGATGGCTGTTGCAACACCACCACGCGTCACGCTTGCCGCCACCGGCGACACGCTCTCGGCACGCGACTTCCGCGTGTGGCGGCTCTTCACCTGGGCGGGCGTCGTCTACCTCGTCGGCGCCCTTGGCTCCTTCGCGGGCGTTGCGAGGTTCCTCCCGCCGCCGCGCGAGAACTGGAGCGCCGGGCACGTGGCGGCGTTCTTCCGCGACCACGAGGTCGGCATTCGCCTCGGCATGGAGGGGATCCTGGCCGTCGGCCTGTTCTACGCGCTGCTGAGCTATTCGCTGTTCCGGCTCATGGAGCGGGTCGAGGGCCGGCGCGGCTTTCTGTCCTGGACGCAGCTGCTCGGCGGCGTGATCACCGCGCTCATCACGATGGGTTGCGCGGTCTTCTGGCTCGCCGCGAGCTTCCGCGCCGGCTCGCGCGACCCCCGCGACATCCAGGCGCTCAACGACGTGGGGTGGATGGTGTTCGACATGACGGTGATGGCGACGGTCTTCCAGTACGTCGCGTTCGGCGTCGTGTGCCTGCTCGACTCCGGCCGAAGGCCGCTGCTCCCGCGCTGGCTCGGCTACCTCTCCTTCTGGGCGGCGTTCACGTTCTTCGCCGTGTTCTTCATGCCGTCGTTCAAGTCGGGGCCGTTGTCGTGGCAGGGCCTCGTCACCTTCTACGTCGCACTCGGCGCGTTCTTCGTGTGGATCGCGGCCGTGATCCCGACTGCGCTGAACGCGATCACGAGGCTCGAGCGTGAGCAGTCGGGCTGAGACAGCAGTCCGCCGCTTCTACGAGGTCTACGAGACCTCCGTCCTCCCCGTTGAGCTTGCGCGAACTTCGTTCGCGGGGCCGACGAGGTTCAGCGGGAACAGCGGCCTCTCGCCGCGCCGCCGCATCGCCCCGAGCGCGCCGGCGACCGCGATGTAGTTGATGTCGTGACCGGCCACGGAGCGCCCATCTCCACGACCCGCACGCCGGCCAGCGGACCGCTCAAGCGCCGCTCACCTTCACGGCCTGGCCGCGCCAGTAGGGCTCGCGGGCCACGCGGCGCAGGACCTTCCCGACGCCGGACTTGGGCAGCTCGTCGACGAACTCCACGCGCGTGACCTTCTTGACCGAGCCCAGGAGCTCGCGGGTGTGCGCCACGATCTCGCTCTCCTCGGCGGTCGCGCCGGGACGCAGGACGACCTGGGCGAGCGGCGTCTCGCCCCAGCGCTCGTCGGGCACGCCGAAGACGCAGACCTCGGCGACGGCGGGGTGCGACGCGACCGCGTTCTCGAGCTCGGCGGGCCAGATGTTGTAGCCGCCGGAGATGATCAGGTCCTCCTTGCGGTCGGTCAGGAAGACGTAGCCGTCCTCGTCCATGAACCCCATGTCGCGGGTGAGCAGGCTGCCGTCGGGCAGCGTCCGCTCGGCGCTCCCGTCCTCATCCTTCCACAGCCCGGCCATCAGGCCGTCGTGCCTGGCGGCGATCTCGCCGACCTCGCCGGGCGGCAGCGGGTTGCCGGCCTCGTCGACGATCGCCACCACCGTCGACGGGCTTGGGCGGCCTACCGAGCGGGCGCGCCGGCCGTCGTGCTCGTGCGGGAAGAGCATCGTGATCGGCCACAGCTCGCTCTGGCCGTACATCTGGAAGAGCACGTCCTCGCCGAGCAGCTGCTTTGCCTTGACCATCGTCGTCTCGGTGACAGGGGAGGCCGCGTAGTTGACGCACCGCAGGCTCGAGAGGTCCCGCCGCGCGGCGTCCGGGTGGTTCACGAGGGCCTGGATCATCGTCGGAACCATCAGCGTGTACGTCGGCCGCTCGGACTCGATGACGTCGAGGAAGCGCCCGGCCTCGAAGGCCGGCTCGACGACGATCCGCGCGCCGACCTTCAGGAACTGCCACAGGAACAGCACGGCGGCGTGCGTCAGCGGCGCGGCGGCGAGATACGCGTCGCGCTCGTCGATCTGGGGCGTGCACCAGCGGTACTCGTCCATGGCGCGCGACCAGCGCTCGTTCGTGTGCACGATCCCCTTCGGCTTGCCGGTCGTGCCGGCCGAGAAGCGGATCACGTGCAGGTCGTCTGGCGCGGTGGTCACGTGCGGGTCCTCGGGCGACGCGGCCGCGAGCGCCTCCTCGTAGTCGGAGCCGGCGCCGCCGTAGACGATCACATGCTCCAGCTGCGGCATCTCATCGCGCAGCGCGAGCATCCCCTCGGCGAGGGACTCCTCGACGATCAGCAGCCTGGCGTCCACGAGGTCGGCGAGATAGGCGTTGGTCTCCGCGCTGTTGTGCGCGTACAGCGCGGCCCGGGTGAACCCGCCGAGCGCGATGCCGGCGATCTGCTCGACGGTCTCGGCGGCGTTCGCCCCGAGCACGGCGACACGGTCCCCGGGCTGGAGCCCACGATCGGCGATGGCGTTGGCCATACGACAGGAACGCTCGAACAGCTCGGCGTAGGTTGCGTGGCGGCCCTGGTAGGTGACCGCGACGTTCGACGCGTAGTAGGCCGCCGAGCGGCGGAGGACGGCTTCGAACCCCATGTCCGTCAGCTCGGCTCGCGACCGACGATCGACACGAACGAGACGCACGTCCCCGGCCTCCCGCCGAGGTTGTGCGTCAGCCCGAGCTGCGGGACCGCCAGCTGGCGCTCACCCGCCTCGCCGCGGAACTGCAGCCAGCACTCGAAGAGCATCCGCAGGCCGCTGGCGCCGACGGGGTGCCCGAAGGACTTGAGCCCGCCGTCGGGGTTGACCGGCAGCCGCCCGTCGAGGTCGAACGCACCCTCCAGCTCGTCGGACCAGGCCGCGCCGCGGTCCGAGAACCCGAGGTCCTCCATCAGCACGAGCTCGGTTGGCGTGAAGCAGTCGTGGACCTCCGCCAGCGAGATCTCCTCGCGCGGGTCCGAGATCCCGGCCTGCCTGTAGGCGTCCTGCCCGCAGCGAACGACCTCGGGGAACGTCGTGTAGTCGTAGCTCGAGTCGATCGGCCCGCTCGCCGGACCGGCGACCATCGAGAGCGCCTTGACGTACATCGGCCGGTCCGTGTACCGATCCGCGTCCTCGGCGCGGACGATGAGCGCGCAGGCGGCGCCGTCCGAGACCCCGGAGCAGTCGAAGACCCCGAGGCGCCCGGCGACGAGCGGGGAGGCGGCGATCTTGTCCTTGGGGACCTCGTTGCGGAACTGCGCGCGTTCGTTCTTGGCGCCGTTGGCGTGGTTCTTCCAGGCGACGTGCGTCATCGCCTCGCGCATGTCGGCCGGGTCGACGCCGTACTTGTTGCAGTACGCCGGGTCGAGCAGCGAGAACGCCGCCGGCGCGGTCAGGGTCAGCTCGGGCGCCGTCCCGTCTCCGGGAACGTTCGACCGGACGAGCCCGGAGTAGCCCGAGTCCTTGAGCTTCTCCACGCCGACGGCCATCACGACGTCGTAGGCGCCGGAGGCGACGGCGTAGCACGCGTTGCGGAACGCCTCCGAGCCGGTGGCGCAGAAGTTCTCCACGCGCGTGACCGGCTTGTAGTCGATGCCGAGCGGCCGGCTCAGCACGAGGCCCGACTGGCCGGAGCTCATCGTCCCGAGCCAGTAGGCGTCGACGTCGTCCTTCGTCAGCGCCGGCGTCGAGGCGAAGCACTGCTCGCTCGCGTCGACGAGCAGGTCGTCGGCCGAGCGGTCCCAGTGCTCGCCGAACGGCGTGCAGCCCATGCCGACGATCGCCACCCTGTCCCTGATCCCGTTACTGGCCACTGGGCCTCGCCTTCCAGAAGTAGTTGTGGACGCCGTCCACCGTGTAGAGCCGGCGAAACGTCAGCTCGAGCGGCGTGCCGATGTCGACCTCGTCGGGCGTCGCGTCGGCGATCTCCAGCGTGTAGCGGCCGCCGCCTTCGAAGTCGACGACCGCGTCGATGATCGGGGGCGACGGCGAGAACGCCAGCCGGTCGACCGTGTAGGTCACGACGACACCGGGACGCCCGGCGAGCGGCGCGCGCGCCATGCGGTCCACCGCGCCGCAGCTCACGCAGACGCGCCGCGGCGGCACGTGCACCTGGCCGCAGGCCTCGCAGCGCGTGCCGACGAAGCCGAACTTCCACGCCTCGGAGCGCGCCGACGGCGGGCCCGCCGGGCGCTCGGGCTCGGGGCGGCGCGGGGGCTCGCGCTCGAGCAGGCCGCGCCAGGTCAGATACGTCGCGTAGAGCAGATCGCGCCCCTGCTCCGCCTGCTCGGACACGGGCTCGGCGGCGCGGCGGCGCTCGAGCGCCGGCGTGGTCCGCAGGAGCATCGCGTCGCAGCCGTCGACGGCGCTCACCACCAGGATGCTCTCGCCCGGCCCCGCGCGGTCGAGGACCGCGGCCAGCCTGATGCCCACGTCGGCGGCGCCGGCGTAGCCGATCGGCGGGATCTCCTCCGGCACGCGGCCGGGGAACTGCTTTGCCGCCATCTTCGCAGCGCGCGCGTGTGGCGACGAGACGATGACGTGGTCGGGCTCGTCCACGCCCGCTTCGGCGAGGACGCGCCGGACGGCGTCGCGGATCAGCGGGAGGTACATCTCCAGGCCGAAGCGCTCCTCCCAGCTGCGGCTCGCGGACTCGCCGGGGAGCCGCCAGCGATCGAGGAACTCGGCCGTCGTCGATGCCTCCGCGACGACCTCGGCGATCGCGTCGCCGGCCCCGAACAGGAAGGCCGCCGCGCCGTCGCCTCCCTCGCGCTCGTCGGCGGATCCGGGCCGGCCGGTCCGCACGTCGCTGAGGACGGCCAGGCCTCCGTCCGCCGAAGCCGCCGCGCGCAGGGCGCCGATGGCCGAGCGCGCCGAGCCCGCCATGTCGACGGCGAACCCCTCGTGGCCCAGGTCGAGCGCGGCGTGGATCGCGCTGGCGTTGGTCTTGTCGAGGTACGCCGGAGCGGTCGTCGCGAAGGCGAGCGAGCGGGGCCGGTCGCCGTTGCGCAAAGCGCGGCGCGCCGCTTCGACGCCCATCGTGGTCGTGTCCTCGTCGTAGGAGGCCACCGCGCGCGCGCCGCGCCCCCCGCCGCCACCGCCCAGCGCCGCCGCGAGCTCGGCGCGCTGCAGGCGAAAGCGCGGGACATACGCCGCGTAGCCGAGAATCCCCGTCATCGCGTGTCCGTCCATCGGCTGTGGGAGGGGTCGAGGAGCTTCTCGAGGCTGCCCTCGGGCCGCCAGGCGAGCGTCTCGAGCTCGAGTGCGTCGAGGTAGCCGACGTGACCCGTCTTGAGGTCCTCGATCCGCAGCCGCGGATCGTGCCCCTCGCGATCGATGCTCAGCTCGACCGCGGCGAACTCGTTGTGGACCCGGCCCAACATCAGATGAGGAAGGCGAGCGTGTAGAGCTCGCGGTCGTTGTTGACGAGGACGACCTTCTTGCGCGCCATCACGAACCCCCCGTCGTCGACGCGCCGCAGCGTGTACTCGCTGCGCCCGGCCCAGGTCACCAGCCCGCGCTCGCGCGACTCGGTGACGATGAAGTTCGCCCCCGCACGGACCTCGTCGCCGTCGTCGTCGAGGATCTCGACGTTCGAGACGAGATGCCGGATGCGCGACGGCGGGGTCTGCGCATGGCGCTTGCCGGTGAGGAACTGCTTGACGCGCAGGCCGATGCGCGAGCGGTTGTCGTAGATGATCGACATGCTCGTCTCCGGGTCCGGGTCGTCACCGCCGTACGGCACCCAGTAGACGCCGTCGTCGGTCCACAGCGACTCCCACTCCTCATAGGCGTGCTCGTCCTGCAGCCGGGCCTCGCGGAAGATGAACTGCTCGACCGCCCGCAGCAGGTCGACGTCGACGGCGGTCATGCGGCCTCCATGAGCCTGCGCCACTCGCGCCAGATCGCGCGCTGCGGGACCTCGTCGGTGGCGTCACCGACGAGCAGCCCGTCCTCGTCGCGGCGCTCGCGGTGCATGCCGCGCGCGAGCACCAGCCACTCCGGGTTGCGCTCCTGCACGCCGCGCCAGTTGCGCTCGTACATCTCGGAGTCGTCGGCGAGCAGGAACCCCGCCGGCCCCACGGACCCGATGGTCTGGTGCAGCATCCGCCGGTTGAGGTCGGGCGCGCCCTTGAACTGCGCGGCCGTGACGTGCTGGACCGTCTCGTCGACCGCCGTCGGCTGGATCACGAACAGCTGGATCTCCGCGATGAAGAGGTTCGGGAAGACCATGACGTGCGGCGAGCCGTCGATCATGATCTCCTCGGCCTTCTCGCCGTAGGCCGCGCGCATCCGCGAGACGTAGTCGGGCAGGCGGTCCGGCGCCGTCCCGAACCAGCCCATCGGCTGGCCGACGCGGCGGAACTCCGGGCGCAGGTCGTTCTCGGTGTGCCCGTTGCCGAGGTCGCGGCTGACCGCCGTCGACTTCTCCCCGTACAGGTCGCCGATGCCGCTCTTCGCGACGCTGAAGATCGACGCGTGGACGAACTGCGGGTGATAGCCGTCGGTCTCGTTCTCGACGAGCATCTTCCAGTTCGCCTTGACCTTGTGCTTGATCCACCCCGCGGTCAGCTCGACCTCGCCCTCGGGCGACAGCCGGACGAGCCGGTCGAACGCCTCGTGCGCGGGCCCGAGGTGCTCGAGCAGCGTCGGGCCGTCCTCGGCGAACGAGCCGAACACGAAGCCCTGGTAGATGCCGACCCGCGCGACGCGTCCGAGCCCGAGCGACTTCTTGGCCTCCGTGCCGCCGTAGCCGCTGTTGAACGGATAGCCGAGGAGCTTGCCGGTGTTCGAGAACGTCCACCCGTGGTACGGGCAGCGGAACGCGCTCGAGTTGCCGCGCGGGGCGTCGCAGACCTGGTTGGCCCGGTGCGCGCAGCGGTTGAGCAGCAGGTGGATCTCGCCGTCCCGGTCGCGGGTCATGATCACCTGCTGGGGGCCGATCGACTTGAGTCGCTGACGTGGCCGACGTAGACCCACGTCCGGTACCAGATGCGCTCGAGCTCCTGCTCGTAGATCTCGGGGTCCGTGTAGAGCGAGCCGTGGACGCGGTCGGCCTTGATCAGCTCGTCGAACCTGTGCGATGCGGTGACAGCCATGGCGCCTCCTCTCAGCGGCCGTAGACCCGCTTCGCGAACGCCGCGAGCAGACGGGAGCGCTTCGGCGTGTACGGGAACATGTGGAGGTCGCGCTTCAGCGGTGGCGCCGAGCCGACGATCGTCTGCGTCTTGCAGTACTTGCGGATGCCGCCGGACCCGTGCCGCGACCCGACGCCCGAGCTCTTCCATCCGCCCATCGGCGCGTCGAAGATCGTGTAGTTGACCTGCGCGTCGTTGATGCAGACCGCTCCGCACTCCAGCCGGCGAGCGATGGCCGCGGCCTTCTTGCGATCGCGGCTGAAGACGCTCGCCTGAAGCCCGTAGCGCGAGTCGTTGGCCAGCCGGACGGCCTCCTCGGTGTCGGCGACGCGCATGACCGGGATCGTCGGCCCGAACGTCTCCTCGCGCATGCACGCCATCGAGTGGTCGACGCCGACCATGACCGTCGGCTCGTAGAACCGCCCGTCGCCCTCGCGCGGGCGCCCACCCGTCAGGACCGCCGCGCCCTTGTCGCGCGCGTCGCGCACGTGCGCGTCGATGATCTCGACCTGCGGCGGGCTCGTGACGGCTCCGATCTCCACCTCGCCCGGCGCGCTCGGAGGACCCTGCCGCAGGGCCTTGACGTTCTCGACGAGCCGCTTGACGAACTCGTCGTAGACCGGCGCCTCGACGTACACCCGCTCGATCGAGATGCAGACCTGACCCGCGTTGTTGAGCCCGTAGTAGGCGGCCGCGTTGGCCGCCCGCTCGACGTCCGCGTCCGCGCAGACGATCATCGGGTCCTTGCCGCCGAGCTCGAGCGAGACGGGCGTGAGGGTCCGCGCCGCGCGTTCCATGACCGCCTGCCCGGTGCGCGTCGAGCCGGTGAACATGACGAAGTCGACCTCGTCGACGAGCGCCTCGCCCGTCTCGCGGGCGCCGACGGCCACCTCGAACACCCCGGGCGGCGCGCCGGCGGCGTCCATCATCTCCTTGCAGAGCAGCCCGGTCAGCGGCGTCACCTCCGACGGCTTCATGATGACCGCGTTGCCCGCCATCAACGCCGGGACGCAGTCGCAGAAGGCGTTGACGAGCGGGTAGTTCCAGGGGCCGATCACGCCGACCAGGCCGAGCGGCGCGTAGCGGATGGTGACGCGCCGGCCGAACGCGAGCGGCGATGCGGTCCGCAGGCGCTCGTCCGCGAGGTACTTCTCGGCGTGCCGGGCCCAGAACGCGAAGCTCTGTGCGGCGACCGTCACCTCGACCTGCGCGTCGTCGTGCGTCTTTCCCGTCTCCGAGCAGATGACCGACCGGACGCGGTCCTGGTTGGCGATGAGCCACCGTCTGGCGGCGGCGAACACGTCGGCGCGCGCCGACAAGCCGGCCTCCGCCCACGCGCGCTGCGCCTGCCTGGCCCGTGCGGCCATCTCGCGGACGGCGTCGCCGCTCGCGATCGGGACCTCCCGGATGAGCTGCCCCGTCGCGGGGTCCTCGACTCCGAGCCGACCGTCCCGGAGTGGTGCTGTCGTAGCCGTCATGCCGGGCATCGTAGCACGCTGTGTCTGGACAGTATGTCCCGGTTGTGCTTGACTCGATCGCGTGATCGACGACCCACGCTTCCAGGCCGCGCTGCGCGACCTCGCCGACCGGCTCGATCGCCCGTTCGACGGACGTGCGCAGCGAGGCGGTGGAGGGCCTCGCCCAGCTGGCGGCGCGACACGCCCGCCTGCCGACGCCGCCTGGCGACGGTTCGGGGCCTGGCTGCTGCGCGGCTACGAGCTGCACGCCGACGAGGAGTCGCTTGCGCGGCTGCGCCGGCTGGATCGGCAGCACACAGGTCTCGAACACGGCCGACCAGGTCCGGGCCCTTGACACCTCGGCTATCGTACACTCTGTCCAGACAGTCTGAATGAGGAGCTTGCCCCCGCCATGCCGGTGACCGACATCGACTTGCAGAGCGTGAACCTGCTCGACCCCGACCTCTTCGTCGACGGTCCGCCGCACGAGCTGTTCGCGCGGATGCGCGCAGAGTGCCCGGTCCGGTGGAACCCAACGGAGGAGGGCGAGGGGTTCTGGTCGGTGACCAAGGCGGGCGACATCGAGCTGGTCAGCAAGGACGTCGAGCGGTTCTCGAGCGCGCGGGAGAGCGTCTGGCCCAACGAGCGCGTCGCGCCGATGCCGAAGGACGTCGTGCGCGCCACGATGCTCGGCATGGACCCGCCGCAGCACACGAAGTACCGCGGCATAGTCCAGAAGGTCTTCACCGTGCGGACGGTCGCGGTGTTGGAGGACGCCGTCCGCGAGCGGGTCACGCGGCTGATCGACGACGTCTGCGAGCGAGGCGAGTGCGACTTCGTGAAAGACATCGCGACCGAGCTTCCGCTGCAGACCATCGCGACGATGCTCGGCGTGCCGCTCGAGGATCGCGCGCGGCTCTTCGAGTGGACCCTGCGCATCGAGCGCGCCGGGACGGAAGGCACGGACGACGGGCTGGTCGCCTTCGGGGAGATGGCGCAGTACCTCGTCGGCCTCGTCGAGGACCGGAAGGCCAACCCTCGCGACGACCTGATCACGGCGCTCATCAACGCGGAGCTCGACGGGGAGAAGCTCAACGACCTCGAGCTCACCGCCTTCTTCGGGATCCTGATGTTCGCCGGCAGCGACACCACCCGGAACACGTCGTCCGGCGCGCTCCTCGAGCTGCTGCGCCAGGCCGACCAATGGGAGGCGTTGCGCGCCGCGACCGACCTGCGCGGGGCGGTCGAGGAGTTCATCCGCTGGGTCTCGCCGATCAACTACTTCCGCCGCACGCCGACCGAGGACGTCGAGATCCGCGGCGTCGAGATCAAGGAGGGCGACGCCGTCGTGCTCTGGTACGCGTCCGGCAGCCGCGACGAGGAGCTGGTCGACGACCCCATGCGCTTCGACGTGACGCGCGAGGAGGTTCGGCACCAGGCCTTCGGAGGCGGCGGGCGGCACTTCTGCATCGGCAACCAGCTCGCCCGCCTGCAGCTTCGCGTCCTCTTCGAGGAGCTCACGCGCCGGCTGCCCGACATCGAGCTGGCCGGCGAGCCCGAGCGCACCCGCTCATCGTGGATCAACGGCCTCAACTCGCTGCCGGTCCGGTTCACGCCGACGGCGCGGGAAGCCGGGCGCTGACGCGTCCGCCCGAGCACCGCGGGGGGACGGGCGAGCCGCTCCTCCTGCTGCACGGGGTGACCGCGAGCTGGACCGTCTGGCGTCCGGTCCTCGGGGCCATCGCCCCGCACCACGACGTCCTGGCGCTCACCCTGCCCGGGCATCTCGGCGGCGGGCGGATCGCCTGGTCGGGCTGCGACCGCACGATCCCGTTCGACCGCTACGGACGGCCGCTGCTCGACCGGGTCCCGGACGCCGAGCTCGTCACGCTCCCCGGCGTCGGGCACGTCCCGATGAGCGACGACCCCGACCTCGTCGTCCGCACCATCCTCGAGGTCGCCGCGCCGGTCAGGCGCTGATGCCCATCCCGCCCGAGACGCCGAGGGTCTCGCCCGTGATGTAGGACGCCTCCTCGGACGCGAGGAAGGCGGCGGCCGCCGCTACCTCCTCCGGGGAGCCGAGGCGGCGCAGGAGCGTCATCCGCTTCATCGCCTCCACCATGGCCTCCCCCTTCTCGGGCGTGCCCCGCACCTTCTCCAGCAGGGGCGTCTCGATCGGGCCCACCGCGAGCTCGTTCGCGGTGATCCCGTAGCGGGCGTTCTCGCGCGCGATCGACTTCGTGAACGCCGTCACCGCGCCCTTCGTGGCCGAGTAGACGGCGTTGCCGTACGACCCGATGCGCCCGGCCTCCGAGCCGATGTTGACGATGCGCCCGTAGCCCGCTTCCTGCATCGGCCGCAGGGCGGCCTGGGTACAGGCCAGCATCCCCTCGAGGTTGACGCCGATGAGGCGGCGCCAGCGCTCCGGGTCGGTGTCCGTGAAGAAGTCGAAGCGGTCGTCGAAGCCCGCGTTGTTGACGAGGATGTCGAGCCTCCCCGCCCCCGTCACCACGTCTCGCGCAGCGTCGAGGTCGGCGACGTCGACCTGGACCGCCTCGCCGCCGATCTCGGCGACGAGCTCCTGCGCGGGCTCGAGCGTCCGGCTCGCGACGATCACGTGCGCGCCCTCCGCGGCCAGGCGCCGCGCGATGGCGGCGCCGATGCCTCTGCCCCCGCCCGTGACGAGCGCCCGCCGGCCGGAGAAGCGCATCATCGCCCCTGGAAGCGCGGCGGCCGGCGGTGGATCACCGCGTCGAGCCCCTCGCGAGAGTCGGCGGTGCCGCTCAGCGCCGACACGGTCCGCGCCTCGTCGGGCAGGCACGACTCGACCGACCGGCCGACGCCCTCCCAGAGCAGGCGCTTGGTCTCCGCGAGCGCCAACGGGGCCCCAGCTGCCAGCTCGCGGGCAAGGGCATCCGCTTCCGCCGTGAGGTCGCCGTCGGGAACGACCCGCGTCACGATGCCCAGGTCTCTCGCCTCCGCCGCGGTGAGCGTCGGGTTCGTCAGCAGGATCTCCATCGCGCGCCGGAGTCCCACCAGCCGCGGGAGCGTGACCGTCGTCCCGGCGTCGGGGGCCATCCCCACGCGCGTCGCGCCCGGCAGGAACTTCGCGGACTCGGCGGCGATCACGAGGTCGGCGGCGCAGACCAGGCCGAATCCGCCGCCGCCCGCGGCGAACCCGTGAACGGCGGCGATCACGGGCGGGCCGAGGCGCATGAGCGCGGAGGCCGAGATCTGCAGCCACGACGTCGCCTCGCGCAGGTAGTCCGGAAGCTGCTCGCCCTTGGACGCGAAGGTCTTGACGTCGCCGCCCGCGCAGAAGTTCGGGCCGTTGCCGCTCAGGATGACGACCCGGACGCGCGGCTCCCCGTGGCAGCGCATGATCGCGTCGTAGAGCGCGCGGAGCAGGGGCACGTCCATCCCGTTCGACGCCTCCGGGCGGTTGAACGTCAGACGCGCGACGCCGTCGGCGTCGAGGGAGAGCAGCACGGGGCCGTCGGCGATCAGCGCGTCGGTCATGCGCGGGCCTTGAACGCCTGGATGCCCTCGGCGGCCGACGTGTCCCGAAGGTGCTCGAGGACCGTCGCGCGCTCGAGCTCGAGCCCGTCGGCGAGCGACCGCTCGAGCCCGGCGTCGACGAGGTGCTTGATCCGCCGCAGGGCGGCGGGCGCCTTGACGGCGAGCCTCGCGGCGAGCTCGTCCACCGTGGTCTCGAGCGCGTCTGCCGGGACGGCGCGGTACGCCAGCCCCCACGCTGCGGCCTCTGACCCGGTCAGCCGGTCGCCGGTCAGCATGTGCGCCAGCGCGCGTTGCCGTCCGACGATGCGCGGCAGCCGCTGCGAGCCGCCGCCGCCGGGCACCTGGCCGAAGTTGGCGTGGTTGTCGGCCAGCCGCGCATCGTCGGCGACGATCGCGATGTCGCACGCCTGCAGGAGCTCGAAGCCGCCGGCCATCGCGTTGCCCTGGACGGCGGCGATCACCGGCACCGGGACCTCGCGCACGGCCGCGCAGGCGGCGCGGAAGCTGTCGAACAGCTCGGCCAGCGCGCCCTCGCCCGCGTCGCGCAACCGCTCGAGCTCGTGGAAGTCGCCGCCGACGCAGAAGTTGCCGCCGGCACCGCCGATCACGATCACGCGGGCTTCGTCGCCGAGCCGGCGCACGGCGCGCTCGAGCTCGCGCCCGAGGGCGACCGTGATCGCGTTCATCGCCTCGGGGCGGTTGAGGACGATGCGCCCGACGCCGTCGGACTGGGTGACGAGGACCTCAGACGTCGCGACCCGCTCCCACGACCGAGACGAACGAGACGCAGGCCCCCGGCTGGCCGCCCAGGTTGTGCGTCAGCCCGAGCGTCGGATCGGCGAGCTGGCGGTCCCCGGCCTCATCACGGAACTGCTGCCAGCACTCGAAGAGCATCCGCAGCCCGCTGGCGCCGATCGGATGCCCGAAGCTCTTGAGGCCGCCGTCCGGGTTGACGGGAAGCTCGCCGTCGAGGTCGAAGACGCCCTGCTTGACGTCCTCCCAGCCGTGGCCGCGCTCCGAGAAGCCGAGATCCTCCATGAGCACGAGCTCGGTCGGCGTGAAGCAGTCGTGCACCTCGGCGAGCGAGAGCTCCTCGCGCGGGTTGGTGATGCCGGCCTGCTGGTAGGCGTCCTGCGCCGAGCGCACGACCTCGTCGAAGGTCGTGTAGTCGTAGTCGGGATCGACCGGGCCCTGGGCCGGGCCGGACACGAAGCTCAGCGCCTTGACGTACACCGGCTTGTCCGTGTAGCGCTCGGCGTCCTCGGCGCGCACGATCAGCGCCGCGGCGGCGCCGTCCGACACGCCGGAGCAGTCGAAGATCCCGAGCTGTCCAGCCACGATCGGCGAGCACGCGATCTTCTCCATCGGCACCTCGCTGCGGAACTGCGCGCGCTCGTTCAGCGCGCCGTTGCGGTGGTTCTTCCACGCGATCCGCGTGATGACCTCCTTGAGCTCGTCCTCGCTGATCCCGTACTTCTTGCAGTACGCGGGAGCGAGCAGCGAGAACATCGCCGGGGCCGACGGCTCCGACGCGGTGCCGTCGTTCGACGCCGGCGGCACGACGAGGCCCGAGTACCCGGAGTCCTTGAGCTTCTCGCCGCCCACCGCCATCACGACGTCGTAGGCCCCCGACGCGACCGCGTAGCACGCGTTGCGGAACGACTCCGAGCCGGTCGCGCAGTAGTTCTCCACGCGCGTGACCGGCTTGTAGTCGATCTTGAGCGGGCGCGAGAGCGTCATCCCGGACGTGCCCGATCCCATCGTCCCCAGCCAGTACGCGTCGACGGCGTCGCGCTCGAGGCCCGGCACCGACGCCACGCACTCGTTGACCGCGTCGATGAGCAGGTCGTCGATCGAGCGGTCCCAGTGCTCGCCGAACGGCGTGCACCCCATCCCGACGATCGCGACGCGGTCGCGGATCCCGTTACTCGCCATGCGCCGGCCTCGCCTTCCAGAAGTAGTTGTGGACGCCGCCGGCCGTGTACATGCGGCGAAACGTCATCTCGACGCGCGTCCCGACGCGGATCTCCTCGGGCGAGCAGTCCGTCAGCTCGCAGCTGAACCGCCCGCCGCCGTCGAAGTCGATCGCCGCAGTGACGACCGGCGGGGACAGCGAGTACGCGAGCCGGTCGACCGTGTAGGTCGACACCGTGGCCCGCCGCTCTGCCATGGGCTCCGGATCCATGGCGTCGACTGCGCCGCAGCCGGCGCAGACGCGCTGCGGCGGGACGTGGACGCGCGCGCAGGTGCGGCAGCGGCTGCCGACGAAGCCGTACTTCCAGTCGCTGGCGCGCTGGGCCGGCGGCCCCTCGGGCCGCGCCGGGTCGGGGCGCCGCGGCGGCTCGCGGCGCAGCACGCCGCGCCAGGTGAGGAAGGTCGCGTAGTCGATGTCGATGGCGCGCTCGAAGGCCGGGAGCGCCGCAGCGCCCGCGGGACGGCCCGAGATCGCCTCGGTCACACGCAGGAGGATCGCGTCGGCGCCGTCGGCGGCCGACAGCACGAGGATCGTCTCCCCGGCCGACGCGCGATCGAGCACCTCCGCGAGCTGGACGCCCGCATGCGCCGCGCCGAGGTTGCCCGCGACGGGCTCGACGCCGTCGACGGCGGCGTCGCCGAACGCCTTCGCGGCTGCGCGCGCCGCGCGCGTGTGTGGGGACGCGATCACGACGTGGTCCGGGCGCTCGACGCCGGCGGCCGCGAGCGCGCGCCCGGCGACGTCCTGGATGAGCGGGAGGTAGATCCCGAAGCCGAAGCGCTCCTCCCACAGCGAGCTGGCGTCCTCGCCCGGCGCGCGCCAGCGATCAAGGAACTCCGCAGTGGCCGACGCCTGTCCCACGACCTCCGCGACGACCGCCTGGCCCGTGCCGAACAGGAACGCAGCCGCGCCATCTCCCCCGCCTGCCTCGTCGGCCGAGCCGGGACGACCCGTGCGCACGTCGGAGAGCACCGCGAGGCCGCCGTCGGCGGCGGCCGCGCGCAGCGCGCCGACCGCCGAGCGGACGGAGGCCGCATGGTCGGTGGCGAACACGCCGCGGTCGAGCCCGAGCGCGGCATGGACGGCCGTCGCATTCGTCTTGTCGGCGTAAGCCGGCGCCGTGGTCGCGAAGTGCAGCGAGGCCGGAGCGAACGAGCCGTTCCAGCACGCCTTGCGCGCGGCCTCGACGCCCATCGACGTCGTGTCCTCGTCGTAGCCCGCGACGGATCGGGTCCCCTTGCCGCCGCCCTGTCCGAGGGTCTCGCGGATCGCCGCGCGAGCGAGGCGATGCCGCGGCAGGTAGGCGCCGTAGCTGACGATGCCGTAGCTCATCGGACACTCTGTCCAGTCATAATGCCCAGACTAGCACAAGCCGGACGCCTCGCGAAGGCTATGCTCGTACAGTATGTTTGGACTATGAGTA
>VAWY01000021.1 GCA_005888335.1 Actinomycetota bacterium
CGACGAACCTGCGCTTGATCCACGCCGCGTCTTTGCCGGCGGCGAGCCGCGTGTGCGCGAATTCCAGCTTGAGTGGGATCGCCTCGAGCCTGTCGCCTGTGAGGTCGACGAGGAAGAGCAGGCCGAGGTCGTTGCGCAGGTTCCGGTCGACGCGGTAGTCGTCGAGGAAGTCGCCCAGATCGTAGAGGACGCGGGGGCCAACGCCGTGGAAGACGTGCGCGGAGTGGCCGGCGACGAGGGTCGCGCCGGCCTCCACGAGGGCGTCCGCCGCTCGGCGGACGTCGCGTTGCGGTTCGGCGGTCATGTTCGGGCCCCAGTGCGGCGTGACGAGCACCGCGTCCGCATCCGGGAATGTGCTGAGCCAGTCCGGGAGCGCGTCCTGCAGGTCGGCGTAAGCGATGCCGGGGCGATCGGCATCTGCGGCGTACTCGGCGGGGTGGTCGGCGAAGCCCAGCACGGCGAGGCGGAAGCCGCCGGCCTCGAGCACAGCCGGCGCCCGCGCGCGCTCGAGGTCCGTGCCGGCCCCGACCGCCCGGATCCCTGCCGCATCGAGGTGGGAGAGCGTGTCGAGCAGCGCATCCGGCCCGAAGTCGAGCGCGTGGTTGTTGGCCAGCGTGACGCAGTCGACGCCCACGCGGGCCAGCCAGTCCGCCGCCGCCGGCGGCGCGCGGAAGAAGAACGGCTTGTGCGGATCGGGGAAGCGCTCCCCGCGCGCCGAGATGCAGCACTCGAGGTTGAGGATGAACAGGTCGGCGCGCCCGGCGGCCTCGACGACCGCGCGGTCGAGCAGCGGCGCGCGCGGCCCGGCGGCCAGCCGCTCGGCCACGCCGCGGCCGAGCATCGTGTCGCCGGCGAGGGCGAGCGTGATCTGCCGACTCACGGCACGATTCTGACCTTGCGCCGAGAGGCTGAGGTGAGAGGGTCCCGCCGAGAGGTCCGGCGCGGGGCCGGACCGCGAGCAGGAGGAGGGCCGTACATGGCAGACCGGGTGCTGTTCATCGGCTGGGGCCGCGTGGTCGCCGGTCGTGAGGAGCGGGCGCTGGAGGTCTTCAACGAGAGCATGGGCTTCTATGGGCGCCTCCAGCAGCAGGGCAAGATCGAGGGCTTCAACACGGTGCTGCTCGATCCCAACGCGAGGCTCGCCGGCTACATCGAGCTGCGCGGCTCGGCGAAGCAGATCGCCGACTGCCGGGTGGACGACGATTTCCGCCAGCTGCAGGCCGACGCGGCGATGATCGTGGACGAGCTGTGTCTCTACGACGGGGCCTGCGACAAGGGCGTCGAAAAGCAGGTCGGCATCTTCCAGCGGGCGATGGGCAAAGTCCCGCAGATGACGGGCTGACGCCGTCGCGCCCGCGCGGGCGCTGCTTCAGTTACAGGTGCGGCAGCGCCCCTGCGGGCACGAGCAGAGCGGCGGCTCGAGCATGAGGCGCTTGGGCGCCCAGCGGCGCAGCCACTCGCGCGCGACGGGCTGGGTGTGGTCGGCGGGGCCGCCGGGCCAGCTGCCCGCCACGAGGTCGCCGAGCAGCTGCTCGGCGGGACCGGCCGCGCGGGCGACCAGCGTGGCGAAGTTCTCGGCGTCCATAGAGGACAGGCCTTATACCCAGAAACGCGGTCGTTCAAGCAGCGGGGTGACGACCGCCTCCGGCGGTGTCGACCTTGCGCGAACTTCGTTCGCGTTGTCCGAGCGCGAGCGCCAGCGCGTCCTCGACGCAGTCGCGCCGCAGCCGCTCGGGGTCGATCCGGAAGACGCCGGGCATCCCCGGAGCGACCTCTCGTACCCCCGCGCGCACGCGCGCGAGGTGCATCGTCCCCAGCACCTGGACGTAGATGCGGTTGGCGACGTACTCGGGGTCCTCGACCCCCGCCGCGCGGACGAGGTCGGCCAGCGGCCCCAGGCACTCGGCCATCGCGCGCCCGAGCCGGAACCACGTGCCCTCCGAGACGCGCTGCGCGAGCTCGCGCGCCGGCCGGCGCATGAGCGACAGCGCGCAGTCCAGGAAGGCCGGGTATTCCAGGCAGAACGCCGTGTAGCGGTCGATGCTCTCGCGCAGCGCCGCGACCGGGTCCGAGCGGTCCTCCGGGAAGCCGTCGCGCAGCTCGCCCAGGTAGCTGATCAGCACGAGGATGAACAGCTCCTCCTTGGAGGCGACGTGGCGGTAGATGAGCGCCTTGTTGATCCCGACCGCCCGCGCGACGCCGTCGATCGCCGCCTCCTGGACGCCCTGCTCGTCGAAGAGCAGCCGGGTCGCGGCGACGATCTGGCGCTCGCGGTCGGCGCGCGCGGCGAGGCGTGTGCTCACAGCCACAGACTAACAGTTTGACGACCGTTTACACTTAAGGTCATGAGCGCCGAAACCGTTGCCAGCGAGACGCAGACCCCGACCTTCTCCCTCGACCTCACCCAGGACCAGCGCGACATCCGCGACTGGGTCCACGGCTTCGCCGAGGGGGTCGTGCGCCCGGCGGCCGCCGAGTGGGACGAGCGCGAGGAGACGCCCTGGCCCGTCATCCAGGAGGCGGCCAAGATCGGGCTCTACGGCTTCGAGGCCATCGCCCAGTTCTGGGCCGACGAGTCCGGGCTGACGTTCCCGATCGTCAACGAGGAGCTCTTCTGGGGCGACGCCGGCATCGGCATGGCGATCATGGGGACGACGCTCGCCGTCGCCGGCATCTTCAGCGCGGGCACGCCCGAGCAGCTCATGGAGTGGGTGCCGCAGTGCTACGGCACGGCCGACGACCCGAAGGTCGGCGCCTTCTGCGTCTCCGAGCCCGACGCGGGCTCGGACGTCTCCTCGCTGCGCACGCGGGCCAAGTACGACGAGGCCTCCGACGAGTGGGTGCTCAACGGCCAGAAGGCGTGGGCGACCAACGGCGGCATCGCCAACGTGCACGTCATCGTCGCCTCGGTCGACCCCGATCTCGGGGCACGCGGCCAGGCCGCCTTCGTCATCCCGCCCGGCACCAAGGGCCTCGAGATGGGGACGAAGGTCAAGAAGCACGGGCTGCGCGCGTCGCACACCGCCGACGTCTTCCTCGACGACTGCCGCGTGCCGGGCAGCTGCCTGCTCGGCGGCAAGGACAAGCTCGACGAGCGGCTCGCCCGCGCGCGGGAGGGCACGAGCGCCCGCAAGCAGGCGGCCATGTCGACCTTCGAGGTCAGCCGCCCGACGGTCGGCGCCCAGGCGATCGGCATCGCCCGCGCCGCCTACGAGTACGCGCTCGGCTACGCCAAGGAGCGCGTCCAGTTCGGCAAGCCGATCATCGAGAACCAGGCCGTGGCGTTCACCCTGGCCGACATGAAGATGGAGATCGACGCGGCGCGGCTGCTCGTCTGGCGCGCCTCGTGGATGGGCAAGGTCGGCCGGCCGTTCACCGCCGCCGAGGGCTCGATGAGCAAGCTCAAGGCCGGCGAGGTCGCCGTCTGGGCGACCGAGCGCGCCATCCAGATCCTGGGCGGCAACGGCTACACGCGCGAGTACCCCGTCGAGCGCATGCACCGCGACGCCAAGATCTACACGATCTTCGAGGGCACCTCGGAGATCCAGCGCCTGGTCATCGCCCGCGCGATCTCGGGCGCGCCGATCCGCTGAGCCGCTCCTCCTAGGGGTCAGCCGGGGGTGCTTCCCTAGGGGTCATTCCCAATGGTCGGCGGGGCCGCGCTCGCCGATGCTCCCGGCCATGAGCGAAGACACCACCACCCAGACCCCGGCGCCCGCACCGCGGCGCCTGAAGCGCTCGAGCTCCGACCGAGTCCTCGGCGGCGTGTGCGGAGGCCTCGGCGCCTACCTCGGCGTCGATCCGATCATCGTGCGGGTCGTCGCCGTCGTGCTGGCCTTCTTCGGCGGGGCCGGCATCCTCTTCTACCTCGCCGCCTGGCTGCTCGTCCCGTCCGACGATCCGACCGCCAAGGCCGCGCCGGGGCGCGCCGCGACCATCGCGGGCGTCGTGGTGCTCGTGCTGGCGGTCGGGTCGCTGCTGCCCTTTCGTGGCGACTGGGGCTGGGGCGCGGGCGGGTTCATCGTGTCCGTCCTCCTCGTCGGGCTCGCGGGGCTGGCTGTCTGGCGCCTGGCCTCCGGGGAGCGCGCAACCGGCGGCGGCGCCGACGTCGTGCGCCGGGCCGGCCTCGGCGTCGCCCTCCTCGCCGCGTCGCTGATCCTCGCGATCGGCGGCGCGTGGGCAGCCGCCACGGACGGCGCCACGACGATCGCGATCATCGTGATCCTCGCCGGCGGCGCGCTGGTCTTCGGGGCCTTCTTCGGCGGGCTGCGGTGGCTGATCGTGCCGGCGCTGGCGCTCGCGCTGCCGGCCGGCGTCGTCGCCGCGGCCGACCTCGACGTCAAGGGCGGCGTCGGCGAGCGCGTCTACCGTCCGGCCTCGGCGGCGGCGCTGCGCGACCACTACCGCGTCGGGATCGGGCGCCTGGTCCTCGACCTGCGCGACGCCGACCTGCCGCCCGGCGATCACCGCGTGCGCGTCGAGGCGGGCGTCGGCCAGGTCCTCGTGCTCGTGCCCAGCGACGTCTGCGTCGCCAGCAAGGCGCACGTGGGCGTCGGGGCGACCGAGGTCTTCCAGCGCGAGAACGGCGGCGTCGACGTGGACTGGCAGGACCAGCGCAGCGCGCCGCACGGCACGCCGCGGGTGATCGTCGACGGCGACATCGGCCTCGGCGACTTCCAGGTCGGCGAGAACGAGCGCCGCGACCACGGCTTCGACGAGGGCGCCGGCGTGGGGACCAACGACGCGTGCGGAGCCGCGCGCCGTGGCTAGGCGCCCTGACCCGACGTCGCTGGTCGCCGGCCTGGCGATCGCGGCCTTCGGTGTCGTGCTGCTGCTCGACGCGACCGGCACGCTCGACCTGCGCTTCGCCGCGCTGGCCCCGCTCGCCTGCGGCGTCGTCGGCGTGATCCTGCTGGCCAGCGGGCTCACCCGCCGCGACTGAGATCATCGGCGCGATGACCGAAGCCGCGCCCGCGCACGCCCTGCGCCGCGACCCCGCGAACGGGATCGTCGCCGGGGTGTGCGCGGGCCTCGCGCGCCAGCTCGGCGTCGACCCGCTGCTCGTCAGGGCGGCGTTCGTCGGCGTCACGTTCGCCGGCGGGCTGGGGATCGCCCTGTACGCGCTCGCCTGGATGCTCCTGCCCGCCGACGAGGGCACCTCCGTGCTCGGGCGCCGGCGCCTCGCCGGGCGCGGCGCGGTCGAGGTCGCCCTCGGTGTCGGCCTGCTCGTCCTCAGCGCGCTGCTGGCCTTCCGCGCGCTCGGCTTCTGGTCGTCGGACGCCCTGGTCTGGCCGGTCGTGCTCGTCGCCGCGGGCGCCGCGCTGCTGTGGCGCGAGTCGGCGGCCCGGCCGCCCGGGGAGGGCGAGCCCGCGCCGCCCGCGGCGGCGCCGGCGCAGGTCGCCTCGCGCACCGGCCTGGGGATCGCGCTCGTCGTCGCCGCCGGGCTGGTCTTCCTCGCCGCGACCGGCGCGCTGAGCGCCGCCCGCGACGTCGTGCTCTCCGTCCTGGTCGTCGCGGCCGTGCTGGCGATCATCTTCGCCCCGTGGATCCTGCGCCTCGCGCGCTCGCTGGCCGCCGAGCGCGGCGAGCGCATCCGCTCCGAGGAGCGCGCCGAGATGGCCGCGCACCTGCACGACTCGGTGCTGCAGACGCTGGCCCTCGTCCAGCAGCGCGCCGACGACCCGCGCACGGTCGGCGCGCTCGCCCGCCGCCAGGAGCGCGAGCTGCGCGCCTGGCTGTCGCGCCGCGCCGCGCCCGGCACCGCGTCGCGCCTGTCGGGCGCGCTCGAGGGCGCGGCGAGCGAGGTCGAGCGCGACCACGGCGTGCCGGTCGAGGTCGTCGCGGTGGGCGACGCCGACCTCGACGACCGCGGGCGCGCGCTGGTCGCCGCCGCGCGCGAGGCGATGGTCAACGCCGCGAAGTTCGGCGGCGGCTCGCCGGTCGACGTCTACGCCGAGGTCGCCGACGGCGAGGTCGAGGTCTACGTCCGCGACCGCGGCCCCGGCTTCGATCCCGCCGCCGTGCCCGCCGACCGCCGCGGCGTGCGCGAGTCGATCGTCGGGCGCATGGAGCGCCACGGCGGCCGCGCCACGGTCCGCTCGGCGCCGGGCGAGGGGACCGAGGTCGAGCTGGCGCTGCCGAGATGACGCGCGTCCTCGTCGTCGACGACCATGCGCTGTTCCGCGCCGGGGTGCGGGCCGAGCTCGAGGGCCGCGTCGAGCTCGTGGGCGACGCCGCCACCGTCGACGACGCGGTCGCGGCCATCGCCGAGCTGCGCCCCGACGTCGTGCTGCTCGACGTCCACATGCCCGACGGCGGCGGCGTCGAGGTCCTGCGCCGCGCGGCCGAAATGGAAGCCGCGCGGGCACGGGGGTCCCCGGCAACGGCCGGCGCGGGCCACGGGGCGCAACTGCCGGGGTCCGCCCCGCCTCGCTTCCTCGCGCTCTCGGTCTCCGACGCCGCCGAGGACGTCATCGCGGTCATCCGCGCGGGCGCGCGCGGCTACGTGACCAAGTCGATCTCCGGCGCCGAGCTGGCCGACGCCATCCAGCGCGTGCGCGACGGCGACGCCGTCTTCTCGCCGCGGCTGGCCGGCTTCGTCCTCGACGCGTTCACGGGCGAGCCGCCCGCCCCGGCGCCGCCTGGCAGCGGCGACCCCGACCTCGACCAGCTGACGCCGCGCGAGCGCGAGGTCCTGCGCCACATCGCGCGCGGCTACCTGTACAAGGAGATCGCGCTGCGGCTGGGGATCTCGGTCAAGACGGTCGAGGCGCACGTGTCGGCGGTGTTGCGCAAGCTCCAGCTCTCCACCCGCCACCAACTCTCGCGGTGGGCGGCGGAACGCCGGTTGCTCGAGTAGCGTCCGCGCCCACTCCCGCGCGCAAGTTGTGCAGTTGCCGCCGCGCACCGCTCAAAGATCTAAAGTGATCGTCGGCAGTGGAGGCGACCGAGGACGATGTGTGGCGGGGCCACGCGTGGGCGTGGCGCCTCCTCGACGCGGCAGGAGAGCCGTTTGTCTCCACCGACGCCGACGGGCTCGTGGTGGCGTGGAACCGCGCCGCCGAGCGCGCCTTCGGCTGGCCGGCGAGCGAGGCCCTCGGGCGCGACTTCAGCGACCTCGTCGTCTCGCCGCCGCTGCGCGAGGCGCACCGCGCGCGCCTGCGCGCGCTGTGCGGGCGCTTCTCGCGCGATGCCGCCGCGACGCGCCTGGAGCTGTCGCTCGTGCACCGCGGCGGCCACGAGCTGCTCGTCGAGGTGACGATCCTGGCGCTCGAGCTCGACGACCGGCTGCTCGCGCACACGTTCGTGCACGAGGTCGCGCGGCCCGAGAGCATCCAGCGCGTCTCCGCGGTCTTCGCGGCGGCGCGCGACGCGATCGCCACGACCGACCGCCATGGCTATGTCACGAGCTGGAACCAGGCGGCCGAGCGACTGACCGGCTACAGCGCCGACGAGGCGGTGGGGCGATCGCTGACGAGGCTGCTGCCCCCCGGCGAGGGCGACGAGCGCCAGCTCGTCGAGGCGGCGGCGGGCGGACGGGTGACCGAGCTCCGGGCCATCGAGCGCGTCCGGCGCGACGGGCGGCGGATCTCGATCGACATCACGATGTCGCCGCTGACCGACCTCGCAGGCGAGATCACCGGCGCTGCCCTCGTCGCACGCCCGGCGCGCGGCTCGATCGAGCGCGAGCTCGGCCGCTGGGAGCGGCGCATCCGCGAGGCCTGCCGGACCCCCGGCGCCGTGCGGGTCGACCTGCAGCCGATGATCGACCTCCAGGCCGCGCGGGTGTCCGCGTACGAGGCGCTCGCGCGCTTCGCCGCCGGCCCGGCCTCGCCGGCCGACTGGTTCGCGGCGGCCGCCGAGCTCGGGCTCGACGGCATGCTCGAGGCGCACGCGATCACCGCCGCCCTCGCGCGTCGCGAGGAGCTGCCGGACGGGTGCGCGATCTCGGTCAACGTCAGCCCGCTCGGGCTCGTGACCGGCGACGTGCAGCGGGCGCTCGCCGAGGCCGGTGACCTGTCGGGCGTCATCATCGAGATCACCGAGCAGACCCCGGTCAGCGACTACGCCGGCCTGCAGCTCGCGCTCGACGCGCCCCGCCGGCGCGGCGCGCGGGTCGCCATCGACGACACGGGCGCCGGGTACGCGAGCCTGCGCCACGTCCTCGGCGTCGCGCCCGACCTCATCAAGATCGACCGTTCGCTGGTCGCGGGCATCGACTACGACCCGGCCAAGGCGGCCGTCGTCGAGACGCTCCGCGCGCTGGCGGCGCGCATCGACGCCGACCTGGTCGCCGAGGGCGTCGAGCGCTGCGAGGAGCTCGCCGCGCTACTGCGCCTCGACGTCCGCTTCGCCCAGGGCTACCTCTTCGGCGCCCCCAGCCGCGAGCCCGCGCGGCTCGACGCCGCCCTGCTGGAGCGCGCGCGCCGGCCGGCGCGCTGAGCAGCCCGACATGCCACATTCCCGTGCGTGGGAGAGCAGGGATTCTCGCGCCGGCGGCTGCTGCGCGACGCGGGCGTCGTGGCAGCCGGCCTCGCGGCCGCCTCGGTGCCCGAGGCGGCGGCGCGGCCGCGCGCGCGGCGGCGGCGCCGCGCGCAGCCGGCGGTCGCCGTCCTCGGCGGCGGCGTCGCCGGGCTGACCGCCGCCCACGAGCTCGCCGAGCGCGGCTTCGACGTCACCGTCTACGAGCGCAAGGCGCTGGGCGGCAAGGCACGCTCGATCCCCGTCGCCGGGACGGCGCGCGACGGGCGGCGGGACCTGCCCGGCGAGCATGGCTTCCGCTTCTTCCCGGGCTTCTATCACCACGTCCCCGACACGATGCGGCGGATCCCGTTCGCCGGGAACGCCAACGGCGTCTGGGACAACCTCACGGCGGCGTCGGGCGTGAGCTTCGCGCGCGACGGCGGGCGCGCGGACCTCAAGCTCGACCAGTCGCCGGACGCGCTGACGCCCGAGGCGCTGCGCGAGACGCTCACGGCGGGCTTTGAGGAGATCACGACGCTGCCGCCGCACGAGCTCGCCTACTGGGTCAGCCGGGTCCTCGTGTTCTTCACCTCGTGCGACGAGCGCCGCTACGGGCAATGGGAGAACGTCAGCTGGTGGGACTACACGGCGGCCGCGCGGATGTCGCGCGAGTACCAGCGCATGCTGGCCATCGGCCTGACGCGCAACCTCGTCGCCGCCCGCGCCGAGGTGGCGAGCACGCGGACGATCGGCAACATGGCCGAGGCTTTCATCATGAACATCATGGGGCGCGGCAACGACGGCGCCCCCGACCGCGTGCTCGACGCGCCGACGAACGAGGCGTGGATCGAGCCGTGGATCGTGCACCTGGAGAGCCTCGGCGTGCGCTTCCGCGTCGGCCACACGGTCGAGGCGCTCGACGTGCAGGGCGGGCGGATCGCCGGCGTCCGCGCGCGCGACCGCCGCCGCCGCCGGCGGCTGATCGAGGCCGACTGGTACGTGCTCGCGACGCCGGTGGAGCGCGCGCGGCGGCTGTGGAGCCCGGCCGTGCGCGCCGCCGATCCGAGCCTGGCGGGCCTCTACGACCTGCAGGTCGACTGGATGAACGGGCTGCAGCTCTACCTGCGCGGGCGGGTCGACATCCTGCGCGGGCACGTCAGCTACGTCGACTCGCCGTGGGCGCTGACGTCGCTGACGCAGGCGCAGTTCTGGGCGCACCGCGACTTCGCGCGCGACTACGGCGACGGCACCGTCCAGGACTGCCTGTCGGTCGACATCTCCAACTGGGAGGAGCCGGGGATCCTGT
The DNA here is from genome assembly GCA_005888335.1 of Actinomycetota bacterium. The sequence continues at coordinate 9,770 of VAWY01000021.1, forward strand.
ACGGCCGCCCGGCGCGGGCGTGCAGCCGCGACGAGATCGCGCGCGAGGTGTGGGCGCAGATCAAGGCGCACCTCGAGGACACCGGGCGCACGTACCTGCCCGACGGCCTGCTGCACTCTTACCACCTCGACCCGGCCATCGGCTTTCGCCGCCGCGGCCCGCGCCACGACGACGAGCCGCTGCTCGTCAATACGATCGGCTCGTGGCAGAAGCGCCCCGGGCCGGCGACGAAGATCGCCAACCTCTTCCTGGCCGGCGACTACGTGCGCACCAACATCGACCTCGCGACGATGGAGGGGGCCAACGAGTCGGCGCGCGCCGCTGTGCGCGCGCTGCTCGACGCGAGCGGGTCCTCGCAGCCGCCGCCGACCATGTACCAGCTCTACCGCCCGCCGGAGTTCGAGGCGTTCAAGCGCGCCGACGCGGCCGCCTACGCCCAGGGCCGCCCGAACGCGTTCGACGTGCCCTATCCGCTCAGCTGAGCTGGTGCAGCAGGCCGACGGTGTCGGTCAGACCCCGGTGCTCGACGATCCGCCCGTCGCACACGCGGATCATGTCGACGCCGGTGATCTCCACGCGCCGCCCCGTCGCCGGGATCCCGAGCAGCGGCGCGCCTGTATGGGTGCCGCGCGTGGTCGTCGCGACGGCGACCCACTCGCCCTCGCAGAGGAGCTGGTCGACGGTGACGTCGACGTCGGGCAGCGCGTCGCGGAACAGCTGGAAGAACGCCTTGACGCCCGCCAAGCCCGGTGGCAGCTCGGGCGGCCGGTTGTGCGAGACGAAGTCCGGCGCGAAGTAGCGATCGAGGAGGTCGAGGTCACGGGCTCCCATCGCCTCCGCGTGGAGCCTGCGCACGAGGACGCGGGGGTCGTCGGCCGTGACCGCCTCCATCGGCCGAGCTTACGGCCTGGGCGCGAACTCGGCGAATATCGGATTTCCAGCGGGTCGCCGGTGCGCTTCACTTGACCGCGTGGCCGGCATGGACGCCGGCTGCCGGAGACTGATGCTGACCAGGGTGCTCGCCATGCTCGCCCTCGTCGCGGCCGCGGGCGCGACGGGGGTCTTCGCCGGGCGCGCGGGCCGTGACCCCGATGCGGGCTGGTCGCGCGGCTACAACGCGGGCATTCGCGCCGAGCGCGACGCGACGCGCGGCGAGGCGGCGCGGATCGTCGCCCGGTACGCGCCGGGCCAGCCGGGCTTCGAGGCGATCTACGCCGAGGGCCTGCGCGAGGGCAGGCGCCTCGGGCGTTACGAGGGCCTCGTCGCCGGGCGGCGGAGCGGCTTTCGCGACGGCACCCTCGCCGCCCTGCCCGACTTCCCCGGCGGCTGGCGCGCCCGGCACTGGTACCTCGTCCGCCTCGACCCGGGCCACGACGGCGCGCGCTTTCGCATCGCCGAGCGCGTGACGATCGCGCGCGGCCACCTGTACGGACCGTGCGCGAAGGACCCCGATCGCATGTGCATGTCGGTGGCGCGCTAGGCGATCGCCGGCGCGCCCTCGGGCAGGTGGTCGAGCGCCGTGCGCAGCTCGTCCTCGCCGAACTCCGGGTCCTCGAGGCGGCCCGACAGGTAGGCGTCGTAGGCGGCGAGGTCGAAGTGCCCGTGGCCGCACAGCCCGAAGAGGATCACGCGCTCCTCGCCGGCCTCGCGCGCGGCCTGCGCCTCTTCGAGCACGGCGCGGATCGCGTGGGCCGGCTCGGGCGCCGGGATGATCCCCTCGGTGCGGGCGAACTGCAGCGCCGCCTCGAAGGTCTCGTTCTGGCGGTAGGCGCGCGCCTCGATGCGCCCGGCCTTGACCAGCGCGCACAGCGACGGCGCGTCCCCGTGGTAGCGCAGCCCGCCGGCGTGCACCGGCGGGGGGACGAACTCGTGGCCGAGCGTGTACATGGGCATCAGCGGGGTCAGGCCGGCGGTGTCGCCGAAGTCGTAGGCGTAGACGCCCTTGGTCAGCGTCGGGCACGCGGCCGGCTCGGCGGCCACGAAGCGCGCGGGGCCGCCGTGGCGCAGCCAGGGGTAGGCCAGCCCGGCGAAGTTCGAGCCTCCGCCGACGCAGCCGATCACCACGTCGGGCCGGTCGCCGGCGAGCTCCATCTGGGCGATCGACTCCTGCCCGATCACCGTCTGGTGCAGCAGGACGTGGTTGAGCACGCTGCCCAGCGCGTAGTTCGTCCCGTCGTCCTGGGCGGCGACCTCGACCGCCTCCGAGATGGCGATCCCGAGCGACCCGGTCGGGTGCGACGCGTTCGCGCGCCCGGACTGCGTGCGGTCCGACGGCGAGCGGTGCACGGTCGCGCCCCACGTCTCCATCATCGAGCGCCGGTAGGGCTTCTGGTCGTAGCTCGAGCCGACCATGAACACCTCGCACTCCAGCCCGAACAGGCGGCACGCGAAGGCGAGCGCCGAGCCCCACTGGCCGGCGCCGGTCTCGGTCGTCAGCTTGCCGATCCCGCCTGCGCGTTGGCCCACGCCTGGGCGACGGCGGTGTTGGGCTTGTGCGACCCGGCCGGCGAGCCGCCCTCGTACTTGTAGTAGATGCGCGCCGGCGTCTCGAGCGCGCGCTCCAGTCGCCGCGCGCGGTACAGCGGCGTCGGGCGCCAGAGCTTGTAGGCCTCGCGCACGTCCGCGGGGATCTCGACCTCGGGCGTCGCGGCGACCTCCTGCTCGATGAGCGCCATCGGGAAGATCGCCGTGAGATCGCCGGGCCCGGCCGGCTCCTTGGTCTGCGGATTGAGCGGCGGCAGGGGGTCGCCGGGGAGGTCGGCCAGGAGGTTGACCCAGTGCGTCGGGATCGCGTCCTCGCCCAGGAGGAACTTGGTCGGCTCGGTCATGGCGGGGCGCGACCATACACCTCGATTGCGCGCGGCCGGTATGGTCACGCGATGGCAGCGGGAGTGAGGCCGGGCTCCGCGGAGCGGCTGCCCGACGACGAGTCGCTGTTCCGCTCGCTGTTCGACGCCGACATCCTGGGCGTCGTCGTGGCCGATCAGGGGCGGGTCGTCGAGGCCAATGACGCCTTTCTCCGGATCGTCGGCGCCACGCGAGCCGAGCTCCTGGCGGGCCGGCTGACGTGGACGAGCGCGCCGCCGGCCGGGCAGGCCCGTGCCGGCCAGTGGGAGATCGAGCACGTGCGCCGCGACGGCTCGCGCGTGCCGCTGCTCGTGGGCGCGGCCGCCGCCGGCGCGGCGTCGTCGCGTGCGGTCTGCTTCGTCCTCGACGTCAGCGAGCGCCGGCGCGCCATCGAGCGCGTGACGCGCCTGCACGCGCTCGCCTCCGCGCTGTCGGCCGCCCCGTCGGCCGACGAGGTCGCCGACGCGATCCTGCGCCACGGCTCGGAGACGACCGGCGCGAGCTGCGCGGTGCTCGGCCTCGCCGCCGGCCGTGACCTCGTGCTCGCGCACCGGCACCGCTTCGGCGATGCCGCCGACGCGCCGACGCACGTGCCGCTCGCCGCCGAGGCGCCGATGCCCGAGGCGATGCGCAGCGGGCGGCCGGTGCTCCTCGGCTCGCGCGAGGCGTGGCGGCGCCGCTTCCCGGCGCTGCTGCCGCGCGGCGACTTCGAGGCGTTCGCCGCCGTCCCCCTGATCGGCGAGCGCGGCGCGGTCGGCTGCATGGGCTTCGGCTTCTCCGACGAGCGCGCGTTCGACGCCGGCGACGTCGAGCTGCTGCAGGTGATCGCCCGCCAGGGCGCGCAGGCGCTCGACCGCGCGACGCTCTACGAGCAGCGCGCGCACGCGGCGCGCACCCTCCAGCGCGGGCTGCTGCCCTCCGAGCTGCCCGACGTCCCCGGCCTGCAGATCGCCGCCGCCTACGAGCCGCTGGGCGCCGGCGACGAGGTCGGCGGCGACTTCTACGACGTGTTCGCCACCGACGCGGGCTGGACGGCGGCGATCGGCGACGTGTGCGGCAAGGGCGTCGAGGCCGCCGTCGTGACCGGCATGGTGCGCCACACGCTGCGCGCCCTCGAGCTCGGCCACGGCGAGCCGGCCGCGGTGCTGCGCCGGCTCAACCAGGCCGTGCGCCGGCACGAGCCCGAGAGCCGCTTCTGCTCGGTCGCGCTCGCCCACCTGACCGCGCTGAAGTCGGGCTTCCGCGTCGACCTCGCGTCCGCCGGCCATCCTCCCGCGCTGGTCCTGCGCGCCCGGGGAGCGATCGAGGAGCTCGGCGCCTGCGGCAGCCTGCTGGGCATCGACCGCGAGATGCACCTCGTGACGACGACCTGCGAGCTGCAGCCCGGCGACGCGCTCGTCCTCTACACCGACGGCATCGTCGAGGCGCGCCGCGGCGGCGAGCTGTTCGGCTTCGAGCGCCTGCGCGCGGCCGTCGCCGCGGCGGCGGGGCGCGCCGCCCACGACATCACCGGCGGCATCGAGGCCGCGGTCGGCGCCTTTGCGCCCGGCCCGGCGGCCGACGACCGGGCGCTGCTCGTCCTGCGGGCGGAGTGAGCCGGGCTTAGCCTTCGGGCTCGAACGCCAGCGCGCACGAGTTCATGCACCAGCGCTGACCGGTCGGCCCGGGGCCGTCGTCGAAGATGTGGCCCAGGTGGCCGCCGCAGTTGGCGCAGCGGACCTCGGTGCGGATCATGCCGTGGCTGCGGTCCTCGATGAGCTCGACGTTGGCCGCGTTGGCGGGCTCGGTGAAGCTCGGCCAGCCCGTGCCGGACTCGAACTTCGTGTCCGAGCCGAACAGCTCGGCGCCGCAGCCGGCGCAGCGGTACGTGCCGTCCTCGTGGTTGTGGACGTAGGCGCCGGTGAACGGGCGCTCGGTCGCCCCGTGGCGCAGCACCTCGTAGGCCTCCGGGGCCAGCTCGGCGCGCCACTGCTCTTCGGTCTTGGTGATCTTGGGCATCGGTGATAACGGTACGGCATGCTCTCCTACGCCCACGGCGCCTCGACGACCCCGCTGCTCGGTGAGACCATCGGCGCCAACCTCGAGCGCACGGTCGCGCGCGTCCCCGACGCCGAGGCGCTCGTCTCACGCCACCAGGGCATCCGGCTCACGTACGCAGAGCTCGACGAGGAGGTCGACCGTGCCGCCCGCGCGTTGCTCGCCGCGGGTCTGGCGCCGGGCGACCGCCTGGGCATCTGGAGTCCCAACCGGGCCGAGTGGGTGCTTATCCAGTACGCGACGGCGAAGGCCGGCGTGATCCTCGTCAACGTCAACCCGGCCTACCGCACCTCGGAGCTCGAGTACGCGCTCAACCAGTCCGGCTGCCGCATGCTCGTCGCGGCGCCCGCGTTCAAGACCTCCGACTACGCCGCGATGATCGAGGAGGTCCGCCCCCGCTGCCCCGCGCTGGAGCGCGTGGTCCTCTTCGACACGCCCGCGTGGGACGAGCTGCTGGCCGGCGGCGACGCGCCGGCCGAGCTGCCCGAGCTGGGCTTCGACGAGCCGATCAACATCCAGTACACGAGCGGCACCACGGGCTTCCCCAAGGGCGCGACGCTCTCGCACCACAACATCCTCAACAACGGCTTCTTCGTCGGCGAGCTGTGCCGCTACACCGAGGCCGACCGCGTCTGCATCCCCGTGCCCTTCTACCACTGCTTCGGCATGGTCCTGGGCAACCTGGCCTGCACGACGCACGGGGCGTGCATGGTCATCCCCGCGCCGGCGTTCGAGCCCGAGCCGGTGCTCGAGGCGGTGCAGGAGGAGCGCTGCACGAGCCTCTACGGCGTGCCGACGATGTTCATCGCCGAGCTCGAGCACGAGCGCTTCGGCGACTTCGACCTGTCGAGCCTGCGGACGGGGATCATGGCCGGCTCGCCCTGCCCGGTGGAGGTCATGCGCAAGGTCATCGAGCGCATGCACATGGGGGAGGTGACGATCTGCTACGGCATGACCGAGACCTCGCCCGTCTCGACGCAGACGGCCGCCGACGACGACCTCGACCGGCGCGTGGCGACGGTGGGGCGCGTGCACCCGCACGTCGAGGTGCGCATCGCCGATCCGGAGACCGGGCGCACGCTGCCGTGCGGGGAGCCCGGCGAGCTGCTCACGCGCGGGTACTCGGTGATGCTCGGCTACTGGGACGACGCCGAGCGCACCGCCGAGGCGATCGACCGCGCGCGCTGGATGCACACCGGCGACGTGGCGACGATGGACGAGCAGGGCTACGTCAAGATCACCGGCCGCATCAAGGACATGGTCATCCGCGGCGGCGAGAACGTCTACCCGCGCGAGATCGAGGAGTTCCTCTACGGCCATCCCGACGTGAGCGACGTGCAGGTGGTCGGCGTCCCCGACGAGCGCTACGGGGAGGAGCTGGCGGCGTTCGTCGTGCTGCGAGCGGGCGCGGCGTGCACCGAGGACGACCTGCGCGAGTGGTGCCGCGGGCGGATCGCCCACTACAAGGTGCCGCGCTACGTGCGCTTCGTCGACGAGTTCCCGATGACCGTCACCGGGAAGGTGCAGAAGTTCCGGCTGCGCGAGCGCGCGATCGCCGAGCTCGGACTCGAGCGCGCCGCCGAGATCGCGACCGCCTAGCGCGGCGGTGGTGCGCCCGCGCGCGCCGCCCCGCCGCGGCGGCCCGCGGCGCCGCCGGGATCGTCCGCACGCCGTTGCAGCCGGCCTCCCAGCACAAGAAGCGGCTGAGGTTCGCCGTCCACCACGGCAGCGGCGCGCCGTGCGGCGGATCCCAGTAGTCGTCGTTGCCGAAGTCGAAGAACTGCCCGCGCGGCCCGTCGCGCGTTTGGCGCGGCGAGCTCGGGAGGCACATCGTGTCCTCCAGCGCGTCGGTGCAATGGCCGGTGGGGTCGCCGTGCGGGGCGGCGTCGGGCTGCACGGCGCCGAGCGTGTGGCCGATCTCGTGGCGCACGGCGTCGGGGCCGCAGAAGCCCGCGGGCGTACGGAACAGGACGGCGACGCTGCCGCCCATGTTGTTGC
>VAWY01000022.1:0-17657 GCA_005888335.1 Actinomycetota bacterium
GTGGGTGATCCTCCGCCAGGCGTTCAACGGCGCGCGCCGCTTCGAGGACTTCCAGCGCGGCATCGGCCTCGCGCGCAACGTGCTGACAGACCGCCTCAACTGGCTCGTCGACCACGGCATCCTCGAGCGCCGGCCGTACGCCGAGCACGCCGCGCGTGAGCTCAACGAATACCGGCTCACCGCGAAGGGGCGCGCGCTCTTCCCGGTCTACACCGCGCTGATGCAGTGGGGCAACGAGTGGACCGATCTTCCGGCGCCGCCCGTCGACCTGCTGCACAAGCCGTGCGGCCACCGCGTCAACGTCCGCGTGGTGTGCTCGGAATGCGGCCAGGACATCGAGGCCCACGACACCGAGCCCGTCGTCGGTCGCGGCCTGGTCATGCATCGCCGCGGTTGACCGGTCGTCCGATCGCCGTCGCCGCTCGACCGCATGCGGGCGGGCGGTGGCCGAGCGTCGGCTAAGCCTCGATCTCAGTGCGAGAGTGGTCGGGTCCGTCCGGGATGGGACGAAGAATGACCCCCTGAGCAGGCAAAAGCGACTGTATGGGGCAGTCGCGGCCTCGGCTCAGGAGGTCACCTTCGTGGTGCACGATGACGGGCCGGTCGGACTGGACGGCGTTGAGGTCTCCGTGACGAGGGACCTGCGCGTGGGTGTGCACGTCGATCGCGTCGATCGCCGCGAGGTCGATGCTCATGAGACGCGGCGCCTCGCGAGCGTGTCGGGGTAGATCGCCCCGATCCAGATCTCGGACAGGGTCTGCGCGACCTGCTCGGGCGGCTCCCCCGCCCTGCCGAGCCGCTCGACGAGCACCGCGGTGTTCATGAGCAGCAGCGCACGGGCGATCTCCTCTGGGTTCTCGACGCGCGTCGCGCCGCGCTCACGCTGCGCACGCAGCTCCGCGGCGATCGTGCCGATCCAGTCCTCGAGCACGCCGTCGCGCCAGACGGTCTGGACGGCCTGCGATTGGAACGAGGCCTCGTGGATGGCGGCCAGGACGCGGCCGTGGCGCGCGAAGACGCTGGCGGTCGCCCGGATCCCGCGCTCGGCGGCCGCCGCCGGGTCCTCGTCGGCGGCCGGATGCAGCCAGCGCGCCGTGGCGTCCATCATCTCGCCCTGGACGCGGCGCATCAGCGCGATGGCGACGTCGTCGAGGCTCCCGAAGTAGTGCGACCCCTTCCTTCCTTCCTTGCCGTGCCGGCGGTGACCGGGCCGGGAGGCCGCGCTCGGCTCGTCAACGCACCACGAGCAGCGTCTTGCCGACCGTCTCGCGCGCCTCGATCGCCGCGTGTGCTGCGGCTGCGTCGTCCAGCGGGAACTGCTGCCCCAGGACCGGTCGCAGGCGCCCCGCCGCCGCCTCCTCCAGCGCCGCCCGCGTCAGCGCGGCGAGCTCGTCGGGGCCCGACGGTCCGCCGCGGAGCATCGTGATGCCGCGCGCTGCGGCGTCCTCCGCGTCGACCGGCGCGAAGCTGCCGCTCGCCATGCCAAAGGGGCAGAACCGCCCGCCCGAGCGAATCAGGCAAAACGCTGCCAGGCCAATCGCTCCCCCCACGCCATCGAAGACCACGTCTATCTCGCCTGCCGCTTCGCGTACCCGCTGCGGCCAGTCGCCGGCGCTGTAGTCGACCGCCACGTCGGCACCAACGTCGCGCGCCACGGCGAGCTTGCGCTCACCACGCGCGACCGCGACCACTCGGGCGCCAGCGTTGCGAGCGAGCTGGACAAGTAGCGTCCCGACGCCCCCGGCCGCGGCCTCCACAAGCACTGTCTCGCCCCCGCGCGGTCGTGCGAGGCCGACGAGCAACAGTGCGGTGCGGCCGTCGGCCAGCAACGCGACCGCGTCGCGGGTCGCCAGGCCGCCGGGGATCTCGATCACACGCTCTGCGACGGCGACTGCGCGCTCGGCGTAGCCACCTGTGCCGTCAAGGCTGGTCACGACGCGCCGCCCAGCGATGTCGGCATCGACACCCGCGCCGACCGCCGCCACGGCGCCGCCGACGCCGTTGCCCAGGATCGCCGGCAGCGCCGGCAGCATCGACGGCCGAGGCGGACGCCCGGCACGCACCTGGGTCTCGACGAACGTGATGTTCGCGATCTCGACGTCGACCAGCACCTCGCCCTCGCCCGGGATCGGGTCCGGCACCTCGACCGGGACAAGAACCGCCGGCGGCCCGAACTCCCAGACGATCACGGCACGCACGACATCCGCCGGATCGTCAGCATGAGGAGCTGCTCAGGGATATCCGCCACGTCGGAACCGATGCTAGGCGTGACCGGCGCGCCGCTTGCAGTCGGGGCGATGCCAATACGGGCGCTGGAGCGCGACCGCGGGCAGACGGCCGCCGAGCGCTGATTGAGGACATCGGTGGCGTCGGTCGCCGGCCGGATGGAACGGCTGGGCGTCACCGATGCTCGGTAAGCTGCGCGCGAGCAGGCCCTCGTCGAGAGCCGTCGGGAGGGGGCGAACGTGTATTACCGGCTCATGGACCGGCGCAGGCTCGAGCTGAAGAGGCCTGCCGCTCTTGCCGTGGCGAACACGGTCCGGCCGCTGACGTGAGCGTGGTCGAGGTGGTCGCGCTCGCTGGCGTGGCGGCGCTGGCGCTCGGTGGCCTGGTGGCGGCCTGGCCCGGTCGGCTCGGAATCGGGCTCGCCGCGCAGGCGGTCGGAACGGCCCTGCTGGGTGCGAGTGGCGCCGCCGTGCTGGTCGGCGGTGACGCGGTCGGCGCGCCCTTCCGCAGCGACATCGCTCCTGCGGTTGGGCTGGACGCGCTCAGCGGGTTCTTCCTGCTGGTCTTGGCGATCACGGCGGTGCCGGCGCTTGTCTTTGCGCGCCCGTACCTCGGGGTCGGCCCGGCGCCACGTGCGGTCGGCTCGCTGACCGCGGCGTTCCTGCTCGCGCTGACCGGGCTGCTGGCCGCCCGCGACGTCACGACGTTCCTCGCCTTCTGGGAGCTGATGACGCTCGTGCCCGCCGCCGCGATCATCGCGGCGCGGCGAGATGCGCCGGTCCGGTCGGCGGTCTTTGCCTACCTGGCGATCACGCATCTGGGCGGCGCCGGCGTGTGGATCGCGCTGCTGGCGCTTGCCGACCACGGCGCAATCGGCGACCCTGCGGCGCTGGCGCAGGCCGGAGGCGGCGCGCAGACGCTTGTCGCGGTCGCCGCGCTCGTCGGCTTCGGCACGAAGGCGGGGCTCGTGCCGCTGCACTCCTGGCTGCCGCGTGCGCATCCGGTCGCGCCGGCGCATCTCTCCGCGCTGATGTCGGGCGTGATGATCAAGGTCGCGCTGTACGGCCTGATCCGCGTCGAGTTCGAGTGGCTCGGCGCGACGCCGCGTTGGCTCGGGATCACGCTGCTGGCGGTCGGGCTGCTGTCGGCGCTGGGCGGCGTGCTGTGGGCGCTCGTCCAGCATGACCTCAAGCGGCTGCTGGCGTTCCACTCGATCGAGAACGTGGGGATCATCGCGCTCGGTCTGGGCGCCTCCCTGCTGTTCGCTAGCGCGGGCGCGCGTGAATTTGCGGCGATCGCGTTCGGGGCGGCGCTGTTGCACGTGGCCAACCACGCGATCTTCAAGGCGCTGCTGTTCATGGGCGCGGGCGCGTTCGAGCGCGCGGTCGGGGCGCTGGAGCTCGACCGGTTGGGCGGGCTGCTGCGTCGGATGCCGTGGACCGGCGGCGCGTTCCTCGTGGGCTCGATGGCGATCGCGGGTCTGCCGCCGCTCAACGGCTTCGCGTCGGAGTGGTTGACGCTGCAGTCGCTGCTGCACCTCGCGCTGGACGCGCCGGTCGGCGTGGCGCTGGCCGGCGCCGTCGCGCTCGCCGGCCTGGCCGCGACGGCCGCGCTGGCGCTGCTGTGCTTCGTGAAGGTCGTCGGGCTCGTGCTGCTCGGCGCGCCGCGGCGCCCGGAGACCGCGGCGGCGGTCGAGGCCCCGGCCGGGATGCGCGCCGGAATGGTCGCGCTCGCGGCGCTGTGCGTGGTCATCGGCCTGGTCCCCGGACTGCTCGTGCCCACGCTGGCCGGCCTGGCCCCCGGGGCGAGCGATGAAGTCTTGGCGCGGCACGCCGGGCTCGACGTGCCCGGGACCGGGTCGCTGCCCGCGCTCGGACTCGCCGTTGCCTTGCTCGTCCTGACCGCCGCGCTGATCCGCGTCCGCGGGTCGCGCCGCGCCGCGCCGGCGCCGACCTGGGCGTGCGGACAGCCGGTGACGCCCGCGCTGAACTGGACGTCCGCGGGCTTCACCAAGCCTTTGCGGCTCGTGCTCGAGGCGGTGCTGCGGCCGCGACGCGAGCTCGAGGTCGTCGAGCAGGGCGGCCTGGTCCAGAGCGTGACCTACGCGAGCGAGGTCCCCTCGCTCGCCGACGCGGTGCTCTACGAGCCGGCGATCCGCACGGGGCTGCGCGGCGCCGCGTTCGCCCGCCGGCTGCAGACGGGCAACGTGCGCACCTACGCGCTGTACCTGCTCGCGCTTGTCCTCGGGCTGCTGGCGCTGGTACGCACCGGAGCGCTCGGATGAGCTCGGTCGCGGCCGGAGCGCTGCAGGTGACCGGCGTCGCGCTGGCGCCGCTGCTGCCGGGCGCGATCCAGAGCGCCAAGGCGCGCCTGCAGGGCCGGCGCGGCGCCTCGCCGCTGCAGCCCTACCGCGTCCTGGGACGGCTCTGGCGCAAGAGCACGGTCGATCCGGAGGGCACCGGGATCGTGTACCGCGCCGCGCCGGCGCTGGCGGGCGCGTGCCTGCTGCTCGCCATCGCGCTGGTGCCGCTCGGCGGGCGCTCGGGGGACTGGTCGCTGGGCAACGACGCGCTCGTGCTGGTCGGGCTGCTGGCGCTCGCACGCTTCGCGGTCACCGCCGCGGCGTGGGACACCAGCAACGGTTTTGCTCTGATGGGTGCCGCGCGCGACCTGACGCTCGCGGTGTTCGGTGAGGCGCTGCTCCTGCTCGCGTTGCTCGTCGCCGCGCTGCCCGCGCGCAGCACCGACCTGGTGGCGATGACCGGCGCCGCGGCGGGCACGGGCATCTGGGGTGAGCCGGCGCACTGGTGCGGGGCGCTGGCCTTCGCGCTGGTCGTGCTCGTGGAGACCGGGCGCCAGCCGGTCGACAATCCCGACACGCACCTCGAGCTGACGATGATCCACGAGGGTCCGCTGCTCGAGTACGCCGGGCGCGACCTGGCCTACCTGCACTGGGTTGCCGCGGCGCGCCACTGGGTGATCCTCACGCTCGCGGCGCAGCTGTTCCTGCCCCATCCCCTCGGCTTCGCCGGCGGCGTGGCCACGCTCGCCGGCGGCCTGGTCGCCCTGTGCGCCGCCCTGGCGGTCACCGAGACGTTCCAGGCGAAGATGCGCATCCTGCGCGTCCCGTCGCTGCTGACCATCGGAAGCCTCGTCGCGCTCGTCGGCGTCGGCTCGTGGGTGGCGGGAGGTGGTTCGTGAGCAGCGCGCTCGTCGCCGCCATCCTCGTCCTCGGGGCGGCGGTGATCGTCGTGCGGCGTCGCTCGGTCGCGATCGCACTGATCGCCGCGCAGTCCTTCGCGCTGGGCATCGGCGCGCTCGATCTCGCGTCGGGGCGCTCCGACGACTTCCTCGTGGCGAGCCTGGTGTTGCTCACCAAGGCCGCGGTGCTGCCCGCGCTGCTGCTCGTCGTCATGCGGCGCACGCGTGAGGCGCGGCTTGTCGCACCAGCGGCGTCGGCGCTGGTGCGACTGGCCGCAGTGGGTGGCGTGGCGCTCATTGCCGCTGCGCTCATCCCGCCGCTGGGCCTGGGCGACGCGCAGACCGAGCACACCGCGGTCGCGCTGGTGCTCATCGGCATCGCGATCGCCGTCGCGCGCCGCCCGGCGTTCATGCAGCTGCTCGGGCTGATCGTGGCCGAGAACGGCGTCTCCCTGCTCGCCATCTCGGTCCCCGGCGGGCTGTCCTACGTCGTCGAGCTCGGCGCGCTGTTCGACCTCGCTCTCGTGGTCACCGTCGCGGCGGCGTTCACGCAGCGCATCCATCTCGAGCTGGGGACCGGCGACACCGAGCTGCTGCGGGGGCTGCGTGACTGAGCTCGTCGGGACCCTGGCCTGGGTCGTGCCGGCGCTTCCCCTCGCCTGCGCCGCGGCCTTGCAGGCGACGCGCACGCCGGTCCAGGCGGACCGCGTCAACGTCGTGACCGCCGTGGCGACCGCCGCGGTCGCGCTGGCGCTGTCGGCGACGCTGCTGGCCCGCGGAGGCGACGCGCCGCTGCGCGGCGAGCTGTATCTGGTTGACGGGGCCAGCGGCGTGTTCGTCGGGCTGATCGCGGTGATCGGGCTGTGCAGCGCGCTCGTGTCGCCGGCCTATCTGCGCACGGCCGGGCGCAGCTGGTTCAGCGCCGGGCGATCGCGCCACTGGTACTACGCGGCGCTCTACTTCTTCTGGGGGGCGCTCCTCGCCGTCCCCATTGCCGGCAACCTCGCGCTGGCGTGGCTGCTGGTGGAGGCGACGACCGCCGCCTCCGCGCTGCTGATCGCGTTCACCGGCCGGCGGCACGCGCTGGAGGCCGGCTGGAAGTACCTGGTGCTCACCACGCTCGGGCTGTCGGTCGCCCTGCTGGGCATCGTCGTGCTCGCCCTCGGGCTGTCGCGCGAAGGCCACCAGGGGCTGGCCGCGCTGGACTGGCACGCCCTCGAACGCACCGCCTCCGGGCTGCCTGAGCGGCCGACCGTCGTGGCGTTCGTGCTGATCCTGGCGGGACTCGCGACGAAGATCGGGTGGGCGCCCGTCCACAACTGGCTGCCCGACGCGCACAGCGAGGCGCCGGCACCGATCAGCGCCCTGCTGTCCGCCGCGCTGCTGCCCACGGTCGTGCTGGTCGCCTGGCGCGTGAAGGCGACACTCGACGTCGCGGTCGGCGGCGGCACCGCGGGCGCCCTCTTCCTCGCGTTCGGGCTCGCGTCGCTCATCGTCGCGATCCCGTTCCTGTGGCGGGCGCTGCCCTGGAAGCGCCTGCTCGCCTATTCCAGCCTCGAGCATATGGGCGTCATCGCCCTCGGGATCGGCTTCGGCACTCCCCTGGCCATCGCCGGAGTGGTGATCCACGTCGCCGGCCACGGGCTCGCCAAGGCGCTGGGCTTCTACGCCGCGCTGCCGCTGCTGCGCAGCGATCCCGAGACCGCCCGGCGAGCGCCCAAGGGCGTGCTCGGGCCCAGTCCGCGCACGGCCGCGGCGATGGGCGTCAGCCTCGCCGCGCTGGGCGGCCTGCCGCCCTCGCCGCTCTTCGTCTCGGAGCTGCTGATCCTGCTCGGCGGCATCGCAGCCGGAGAGACAGCCGTCGTCGCGGTGGCGGCGCTCGCGCTGTCACTGGGATTCCTCGGCCTGCTGCACGCGTTGCTGGAGGGCGTGGTCGGCCCACCGGCCGAACGGCGCCACCGCCCACGCTCACGCACCGAGCGGCCGATCGCGATCATGACCGCGGCACTCGGCGCCGGCCTCTTGGCCCTCACCGCCGCGACCGTCCTACTGCCCGGCTCGGCGTTCGTGGACAGGCTGGCCGGGGGCGCGCTGTGAGCGTCGCGCGGGTCGAGACCGGTCTGTGGCGCGACGCCGTCGTCGCCCGCCTGGCCGATGGCTCGCGTTTCATCGGCGCCTGGGCGGCCGGCGACCAGTGGTGGGCCGCGTTCGTCGCGCCCGACCACGGGACCCACGTTCTCGGCTGCATGGCCGCGGAGGGCCGCGTGCCCACGATCGTCGACCTCGTGCCCGCCGCCGATTGGGACGAGCGCGAGGCGCACGACCTCCATGGGCTGGACTTCGACGGCCACGAGCCGCTGCGCGCGCTCGTCGCGCACCCGCAGGACCCGGCCGCGTGGATGATCCCCGTGCATGGCGAGGGCGTGCACGAGGTCGCCGTCGGCCCGATCCACGCGGGCGTCATCGAGTCCGGCCACTTTCGCTTCCACGTCGTCGGCGAGCGCATCCTCGCGCTGGACCCCCGCCTGTTCTACAAGCACCGCGGCCTCGAGCGGGCTGCCGAGGACCGCAAGCCCGGCGACGCGCTGCCGTACGTCCAGCGGGCCTGCGCGGCGTGCGCGGTGGCCAACGTGGTGGCTTACGCGCACGCCGTCGAGGAGGCACGCGGACTGTGGCCCGACCGCGACCTGCGCGTCGCTCGCACGCTCGCGCTCGAGCTCGAGCGCCTCTACAACCACCTCCACGACATCGGCGCGCTGTGCGCCGGCGTCGGGTTCGCGGCCGGCACGATGGCCTTCGCCGCGCTCAAGGACCGCGCGCAGGACATCAACGCCCGGCTCACCGGCCACCGGTTCCTCTTCGGCACCGTCGCCATCGGCGCCGGCGCACTCGCCCTCGACGCGCGAGCCGTCGATGCCGCGCGCGGTGCCGTGCGCGAGCTGCGCGCGGACGCGCGCGCGGCCTGGCGCGAGCTCGGGTTCGCGGGCTCCCTGCAGGCACGGCTGGGCGGCGTCGGTGTCCTCGATCACGACGCCGCGCTGCGCCTCGGCGCCACCGGTCCCGCCGCCAGGGCCGCCGGCGTACGCGCCGACGTCCGCGCCGACAGCCCGCGCCTGTGGTACGGCGGCGGCTTCCTCCCGGCCTCGCCGCGAGAGGCGACCGGCGACGTCGCCGCGCGGTTCGAACTGCGCGCGACCGAGCTCGAGACGACGTACGACGTCCTGGACGAGCTGCTGGCCCGCTCGGTCGCCTACGGCACGACCACGCGCGAGCACGCGCCGCGAGCGCTGGGCATCGGCCGCGTAGAGTGCCCGCGCGGCGCCACGCTGGCCGCGGTCGAGCTCGAGGGAGACCGCGTCGCACGGCTGCGCCTGCGCACGGGCTCCTACGCCAACTGGCCGGCGGTCGCGCACGCCGCCACCGGCAACCTGCTGCCCGACTTCCCGCTTATCAACAAGAGCTTCGAGCTCTGCTACGCGTGCGTGGACCGCTGATGTTCGTACTCCTGCGCCAGCTCGCTCGCGTCCGCCGTCACCAGGCGCTCGGCCGTGACCGGCGCCCGCGGTCGATGGCGGTGCGCCACGTCGATGCCGGCTCGTGCAACGGCTGCGAGCACGAGCTCGGCCTCGTGACCACCCCGTCATACGACCTGCAGCGTTTCGGCCTCGACATCGTCGCCTCGCCGCGCCACGCCGACGTCCTGCTCGTCACCGGCCCCGTCACCACGCGGATGGCCACGGCGCTGCGCACCGCCTACGACGCGATGCCCGAACCGCGCCTCGTCGCCGCGCTGGGCGACTGCGCACTCGGTTGCGGGGTCCTCGGCCACCGCACCGAGCTCGTCGGCGCGCTCGAGGACGTGCTGCCCGTCGACATCCGCATCCCGGGATGCCCACCGTCCCCGCAGGTCATCGCCGAGCGACTGCTCGGGGGGCTCGACAAACGGTAGGCCACGCACTCGGCCAGCAGACAGCTCCGGTGTCGACGACCCGTCGTCTCCGTCGTGCTTGCCCGGCACGCCGCTTTTCACGCGGAGGGGGTGGCGGCGAGGGGTCGATGTTGGGTGGGTTCGGCTGCGGCCCGGCGCTGGTGACCGCCGGGGATGAGCAGTACGGAGATCGCGGCGATGACCGCGCCGACCGCGCTGATGAGGAAGGCGATCTTGAAGCCGGCGTTCTCGGGCAGGCCGTTGCCGAGGACGTGCGTGGCGATGATGGTGCCCGCGACCTGCGCGCCGAGAGACGAGCCGATGTTGCGCATGACCGTGTTGACGCCGGTCGCCTCGCCGGTCTCGCGTTCGTCCACGGCGACGACGATCAGGTTGGGGATCGCGGCGAAGGCGGCGCCCACGCCGGCGCTGGTGATCGAGCTCCAGAGAATGACGAGGGCGACTGAGTCGTGGGCGAGGGCCATGCCGAGGAGGGCGCCGGCGGTGAGGAGGCAGCCGGCGAAGAACGGGCTCTTGGAGCCGCGGCGCTCACCGACTCGGCCGACGACCGGGGCGACGAGGAGGGAGAGCAGGCCGCCGGGGGCCAGGAGCAGGCCCGCCTCGGTGGCCGACAAGCCGAAGCCGGCTGAGCCGCCTGCCGGGAGCTGGGCGAGCTGCGGCACGAGCACGAACGTGCTGATCATCGCCGAGCCGATCAGGACGGTGGAGACGTTCGTCGTCAGCACGGGGCGGCGCGCGAAGGTCCGCATGTTCACCAGCGGGTGCGGTGCGCGGCGCTCGAACATGGCGAAGAGGACGAGCACGAACAGCCCGGCGGCGATCAACCCGAGCGTCTGCGCCGAGCCCCAGCCCCAGTCGGCGACGCGGGAGATCGCGATCAGCAGGGCGGTCAGGCCAAGGCCCAGGATCGCCGCGCCTGCCAGATCCACGCGACCCGGCGTGCGGACCGGCGATTCGGGCACGAAGCGGTGGGTCGTGAGCGCGGCGAGGACGCCCATCGTCGCCGCGACCCAGAAGATCCAGTGGTAGCCCGGCCCGTCGGCGAGGACTCCGCCGAGCGGCAGGCCAATGGCGCTGCCGATCGCGGCGATCGCTCCGAGCAGTGCGATGCCCGTCGGGACTCGTTCTTTGGGGAACTCGTCGCGGATGATTCCGAACGAGAGCGGGAAGACGCCGCCGCCCAGCCCCTGCAGGCCGCGGCCCACGATCATCAGGGCGAGCGAGTCCGCCAAGCCGCAGACGACCGATCCGACGGCAAACAGCGCGAGGGATGTCGCGAGCAACCGCTGTTTGCCCAACATGTCGCCGAGGCGGCCCAGAATCGGCGTCGCGATCGACGCGACGAGGAGATACGCGGTGACCATCCAGGCGATCCCGCTGGGCGAGGCGCCCAGCGCGCGCTGCAGATCACCCAGCGCCGGGATGACCGTCGTCTGCGCCAGGACGAAGGCGAGGGTGCCGACGCCCAGGATCAGCAGCGTGCGGCCGGGTGCTTGGCGGGCGGTGCTGGAGCTCATTGTTCTCCCTAAGCGAAGTGGTAACTGCGTTTCGAGAAAGGCAGCGTACCACAAACCGCAGTCATCGCTGCGTTATGGTTCAGGGGATGGCCGACCCCCCCGTCCAGCGAGCGCCCCGCAAGGACGCCGCCCGCAACCGGTCCCGGCTGATCGAGGCGGCGGCGCGCGCCTTCCGCGAGCAAGGGCTCGGCGTGAGCGTGAACGCCATCGCGGATCACGCCGGCGTGAACGTCGCGACCCTCTATCGCCACTTTCCGACCAAGGACCACCTGATCGTCGCCGTCCTGGAGGCGGTGCTGGAGCCACTCGTGACCGCTCGCGACCGCGCGCTCATGACCCACGAGAGCGGCGATGCGCTCGCCACCTTCGTGCACGAGGCCGTCCGCCTGCAAGTCGAGCACCGCGGCCTCGCCGACGCGCTCGAGCACTACCCGTCGGCGACCGAGCTGCGAGCTCAGCTGCGCGAGCCGGCGATCGAGATCGTCACACCACTCGTCGAGCGCGCGCACCGCACCGGCGAGCTCCGCCCCGACGTCGACGCTCTCGACCTGCTCGTCGTCCTACGGATGCTCGCGGGCGTCGCCGCGGCGCCCGAGCTCTCCCCCGACCGAGTCCGCCGCTACGTCGACCTCGTGCTGCACGGGCTCCGACCGGACTGATGCGACCCGACCGCCGCTACGCGGCCGCGCGGGTCAGCCGGCCCACTCATGCCAGCCGCCTTTCGCCGCCGGGCGACCGGCGGCTGAGCGCCGAGATCGATCTCCGGCCGCGGTTGGGGTAGACGTCTCCGCGGTTGGCCTCGGCGAGCAGTGAGGCGATGACCAACTCACGCTGGCGCATGGCAGGGCGCGCATCAGTCATCACGTTCGGCCAGCAGCCTGATCGCCGCCGGGACGTCCGCCGCCATGAGCAGCGCGCTGGCCAGGCCGACGATCTCGAGCACATGTGCGACGTTCGACTGCACGCCGGCGAGCGCCAGGCCGCGACGCCGCGACAGCCCCCGGTGAGAGGCGACGATGAGTCGCAGGCCGCTGGACGAAACGAACGGGACCTTGGCGAGGCCCAGCACGAGCGCCTCGGCGCGCCCGTCGTGGTCGCCGAGCGCGACAGCCAGCCTTGGGGCGGTCAGGATGTCGATCTCACCCTCGACCTCGACGACCCGCAGGCCGTCGCGCTCAGCCACCCGCACGTGGAAAGGCGGGATGAGCGCACGAAAGGGCGGCCCACTTTGGCCACCCGCCTTGTCCACGCCCCGCGGCACGGCGTCGATCTCGGCGCTCGCCGCCAAGTTGCCGGGCGGGAGACGACGTTGGGGCGCAAACAGGGAAGCCTCCTTGCGGTTGGCCGCGTGGACTGCCGGGGTCAAAACCCCGTTGAGATTCGCCGTAAGAGAGCGGTAACGGTCACGGCAGCGCGACAGCGCGAAGTCGGCGGCGCAGCGCTCGCACGGGCCGGACCCGTTCGTCGCGCTCTCCAGCCCACCGCTGAGCACGCCACTGGCGGATGGTCATCCCCGCCGGGATGTCCGGCGGCTCGACGTAGTTGATCGGCGTCATCGTTCACTCCTTGTTGATCGCCGCGGAGTCACAGCGACGGGCTCGTGGTCCCACAGCCGGCGGATCGGCTCGATCGCCGCCGCCAACCGCCGCAGCCGCTCTTTGCGACGGCGGAACTGCTGGCCGGTCGCCGTCCGAGCACGACGCTGCGAGGCGTTGCGGCCGCTCGGTCTTTAGAGGCCGTCCACCCAGCGGTGGCGGCAGTGGCATGCGGGGAGCCGGCCGCGGTGCATCGGAGTGATAGAGGGCTGGGCGCGCACCGGGAGCGATCAGGCGGGCTGCAGAGCGTCGTCGCCGAGCTCGCGCAAGGTGTGGAAGCCGCGCTTGAGCAGCTTGCGCGCGAGCGCGAGACAGGCACGGTTGCGCGCGGGCCTGTCGACTTCAGGCCGCGTCGGCGGCGACGAACGGGATCAGTCCCTGCGCGTGCGCCGCGCGCTGCAACTCGGCTGGCAGCATGCGGGCGTCGACGACCAGTCCGTTGACCGCGACCAGCCAGGCAAGCGGGTTGTCCTCGATGAGTTCGGCGCGGGACAGCTCGGGCTCGAACACTCCGAGCGCGAGCACGGAGCAGATCTGGCCGGCCTTGGCGGACATCGTGCTCTTGGCGACTCCCATGCCATTGGCGAGCTCGTCGGCGGTCACGTGAGGGTTCTGCGCGCGGTCGAAGAGGAAGTTCAATCGCCCGACCACGTAGACGACCCCGCCCGCCCAGGTGCGAACCTGCCCGCGCTCCAAGGGCGATGGCCGCTTGCGCGCCAGGCGGGCGACGAGGCGCCGGCACAGGACGGCGTACTCGGCGTCGAGCGACGTCAGGCAGAAGGCGTCTGTGAGCGCGAAGATGGCCTCGGCTCGCGCGCGCTGCGCGCGCGGAACGCGAAGCTCTTGGACGGTGGGAAGCATGGTCGGCATGCTCACCGCAAGAGCGGACGGACGGGGCCCCAAGGGGCGGCGCGTGGTGTTCAGCCGGCGGATGCGCCGTGCATCGCGGCCGCGTCGACCGGTCCGCAGCACTTCTTGTACTTGCGCTCGGAGCCGCACCAGCAGCGTTCGTTGCGGCCGGGCGGCCAGGCGATGGCCTGCCCGCGGCGGAAGGCGTCAGCCGCGTAGGCGGCGCGTGCCTCCTCGGGGTCCTCGGCGCGCTCCTCGCACCACGGCAGGTAGCTGTCGAGCTCGATCGGCGCGACCGCGCGGACGGGGGCGCCGCCGGCGCGCAGCCATTTGAGGTGGCCCTCGATGCGCCGGCAGTAGTCGGGATGCGGGACGTCGGCCCAGTCCTCGGCGAGGCTTGGCCAGCGCTCGAGCGCGCGCTCGTAGTCGCCGGCGGGAAACCAGGCCAGCGCGACGGCGATCTCTTCGGTCGGGCGCGACTCGCGCAGCCAGGCGTCGGCGGCGGCGTCGATCTCTGCGGCGCGGCGCCGGGCGTCTGCGCGGCGTTGGCGTTCGTGCTCCTGCCAGCGTTCGAGGAACGCGTCGACGTCGCGCTCGAGGTCGTCGAGCGGCCGGCCGAGGGCCGCAAGACTCGCGCGGCGCGCGTCGGAGAGCTGGGCGACGATGCCCTCGGGGTCGTCGTCGCGCATCGCCAGCTCGATGCCCTTCGTCAACCACGGCAGCGCGCGCTCGTCGTCGCCTTGCTCGCGATAGGAGAGCCCGGCGGCGTTGTAGAGCCAGACGTCGTCGGGCGTCTCGGCCTTCAGCTGAGCCCACAGGCGCGCCGCCTCGTCGCCCCGGCCGGCGCGCAGGTGGAACTCGGCGATGTCCGAGCGCAGATCGGGCCGGCCGCGCCAGCCGGTGTCGATGGCGCGCTGCTGGGCGGCGATCGCGTCGTCGTAGCGGCGCTGGTCGGCGAAGCGCTGCGCGAGGTCGCCGTAGCACTCGGGCAGGTAGAGGTCGCCGTGACCGGGCAGCTCGGCCAGCTCGTCGAGCACCGCGCGGGCGGTGTCGAGGTCGCCGCGGTCGAGCGCCTGCTCAAAGCTCACGGGCCCACCAATACCGCACCCGCCGCCGGCGGTGGGTCGCGCCCGGCCGCACGTTGCGGATTTCGTCGGCCGCTTCGTCGTGCGGCCGTGTCAACCTGCGCGGCGGTGCCCCTCACCGTCGAGCCGCTCGACGCGCTCGGCGCCCACGCCGCGCAGCCGCTCGAGCTCTCGCGTCATGGCGTGCAGCTGTTCCTGTGCTGCAGCCCATCGCCGGTCATACTGCAAGTATGACTCAGCGTGTGGGGGCGAAGGGACAGGTCGTCATCCCGAAGGCGATGCGCGACGAGCTCGGGCTCCAGCCGGGCGCGGAGGTCGAGTTCGAGCGTGACGGCGAGGCGGTCCGTGTCATGGCCGCCGGCGCGGCTGCCACGCGCGGCCTGCGCGGCCGCTACGACGCGAGCGGGATGGCGGCCGCGCTGCTTGCCGACCGCGCGCGAGAGCCGCGGTGAGCGTCTGCCTCGACTCGTGGGCGGTGCTGGCGTGGCTGGACGGTGACGAGCCGGCAGCGGCCGCCGTGCAGGACGCCTTCGAGGCCGAGCGGCCGTGGATGAGCTGGCTGAACGTCGGCGAGGTCGCCTACCAGCTCGAGCGACGCCACGGAGCGGCCGAGGCCGCGCTCGTCGTCCGCCGGTTGCGCGCGGCGGTCGCCCTCGACGACGTCAGCGCCGAGCGTGCGTTGGCGGCCGCGCACATCAAGGCCGCGCACCCCATCGCGTTCGCAGACTGCTTTGCGGTCGCCACTGCCGCGGCCCGCGACGCAACACTGTTCACCGGCGACCCGGACCTGTTGGAGCGCGACGTCGGCTGCCGCACCCGCGACCTGCGCCAGGTCGTCGACGCGCGCTCGTAATGGGCGCCGCCTTAAACGCCGACGCGGGCCCAGGTGCGAACCTGGGACCCGCCGTTCAGTCCTGGCTACGCGCTGTTTAGTGACCGCAGCTGACGCGGAACTGCTCCCACGAGCCGACGCGCGTGGCATCCGAGTGGATCGTGTCGGTGGTCCGTCCGCCGCCGCCCACGGCGGTGAGGTAGTGCCCGTCGATGGTCTGGATCGCGTACACGCCGTTGCCGAGTGAGATCAGGGTGAGCTTCTCCCAGGCGAGCAGCTGCGTGGCATCGGAGTGGATGACGTCGGTGATGCGCCCGCCGCCACTCACGGCGGTGAGGAGGTGCCCGTTGACCGTCTGGACGCCGTAGTGGATGTTCGGGCTTCCGTCGCCCGAGTCGATGAGCGTGAACTTCTCCCACGACCCGATGTTCACGGCATCGGTGTGGATGACGTCCGTCGTGCGCCCGCCGCCACCGACCGCGGTCAGGTAGTGCCCGTTGGTGGTCTGGAAGGCGCAGCCGGGGACCGGGCCGTTCATGGCCCACGCCGTGCCGGCCGGGCTCAGCGCGCCGATCGCAGCGGCGGCGGCTGCGATGCCTACGGCGGCGGTGCGGATCTTGTTCTTGAACATGCTTGCGTCTCCGTCCTTTGGAAAGCCTGTGCTTGCAGCGCATGTTCCGGTCGTCGACGATCCGCGGCTACCCACCCTAGGGCGCAAAGACCACTACCTTCGCCCGCCGCGCTCGTCGCGGAGGGCCGCCAAATCTTGGGACTTTGTCCGGGTGTCGACGCCTCGCGAGAATCGTTGCCGATGTCCCTCCCGCATCCGCTGCTCAGCCCCCACGGGGCTTCGCCGGCCGACGTCAAGCAGCAGGTCGAGGCCGATCGTCGCGGGCTGCCTTACCTGCTCTTCCGCGATGAGCGCGGCGCCCAGACGATCGTGGCGCTTCCGAACGATCGTCACTCGCTGGCACTGGGGCGCGCAGCTGCCTGTGACATCTGCCTGTCGTGGGACCGGCGAGTCTCGGGAGTTCATGCGCGCCTCGAGCGCCTGGGCGGGGATTGGACGGTCGAGGACGACGGTCTCTCGCGCAACGGCACCTTCGTGAACGGCGAGCGCGTCGCGGGGCGGAGGAGGCTGCACGACGCTGACATCCTGCGTCTGGGGGCGATCGACATCGCCTATCGGGCGCCGGGCTACAGCGTCGCATCCACCGAGCTGGCCAGTGCGCCGTCCCCGCCGGCGCTCTCGGATGCGCAGCGCCGCGTCCTCGTGGCGCTCTGTCGGCCCTACCGGGACGGCGGCGCGTTCACGAGGCCAGCGAGCAACGCCGAGATCGCCGACGAGCTCTACATCAGCGTGGATGCCGTCAAGACGCATCTGCGCGCCCTCTTCCAGCGGTTCGACATCGCGGACGTTCCGCAGAACGCCAAGCGCGTGCGCCTCGTCGAGCTGGGCTTCGAGCGCGGCGCCGTCACGGCGCGCGACCTGGAACGCTGAACAGGCGCCGCCGGGCGTTCTCCCAACGGGGGTCCTGGTCCGTTGGTGAGCCGCCTTGGTCTGACGGAAGACCGCTCCTACCGTGGCGCATCGCTGGCGTTGGTAGTCGGGGCTGTGGAACGCGAGAGGATGAGCCGCTCACCCCCTGCCACCGCGGTGCGACTCGCTTTGCTGAGACGCGACACGGAGCTGGACGCTCGAAAGCCAAACGGCGCGTCGGGAGCTACGTCGTCGCGCGAAGGCACCGGGATGCTCGCCCGCCACGCCGAGCCGCTGAGCCGCTGCATCGCCGAAGGCCGCCTGGCCAGACTGCGCGCGGAGCCGGGGACGCCCACGCCTGCGCCGCGCCGAATCCGGTACGCGCGATGATCAGAACGGTCGGTCCGAGCTGGGGCGCGACGGTGATGGCTACCGGGATCGTCTCCGCGGTGCTTTGGGATGACGGCCTGCACACGGCTTCCATCGCCTTGATGGGTATCGCCAGCGCGTTGTGGACGGCGTCGGCCGTGGCATTGGCCGTACGTGCGGCCTGCGATCGCGCCCGGATGAGACGCGAGGCGAGAGCAGTCGGCTCGTTGACAGCCGTGGCCGGTACGTCCGTGCTCGGGACGCGGCTGGCGATGCAGGGCTGGCCCGCGGCAGCCGCAGTCCTGCTGGCGTGCGCGGCGGCGACGTGGCCGCCGCTCATGGTGGCCGTCCTGCGTTGGTGGCGACAGTCGGCGTCCGGCGAGGTGTTTCTCATCGGCGTCTCCACCGAGGGCATCGCGGTGCTCTGCGCGACGCTCGGCGGCGCGTTTGGCGCCGCGTGGCTGGCGGCGGCCGGCGCCATCGCGCTCGTCGCTGGAGTTGGCCTGTACGTCTTCGCGCTTGCGTCCTTCCACCCGATTGAGGTCTGGAGGGGC
>VAWY01000022.1:17706-24127 GCA_005888335.1 Actinomycetota bacterium
GGCGTGCTGGCGGTGTTGCACGCCCCGCTTCGGAACGCGTCGCTCGTGCTGTGGGGGCTTGCGATCGCGTGGCTGCCCCTGCTGATCGTGGGCGAGCTACACCGCCTTCGCCCGCTATGACGCGCGGCGATGGGCGACGGTGTTCCCGCTCGGGATGTACGCCGCCATGAGCTTCGCGGTCGCGCGGACGACCGGGTACCCATGGATCGCGCGCCGTGCTCGTTGCGTGTCGCGCGCTGCGCGGTCGCTCCCCTTCTCGCGTGTGTCAAGAACGGATCCATAGCGGATCTGTTCTTGACGCTCGCCGCGCCGCGGGCGCGTTGGCGCTCGCCCCGGTCGCACGCGTCAAGAACCGCATGACTGTCATGCACTTCTCGACGCGCGCGGAGCCGCTGGCGCGTTTACGCTCTCTCGCGGCCGCCCGCCACGCCCGCCCGCGGACGCCCGCGTACCTTGTTCGCCCGCGCGTGGACGCCGGTCGCCGCAGGAGCGTGTCTGCTGGTCGCCATCGCGACTGTCGTGTGCGGCGCGCAGGTCAGGCGCGTCCGTCGACGTACTTGCGACGGGTCGGAGCAGCGTTTTTGACGGTAGTCCAGAGCAACGGCTCGATACCGCGAACAGGAGGTCTCCAGGGGGCACCGACATCAAAGAGCAGCTCGTGAAGGGCCTTGTCAGCGCTCACGCCGTGGAGAAGCAGGCGATCAGGCTCCTCGAGGCCGGCAGAAGCGTCGCCGGAGACAGCGAGATCGCGGCGACCTACACCGCGCACCTGGTCCAAACCAAGGAGCACGAGCGCTACGTGGCCGAGCGGCTGGAGGCGCATGGCGAAGGTCCGTCCCGCATGAAGGACATCGCGCTCCAAGCGGGCGCGCTTGGCATCGGCGCAGTCGTGGGCGCCATGCCCGACACGCCGGTCAAGCTCGCCGCCGCGGCGTACGCGTTCGAGAACTCTTCGCGGGCCATACGCGCGCGATCGCGAGGCGCGCCGGCTCCGATCGGCCAGCCGCCGCACACGCCGGCGGCGAGTGCGACGCGCTGTCGTCGGTCGCGGTCGAGCTCTTCGTCACGTGCCTTGCGTCGGGCACGTCGGCGCTCTTTCTCGGCGAGGCGACTGCTCATCCGCGGAGGGCTGTAGCGGGTCGTGGCCGCTAGCCGCGGCGCATGAGCCGGCCGACGGCGGCCATGAGCTCGTCGGTCTTGTCGGCGCGCTCGTCGTCGGCGGCGCCCATGACGCAGTGACGCGCGTGGTCGTCGAGCAGGCCCAGGGCGACCTTGTCGAGCGCGGCTTGAATCGCCGAGATCTGGGTCAGGACGTCGATGCAGTAGCGCTCGTCTTCGACCATGCCCTCGACCCCGCGGACCTGGCCTTCGATACGGCGCAGGCGGGTGAGCAGCTGATCCTTTGTCGCGGTGTAGCCGCGCGTGGTCGACGGTGAGCTGGCGGGCATGGGGAAGTCCTCGGAGTCGGAGAGTTCGGGTCGATTATACCCCACGGGGGTACACCCATGTTGGGTGGCGCGGCACGAGTCGTCGACTCGGCAACGAGACGACCATCACACAACGATACCCCTCGGGGGTACTACGCTCGGCGGGAAGGTTCATACCCCCACCCCGTATTCAACAGGAGATCCCTCATGGGCACGACAACAACAACTTCCGCCGATCCACGCCACTACACCGTCCAGGGCATGACCTGCGAGCACTGCGTCATCTCCGTGCGCGAGGAGGTCGGCGAGGTCGACGGCGTCACGAGCGTTGACGTCGACCTGGCTTCCGGCCGACTGACCGTCACCGGAGCGGACCTCGACGACGGCGCGATCGTCGCCGCCGTCGCCGAGGCCGGCTACGCGGCGGTGATCGCGTGAGCGCCTCGACCCGGCGCTTCGGGCGCCACTACGTCGAGATGGTCATCGCGATGTTCCTCGGCATGGCCGTGCTCGGCGTGCCCGCCGGCTGGGCGCTGAACGCGATGGGCACGAGCTGGTCGGCCCTCAACGACGACTCGCCCGCCCTGATGCTCCTTGGCATGGCGGTCACGATGACCGTCCCGATGGTCGGCTGGATGGCCTATCGCGGGCACGGCTGGCGGGCCAACGCGGAGATGTCGGCGTCGATGTTCCTGCCGACCTTCGGCGTCATCGGCCTGCTGGGCGCGGAGCTGGTCACCGACATCGGCGCGCTGCTGGTCATCGAGCACGTCGCGATGCTCGCGAGCATGCTCGGCGCGATGCTGGTGCGCCGCGAGGAGTACTCGTGCCACGCGCACGGCCACGCCGCGGCCCAGCGGGTGACGGCATGAACACCGTCGCCAAGCTCGCCGGCTTCGCGGCCGGCCTCGTCGTGCTGTTCGGCGGCGCTGCCCTGGCGGGCAGCGCCGTCGGCCCGCTGCACGACGAGCCCCGGGCGACCGCCAGGGACGGCATGGGCATGGGCGCCGGCGACCACGCGGGCGAGAAGATGACGCCGCAGGCGGTCCGTGGCCTGGCCGTCAGCGACAACGGCCTGACCCTCAGGCTCGCGCGCACCACCGCGGCGCCCGGGCGGCGCTTCAACCTCGCCTTCCGTGTCGTCGACCGCCGCGGCCGGACCGTGCGCGACTTCGACGTCGAGCACACCAAGCGGATGCACTTCATCGTCGTCCGGCGCGACATGACGGGCTTTCAGCACCTGCACCCGACCCAGCGCGCCGACGGCAGCTGGTCGGTCCCGGTGACGTTGCGCGACGCCGGGTCGTACCGCGTCTTCGCCGACTTCTCGGTCGACGGCAAGCCCCACACGCTCGCCGACGAGGTGACGGTCGACGGGACGGTCCGCTCGCGCGAGTTGCCCGCCCCGGCCAGGAGCGCCACGGCCGACGGCCTGAAGGTGACGTTGACCGAGCGCGCCACGCGGGCCGGCTCGGAGTCCGAGCTCGCGTTCACGGTGACGCGGAACGGTCAGCGCGTCGCCGTCCAGGACTACCTGGGCGCGAAGGGCCATCTCGTCGCGCTGCGCCAGGGCGATCTCGCCTTCCTGCACGTGCACCCCGACGAGAACAGCCTGCGGTTCATGGCCGAGTTCCCGACCGCGGGCACGTACCGCCTGTTCCTGCAATTCGAGACCGACGGCCGTGTCCACACAGCGGCGTTCACCCAGGAGGCCTCGCGATGAGCGCCATCACGACCGAGCACGTCGAGCTGCCGATCGGCGGCATGACGTGCGCCTCGTGCGCCAACCGGATCGAGCGCAGGCTCAACAAGCTCGACGGCGTCACCGCGAGCGTCAACTACGCCACCGAGAAGGCCCGCGTCGAGTTCGACCCGGGCGCGGTGGCCCCCGAGCGGCTCGTCGAGGCCGTCGAGGCCGCCGGCTACAGCGCGACGCTGCCGGCGACCGAGCGCCCGACGGCCGAGGCGCCCGCCGAGGCCGACGAGACCGCCCCGCTTCGGCGGCGGCTCATCATCTCGGCGCTGCTGTCGGTCCCGGCGCTGCTGCTGTCGATGATCCCGGCGCTGCAGTTCGACAACTTCCAGTGGCTGTCGCTGAACCTGGTGACGCCGGTCGTGCTGTGGGCGGCGTGGCCGTTCCACCAGGCGGCGTGGGTCAACCTGCGGCACGGCGCGGCGACCATGGACACGCTCGTGTCGGTCGGCACGCTCGCCGCGTGGCTGTGGTCGCTGTACGCGCTGTTCATCGGCGACGCCGGCATGAACGACATGCGCATGGCCTTCGACGTCATCCCCCAGCCGGGCGAGGGCGCCGACCAGATCTACCTCGAGACGGCGGGCATCGTCACCACGTTCTTGCTCGCCGGCCGCTACTTCGAGGCCAAGGCCAAGCGCCGCGCGGGCGCCGCGCTGAAGGCGCTGCTCGAGCTCGGCGCCAAGGACGTCGCCATCCTCGACGCCGACGGCTCCGAGCGCCGCGTGCCCGTCGAGCGGCTGAGCGTCGGCGACCGCTTCGTCGTCCGCCCCGGCGAGAAGATCGCCACCGACGGCGTCCTCGAGCAGGGTGCCAGCGCCGTGGACATGAGCATGCTCACCGGCGAGTCGGTGCCCGTCGAGGTCTCTCCGGGTTCCGCCGTCGCCGGCGCGACGGTCAACGCCGGCGGCCGGCTGATCGTCCGCGCGACCAAGGTCGGCGCCGACACCGCGCTGGCCCAGATCGCCCGCCTGGTCGAGGACGCCCAGACCGGCAAGGCTCCGGTCCAGCGCCTGGCCGACCGCATCTCCGGCGTCTTCGTCCCGGTCGTGATCGCTCTGTCGATTGCGACGCTCGGCTTCTGGCTGGGGACGGGCGAGACCGCGAGCTTCGCCTTCACCGCGGCGGTGGCGGTGCTCATCATCGCCTGCCCGTGCGCGCTCGGGCTGGCGACGCCGACCGCGCTGATGGTCGGCACCGGCCGCGGCGCCCAGCTCGGGCTGCTCATCAAGGGCCCGGAGGTCCTGGAGTCCACGCGCCGTGTCGACACGATCGTGCTCGACAAGACCGGCACCGTGACGACCGGCAAGATGAGCCTCGTCGACGTCGTGGTCGCCGACGGTGTCGAGCGCGACGAGGCGCTGCGGCTGGTCGGCGCGCTGGAGGACGCCTCCGAGCACCCGATCGCTCAGGCGATCGCCAAGGCCGCCGCGGCCGACGGGCCGCTGCCCGCCGTCGAGGGATTCGCCAACCGCGAGGGCCTGGGCGTCGAGGGCATCATCGACGGGCACGCGCTCGTCGTCGGGCGCCCCGCGCTGCTCGCCGACTGGGCGATGCACCTGCCCGCCGACCTGGACGCCGCCCGCCGCGCCGCCGAGTCGCGCGGGCAGACCGCCATCGCCGCCGGCTGGGACGGTCATGCGGCCGCGGTGTTCGTCGTCGCCGACACCGTCAAGGACACCTCGGCGCAGGCCGTCGCCTCGCTGAAGGCGCTCGGGTTGCGACCCGTGCTGCTCACCGGCGACAACGAGACGACCGCGCAGGCGGTCGCCGCGGAGGTCGGCATCGACGAGGTCATCGCCGAGGTCCTGCCGCCTGACAAGGCCGATGTCATCCGCCGCCTCCAGGCGGAGGGCCGCATCGTGGCCATGGTCGGCGACGGCGTCAACGACGCGCCCGCCCTGGCGGCCGCGGACCTGGGCCTGTCGATCGGCACCGGGACGGATGTCGCCATCGAGGCCTCCGACCTCACCCTGGTCTCCGGCGACCTGCGTGCCGCCGCCGACGCGATCCGCCTCAGCCGCGCGACGCTGCGCACGATCAAGCAGAACCTGGCGTGGGCCTTCGGCTACAACGTCGCCGCGATCCCGCTCGCCGCGATCGGCCTGCTCAACCCGGTCATCGCCAGCCTGGCGATGGTCTTCTCCAGCGTGTCGGTCGTCAGCAACGCGCTGCGTCTGCGCCGCTTCCGCTCGGCCCACTAGCAGCCCACCTCGGTCCAGCTCCACCCCCACCAAACGCTGCCGTAAGAAGGAACCGCGCGCGTCGGCATGCCCGGCGCGCGCGGTCGCCGCTCCCGGCCATAGGCTGGCGCGCGTGGCGACCGGCGCCCGTGGCGGGCCAGCAGCGGGTCGTCTTCCTCAAGCCGCTGGTCCGTCACCCGAACGTCGAGGTCGGCGAGTACACGTACTACGACGACCCGGCGACCCGCTGGCGTTCGAGCGCGACGCGGTCCTCTACGCCTACGGTCCCGAGCGACTGATCATCGGGCGGTTCTGCGCGATCGCGTCGGGCGCGCGCTTTCTCCTGCCGGGCGCCAACCACGCCGACCTCGGGCCCTCGACGTTGCCCTTCGGGATCTTCGGCGCGCCGTGGGCGGAGCGGACGATGGACCTGGTGATGGCGGCCCGCAGCCGGGGCGACACCGTCGTCGGCCACGACGTCTGGATCGGTTATGAGGCCCTGGTCCTCCCGGGAGTCACGATCGGCCATGAGGCGGTCGTCGCCGCGGCGAGCGTCGTCGCCGCCGACGTGCCGCCCTACGCCGTCGTGGCCGGCAACCCGGCGCGCGTCGTCCGCCGCCGCTTCGACGACGACGACGTCGCCCGGCTGCTGCGCGCCGCCTGGTGGGACTGGCCGGTCGAGCTGGTGACCGCGCAGGCCCGCGCGATCATGGCGGGCACTCCCTCCGACCTCGAGCGCATCGCCGCCGAGCACGGCCTCCTCGCGACCTGACGCGCGCCAGCAGGTAGCGTCGACTCGATGGCGACGCCCACCGAGAGCGCGCCCGCGTCGAGCGCCGCCACATTCCTGTTCGCCGACATCGCCGGCTTCACCGCGCTGACCGAAGCGCATGGCGACGAGCAGGCGGCAACGCTCGCCGCCGACTTCAGCGACGCCGTCAAGGCCGAACTGCCCGCCTGCGACGGCGCGCACATCAAGAGCATCGGCGACGCGCTCATGCTCCGCATCCCCGACCCGGGGCAGGCGATCCTGCTCGGGCTACGAATCGTCGGCGACA
>VAWY01000022.1:24177-29744 GCA_005888335.1 Actinomycetota bacterium
GTCTCGGCCGCCGCCGTCGGCGGCGAGGTGCTGCTCACCGCCCACACCGCCGCGCTCGCGCCCGCGCCCGAAGGGGTGGTCTACGAGTCCCGCGGCCGCCGCGACCTGCGCAACGTCCGCGAGCCGGTCGAGCTCGTCGCCGCCGTCCGGATCGGCCAGGCGACCGAGGCGCAGCTCGCCATCGACCCCGTCTGCCATATGGCCGTCGACCCTGAGCGCGCGGCCGGACGGCTCATGTACGACGGCACGGCCTATTTCTTCTGCACGCTCGAGTGCGCGGGAGAGTTCGCGCGGGGTCCGGAGCGCTTCACCCAGAGAGGTTGAGGCCATGGGTACCGGGACCCCATCTCTATGGCGGAGACCGCCGGCGATTCCGCGACGCTCATGCGCGGCGTGGCGATCGGCCTGCGCCGGCGCCAGCCTGATCGTCAGCGGGCGACCCGCATCGTCGCCACCATCCATGTGCGGTACGTCACTCGGTGCTGAACCGGGCTTGACATACCCATAGGGGGTATCGCAGGCTACGGCCATGAGCGTCGCCACACCCTCACGCGAGTCGATCGTCCTGCACGTCGGCGGGCTGCACTACGCGTCGGAGAAGTCGGTCGTCGAGCGCGTGCTCGGCGGGCGTCCGGGCGTGCTTGCCGTCGAGGCCAACCCTGTCGCCCAGACGGCGTCGGTCAGCTTCGATCCCGAGCGGACCTCGATCGCGGAGCTGCGGGCGTGGGTCGAGGAGTGCGGCTATCACTGCGCCGGCCAGTCGGTGCCGGGACATGTCTGCGATCCGCTGGTCGCGCCGGACCACGGCCCGCACGACGACGCGGCGGTGCGGCGTGCCGACGAGGCGCACGGCCATGGCCACGGCGGCCATGCCGGGATGTCGATGGAGGCGATGGTCCGCGACATGCGCAACCGGTTCCTGGTTGCGCTCGTCTTCACGCTGCCCATCGTCGCGTGGTCGGACGTCGGCAAGAACCTCTTCGGGTCCGAGCTGGCGACGCCGTTCGGCATCAAACGCGAGGTCTGGGAGCTGCTGTTGAGCCTCCCGGTCGTCGTCTACGCGTCGTCGATCTTCTTCACGGGCGCGGTGGCCGCGCTGCGGGCGCGGACGCTGGACATGATGGTCCTCGTCGCCGTGGCGATCGGCGTGGGGTGGACGTACTCGGTGGCGGCGACCTTCTTCATCGACGGCGACGTCTTCTACGAGGCCGCGGCAATGCTGGCCACCTTCGTGCTGCTCGGCCACTGGTTCGAGATGCGCGCGCGCGGCGGCGCCAACGACGCGATCCGCGCCCTGCTCGACCTCGCGCCGCCGATGGCCGTCGTGGTGCGCGACGGCGAGCCGGTCGAGGTGCCGACCGCCGAGGTCGTCGTCGGCGACCTGCTGCTCGTGCGACCGGGCTCGAAGGTCCCGGTCGACGCGGTGGTCGAGGAGGGCGAGAGCGAGGTCGACGAGTCCACCGTCACCGGTGAGAGCCTGCCCGTCCACAAGGCGCCCGGCGAGAAGCTGATCGGCGCGACGATCAACAAGAACGGCACGCTGCGAGCCCGCGCGACCGCGGTCGGCTCGGACACCGCGCTGGCGCAGATCGTCCAGCTCGTCCAAGGGGCGCAGAACTCCAAGGCGCCCGGCCAAAGACTCGCCGACCGCGCCGCCTTCTGGCTCGTGCTCGTGGCGCTTGTCGGCGGCGTGCTGACGTTCGCCATCTGGTCCTTCGTCGTCGGCCGCGACGTTCAGGACGCGCTGCTGTTCGCGATCACCGTCGTGGTGATCACGTGCCCGGACGCGCTCGGGCTCGCCACGCCGACGGCGATCATGGTCGGCGCCGGGCTGGGCGCCAAGCGGGGCATCCTGTTCAAGCACGCCATGGCGCTCGAGCAGGCCGCGTCGCTGGACACCGTCGTGCTCGACAAAACCGGGACGCTGACGCGCGGGGAGCCCGAGGTCGTCTCGATCGCGACCGCGGACGGCATCGACGAGAACGAGATCCTGCGCGTGGTCGCCGCCGCCGAGCGCGAGAGCGAGCACCCGCTCGGCGAGGCGGTCGTCCGCGCCGCCCGGGAGCGCGCGCTCGAGCTGCCGCTGGCCGAGTCGTTCGAGGCCGTGCCCGGTCTCGGCGCGCTCGCCACGGTGGCGGGGCGCCGGCTGGCCATCGGCAACGCCCGGCTGCTCGAGCGCGAGGGCGTCTCGCTCGATGGGCTCGCCGCCCGCGCGGCCGAGCTGGCCGGCGAGGGACGCACGACGGTCCAGGTCGCGCTCGACGGGCGCCCGGCGGCGGTCATCGCCATCGCCGACGCGCCGCGTGACACGGCCGCCGAGGCGATCCGCGCCCTCAAGGAGCTCGGCGTGCGGCCCGTCATGCTCTCGGGCGACAGCCGCACGACAGCCGAGCGGATCGCCGTCGAGCTCGGCATCGACGAGGTCATCGCCGAGGTGCTGCCCGCCGACAAGGCCGCCAAGATCATCGAGCTCCAGCGCGAGGGCCGCAAGGTCGCCATGGTCGGCGACGGCGTCAACGACGCCCCCGCGCTCGCCCAGGCCGACGTCGGCATCGCGATCGGCGCCGGCACCGATGTCGCCGTCGAGACCGCCGACGTCGTGCTCATGCGCTCCGACCCCCTTGACGTCGCCACGGCGACCACGATCAGCCGCGGCACCCGTCGCAAGATGCGCCAGAACCTCGCCTGGGCGGTCGGCTACAACTCACTCGCCCTCCCCGTCGCGGCCGGCGTCTTCGAGCCGCTCGGCTTCGTGCTGCGGCCCGAGATCGGCGCCATCTCGATGTCCGGCTCGAGTGTCATCGTCGCCCTCAACGCGGTCGCCCTCAAGCGCCTGCGCCTCCCGCGCCGCGAGCAGGAGCCGTCGGCATGAGCCAAGCGACCAATCCAGGT
Source organism: Actinomycetota bacterium (assembly GCA_005888335.1). Next base: position 27,070 of record VAWY01000022.1, read on the forward strand.
CGCCCGGACGCCAAGGGCGGGAGCAGGCAGAGAAGACCGATCCCGCCGTCGTCGGCGCTCGGTGAGAACGTGTGCGCGCGGCGAAGAACGCCACCGAGCACACCGCGGGCCGCGGCCGCCACTACGAGCAGTCGCGGTACACGGGCGGGTCGAACTGGAAGAACAGATCGGCGCGCTTCCTCCGGCTGCCGATGATCCGCACGCCCTTGAGTCCGACGACGAGCTTGCGGATCCCGCCCTTCGGCACCGTCACGCGCGCGGAGTCGCCGCCGTGCCCGCGGGCGGCGGCGGGAATCATCAGCGGCCCGTGGCCACAACGGGAGACCCGCAGATAGATACCCGAGGCGCCGAAGGGCCGTCCACCGTCTACGCGACGTAGACGGGCGCGCCGACTGGCACGCGGTCGTAAAGGTTGATGACGTCGGGGATCAGCATGCGAATGCAGCCGTGGGAGGCGGCGCTGCCGATGGAGCCGACGTCGTCGGTCCCGTGGATGCCGTCGCCGCCGTTGAAAGCCAGCCAGCGCGCCTTGATCGGATCCTGCGGTCCAGGTGGGATGGTCCTGCCAGCCAGCGCCCCGGCCCACGGGCTGTTCGGGACCCGCCAGGGCGGGTTGACCTCTTTCCACTGGATGTCATACACGCCGGCGGGGGTCTCGAGCCCTTGACGGCCGACCGCGATGGGGTAGGTGCGGGCGAGCCGGAGATGGATGTAGAGGCGCAGCCGGAAGGCGGCGCGGTCGATGATGATGTACGCGCGATCACGGCGAGCCAGATCGGCGAGCGTGGTGCGCGGCGCCGTGCGTCGCGTGGGAACCGCGAGCGCGTGCGGCGGGTCGGGACGCGTGAGCGCCGCCTTCAGCTCGTGGGCAAGCATCCCAGCGCGCACGACACGCCCTGGGTGCGCATGCAGCTTGCGCAGCCCGTGGGCGGACGGCACGACGCGCGCGTCGACGGCGTGTCGGTCCAGCGCGCTCCGCACGCGCCTGAGGAGTCGCCGCATGGCCGGGCGCGTCCAGGCGATGTGCACGGGAAGGTTCGCGTCGACGCGCCGGCCGGCCAAGGCGCGGACCACCCGCGGAACAAGCCAGCCGCGGCGGCTGCGTCGGACGGCGGCCGCCGCGAGGGCGGCGGCGTCGACACGCGCCCCCGCATCGTGCGCGACGATCACGAAGCGGCGGTGGCCGCGACGCAGCACGATCGGGCGCTTCAGGCGGCGGAGCAGCTGACCGTGCAGCCTCGTCTCCGCGTCGGCGGCGTGCAGCCCGCCGACGTCCACGTTGGCGACCCGTACTCCGGGCGCGATCACGTCGCGCCGGGAGCGGTCGTAGGCGACCGTCGCCCCGATCAGGACGGTGATCAAAGCGAGCCCGAGGGCAAGCGATGTCCGCGCTCTTGCCGCCAACGGGGCGGCATCTTTCCCGCCCGGGGCGCTGGCAGCAAGCCACAAGCGCGCCTGAAAGTCTCCATGACGACGTGAACGTCCTGGCATTCGTGCAGGCGCATCTGCCGGCCTCTCCGGCACGCGTGTTCGAGGTCGGCTGTGGGGACGGCCGACTCGCCGCCGCTTTGGCCGACCTCGGGCACGGCGTCATCGCGATCGATCCGAGGGCGCCCGAGGGTGAGATCTTCCAGTCCGTGTCGTTGGAGGACTTCGCCGATCCCGGACCCTTTGATGCGGTCGTCGCGAGCCGCTCGCTGCATCACATCGGCGATCTGCACGCGGCGGTGGTGAAGATCGAGCGGCTGCTGCGGCCGGGCGGGCTGTTCATCGTCAATGAGCACGCGTTCGATCGCTTCGATCGTCAAACGGCTCGCTGGTATCTCGGACGCCGGGCTGAGGCCGATCGTGAAGCCGCCGCCCGTTCGCTCGACGAGTGCCTCGCGGACTGGGACGCCGATCACGCCGACCTGCACGGCTACGAAGCGATGCGCGCCGAGCTCGACCGCCACTTCGCGGAGCGCTTCTTCGCGTGGACGCCGTACCTGTACGGCGAGCTGGGTGGCGTGGTCGACGAGTCCGAGGAGCAGGCGCTGATCGACGCCGGCGCCATCCAGGCCACCGGCTTTCGCTACGTCGGCGAGCGAGGGGCGTAGCCGCCGGCGGGCAGCTTTTGGAGGAGACGGCCGGCTGTCTGGCTGACGAAGGGTCGTGCGCGACGGGCGCGCGGCGGGCTCGGGTCAGTGACCGACGGCGGGCTGTAACGGACCCGGTCGCGCGGTGCGATCCGCGGCTGGCCGCCGACTGGACGTGGAACATCGGCTCAAACGCGCGCTTGCGATCAAGCGCGACTGGCCGGCACCCGTTCCGCCGCCGCGGCGCTTGGTGTCAGTGTCGATCCGCTCAGACACGCTCATTGCGGCTTGCGCGCGGTGAGCCGCTCGACGATGCCCAGCTTGGAGCGCTCGAGCCGCTCGACGACGAACCCCGCGGCGCGGACACGGTCGAGGGGCTCGCGCGTGAGGTGGTCGTGCTCGAGGCGCAGGAAGAGCGGCTCGAGCAGGCGCTCGCCGAGGCGGACCGGCAGCACAGGACTGCGGACGTGCTCGAGGAGCACGAGGCGCCCGCCCGGACGCAGCACGCGCATCGCCTCGGCGACCGCCGCGCGGTCGTCGGGGATCGTGCACAGCGCGAGCGTGCACGTGACGGTGTCGAAGCTCTCGTCGGGGAAGTCG
>VAWY01000023.1 GCA_005888335.1 Actinomycetota bacterium
CATCGCTGCGCAGTCGTCCACCCTCCTGCATGCGGGTCAAGCCGGCGACGAGGGGCTCCTCCCAGCGCGCGAAGCCGGAGACCAGCGCCGCGCGCGTGTCCTCGTCGCGCTCGGCGAGCTGACCCACGAGCGAGCCGATCGGGCAGCCGCCCCGCGCACCGCGCTGCTCCTGCAGCGCGACAAGTCCGTCGAACCAGCCGTCGATGGCCTCCAGGCTGTCCAGCTCGTCGAGCAGGCCGTCCTGCGCGCCGAGCACCGCGTCGGTCGTCGTGTCGATCACCGCACGCAGCAGGTCATCACGCCCGTCGAAGTAGTGATACAGCTGGCTGCGCCCCACGCCCGCCTCGCGCTCGACGTCCTCCAGGCTCACCCGGTCGACCCCCCGCTCGGCGATCAACCGCGACGCCGCCTGCAGGATCCGCGCACGGGTCGCCCGGCCCTTCTCGGTTGTCGGTTGCCGCACCATCGTTCTGTACTGGATGGTACAAGGCGCTGCTACGCTCTCTGTATCGCACAGTACATTATCGAATCGAAGGAGCCCTCCATGGACCTCGCAGGACAGCGCGCGCTCGTCACCGGCGCGACGTCGGGCATCGGCCGCGCGGTGGCGCTCAAGCTCGCCGAGGCGGGCGCCGAGGTCGTCGTCGCCGGACGCGACCAGGCGCGCGGAGCCGCGACCGTCGCCGCCATCGACCGCGCGGGTGGGCACGCAAGCTTCATCGCCGCCGACCTCAACGACCTCGACAGCGTCCAGCGCCTCGCCGAGCAGGCCGGCGACGTCGACATCCTCGTCAACAACGCAGGCGTGTTCCCGTTCGCTCCGACGCACGAGACCGAGCCCGACGACTTCGACGCGACCTTCGACACCAACGTCCGCGCGCCGTTCTTCCTGACCGCCGCGCTCGCACCGAAGATGGCCAAGCGGGGCGAGGGCGCCATCGTCAACGTCGCCACGATGGTCGCCCACTTTGGGTTGCCGGGCGCCAGCGCCTACGGCGCCTCGAAGGCTGCGCTGGTCTCGCTCACCCAGACATGGGCCGCCGAGTACGGCCCGCAGGGCGTGCGCGTCAACGCCGTCTCGGCCGGCACCACCCGGACCGAGGGCACCGCGGCGATGGGCGACGGCCTCGACGCGCTCGCGCAGGCCTCGCCGATCGGCCGCCCCGCCAGCCCCGAGGAGATCGCCGAGGCGATCGTCTTCCTCGCCTCCCCCCGCTCGAGCTACATCAACGGCGCGATCCTCCCCGCCGACGGTGGGCGCACCGCAGTTTGAGGTCACCCGAGCCACGCCGGCGACCTGGCGTGCCCAACGCCAGGCGCCGGTGCCGTCCTACTCACGGAGTTCGCCCAGGAGCTCGTCGCAAGCCCGCTCGCAGCGCCGGCACTCCTCGGCGCACAGCCGGCAGTGCTCGTGGTGGCGAGCGTGGCGCTCGCACTCCTGCGCGCACGCGCGGCACGCAGTCCAACACGCCTCCAGCGCAGTCAGCTGAGTCGGGGGATCGGGATCGGTCTGGCGGCTGAGGATGCGGCCGGCGTCGACGCAGGCGTCGGAGCAGTCGAGGCACAGTCGCAGGCAGCGCTCGAGATCGCGGATGTCCTCCTCGGCCAGCGACGCGTCGGCGCAGATCGTGCACATGGCCGCGCAGACCGCGCACTCGTCGATGCACCTGGCGAGCGTCGCCGCATCAGCGATCAGGGGCCGTGGATGGGACTGCAGGATCGCTTGGACACTCATGTCGCCCCCTTCTCTGCGGCGTCGTGGCGCCTGATGACTTCCCGCGGCGCCCCCGGGATCGGCGGTCCCAACATCTTCGGCGACGCTACAGATGCGGACATCCGATGGGTGGACCTCATCGCCGTCAAGTAGCTCGGGCCGTCTTCAACATCGATGACTCGATAGCCCGCATGAGCGGCCCGGGCTTAGCCGGCCGTCGCCTCGATCTCGTCGGAGCCGTAGCTCAGGCGGCGGAGCCGAGCCGACGGAGGGCTTCGGCGCTCCCTGTGCCGCGGGCCGGTGATGACCATGAGGAGTTGATCGTCTCCCGGGAGGAACAGGATCTCGCGTTGTTGACTCGAGTCCCGAGTCGCCCGCGACCCCGTGCGTGGCTAGCCGTCCGGCGTCCACGCGGGGCTCCTCTCACCCGCGCAGTTCGAGGCCTTGACCACGACCACAGAGATCAAGAACTAGCTTTCCCCGAAAGCCCAACCGTGTCCGAAGAAGCGGGGGAAGTCCGGAGCATGTCCGCGGCAGTTCAGTCGTTGTGAGGCGCCGTCGGATCGCGCTCGGCACGGGGCGGCGCCGGTTCGCGCGCCTCGTTTGATCCGTCGTCGAGGGCTGAGAGGGCGTCGTCATGTCCGGCTCACGCTGTGCAATGAGCGAGGCGACGGAGGTCGATCCGGACCCCGAGTTCTGCCCCTTGAAACCGGGAAAGAGGGATGGGAAAGGAAGATAGCGCTGCGGCCGATTTCAAAAACCCCGTGTTTACGGGGCTTTTAGGGTGCGTGTCCTCGCGTGTGAAGCGAGCGCTCTCCCACTGAGCTACGCGCCCCAGTTACCTAGAAACTCCGGGATTCAGAGCTGTCTCGAAGGGGGTTTACGGATGATCATCCTCCTTTCGAGCCCCGATCCCGCGCGCCAGCGTAGCGCTGTCTTGGTTGCCGAGAGGTCGCCGGAGCATTGACGGCCTGGGGCCGTCGCAGGCGCCTGTCGAGCGAGCGGCGCCGCCCCGCTCAGCGCGGGCTGAGCAGGTCGAGAAGCTCGCCGATCTTTCGCGTGCGGGCGAGCGGATCGGGCACGGGAAGGTCGGACTCGATCGTGTAGTGGTTGCGGCGGCCCTGGCGCTCACGCGCGAGGAAGCCGGCGGCGGCGAGGTCGCTGACGATGCGGTGCGCGGCGCGCTCGGTGATCCCGACCGTCTCGCCGATCTCGCGCAGGCGGATGCCGGGGTCGTGGGCGATGCACAGCAGCACCTGGGCGTGGTTGGTCAGAAACGACCACGTCGGCGTACCGTTCCGAGGCATATTCACGCTAGACTAAGGATTCTAGATTTACTTGTCATCAATCGGGCAGGATGACACCGAGGCGAAAGGGGCCGGGGAATGCCCCATCTCAAGTGCGAGCGCTGGCGCAGAGCGTCATCATCTGATGCCTGACCCGTGTCGCTCGCCCGACGGCGCGGGCCCAAGCATCTCCGACCCGATAAGCCTCGTCCCGCTCACCGGGCCGACGCGGGGCGAGCCCCTTCCCATACGCGACGCCGAGCTCCGGCGTGCGATCGACGCGCTCGACCCCGACGGCATCGCCTGCGCCGCCGGTGCGGTGCTGGAGCACATCGCCGACAGACTCAGCTGGACGCGCGGCATGAGCATCGTGGCCGGGCGCGGAGACGGGTCGCTCGCAGATCGCTGGCCGAGCGTCGCTCATGCGCTGCGCAAGACCGACGCCGACGACATCGCCGAGCAGGTCACCCGCTCGCCGGTCTTCCGCAACCTCGTCGCACCCCAGGGCGATGACCGGGGCAGATCGGCGTCGACCGCAGAGGCGACCCGGTTCGGAACGGCCGTGCTCTCCCTGCTTCGCCACACGCGCTGCGCCGGCTGCGGCCAATGGTGGAGCGCCTCGCCACCAGGCGCATCGAGGTGGACGTGCCGGTGCCGCTCCCTCGTCGTTGTCACTCGACCGAACACCCGATAGCACAGGAGGATGGCCATGATCTTCTCGGAGAGCCCAGGTGAAGGGGAAGGCTCGGACCCGCGGGCCGTCGACGGCCACGACCAAGCACGCCGAGCGGACGACGACACGATCCGTGCGCTGGTGACTCGCCTCTCGCGGGCCCATCCCTCGGGCGGCAAGGTGATCGAGCACGCCGCGATCCTCGCGTCGGGCGCCGACCTGGAGGCGGTCAGGAGCTGGATCGCCGCCCACGCCGGTCAGCCTGAGACGACCGCCTCCGCGAGGTCCAACCGCGGGCTCCACGGCTCGCGCGTCGCAGGCGCACACCACGCCCCACGGCGCTACGTGCTGCCCGCTGAGGCGCTGGACTGAGCTTCACCTGGAGGCGCGCGAGGAGGAGCGCAACAGCAGGTGTGAGTCGGCACCTCCGGCCCAGCCATCAAGTTCGTCCCAGCCGAGCCGATAGAGTGGCAACCATCAACGTCGGACATGCGTCCGGCAGCAAGCAGTGTTCAGCGCCCGCAGTCGTCGCCGCAAAGCGTCTCCCGCGTCCGCAGTTCACCGACGTAGGAGGATCGCCATGGCGACCGGAACCGTGAAGTGGTTCAACGACGACAAGGGCTTCGGCTTCATCACGCCGGACGACAGCGGCAAGGACCTGTTCGTCCACCACACCGGCATCAACGGCGGCGGCTTCAAGTCGCTCGCCGAGGGCGCGAAGGTCTCCTTCGACGCCGAGGCCGGCGACAAGGGCCCCAAGGCCGTCAACGTCACGCCGCTGTAAGCAGCGTCGTGTTCGCCCGCGACGCGGGCCGTGAGCACTGCTCCTCATGGAAGGAGCAGCGACATGCTGCGAATGATCTGCCGCGTCTGCCTGCGGCTGTGGGATGAGCACAGCGTGCGTGACCGCACCGCGTGCCCGCGCTGCGGCGGCGCCTTGGCGGGGCACGACTAGCGAAACGCCGCCGAGAGCCTTCCGGCCGTCCACGAGTGGTCGGCCGGAACAGGCTCCGCGCGGCGCGCCGCGGGTGACGTCGCGGTGAGCGGCGAGACGCCGATCGCCGATCTGCGCGCGCAGTCCGAGCACGCCGCGCTGCGCCTGGCGCTGTACCGCCGGCGGGTGTACCTGGGACGCGCCGACGGCTCGCGGCTGCGTGAGCTCGAGCGCATCGCTCAGGGCGCCGCCGACCGGCTGCGCCGCGCCCAGGGGCGGTCAGACGAAGCGACAACGAGGGGAACTCCATGACCAACGAGAAATCCACCGCCCTGCGCGGTGAGGCCGCTTGGAAGGCCGCCAAGCAGGACGTCGCCAAGCGCAACGAGGCCGCCTACGCCCGCGGCCGCAAGGAGCGGGCGGCTCACGACGCCGCCGTCCGGGACAGACGCGTCGCCGCTGAGCGCCGCGAGTTCGCGAACCTGCCTCGTCAGCCCGCCGCGCGTCGGCCCGCAAACGACTGACTGACCTCGATGCCGGCGCAGGGCGGCGTGAGCTACGCGCCTGGGGCGCTCGACCGCCCGCGCGCCGCGCGCCTGGTCGTCGCGACCGTGCTCGGAGCCCTGGGGACGACGCTGCTGGCCGCGCCGGGGGTGCTCTAGTCTCCGGCGCCGTGCGCCGCCTGGAGACCCGCCTCGAGGGTCCGGTCCTCATCGAGCCCGCCGTGCACGGCGACGAGCGCGGGTTCTTCGCCGAGACCTACCGCCGCAGCGCGTTCGAGCAGCTCGGGATCCGGGGCGAGTTCGTCCAGGACAACCACTCGCGCTCGCGCAGGGGGATCGTGCGCGGCATGCATTTCCAGGTCGGCCGTGGGCTCGCCAAGCTCGTCCGGTGTGGGCGCGGGGCGATCCTCGACGTCGTCGTAGATCTGCGCCGCGGCTCGCCGACGTACGGCGAGTGGGAGGGCTACGAGCTCTCCGACGAGAACATGCGGCTGCTCTACGCGCCCTACGGCTTCGCGCACGGCTTCTGCGTGCTCTCCGAGATCGCGGACGTCATGTACAAGCAGGACGGCTACTTCGACCCGGCCAGCGAGCAGGGCATCAAGTACGACGATCCGGACGTCGGGATCGCCTGGCCGGAGGGGCTCGAGCTGACGCCGTCGCAGCGCGACGCGTCCGCCCCGCTGCTGCGCGACGTCGCCGACGATCTTCCGTTCGTCTACGTGCCGCCCGAGCGATAGGCTGGGGAGCGGACCGTGCTAGGCGGGGCGCTAGCGGTGCCCTGTACCCGCAATCCGCTCTAGCGGGGCTGAATCCCCTCCCGAGGGGCTCAGGCCTCCGGGGCCAGCACGTCGACTGGTGGCGTCGATGGCCCGGGTCCCGCGCGATGTCGGCCCGTGAACCAGGTCAGGTCCGGAAGGAAGCAGCCTTAAGCGGTCACCGGCAGGCGCAGCGGGGAAGCCCGGGCCGGAGTCGCCGGCGACGCCAGCGCCCGGAGAACCGGCTTCGACGGAGGGTGCACGGTCCACTAACTTCATCCGTGCCATGACCCCCCGCGGCACGGACTGGGGGCTGGCGACGCTCGTCGCGCTGCTGGCCTTCACCGGCGCGCTCACGGCCTTCGCGGGCGCGCCGTCGCGGGCGTGGGTCTTCACCCTCCACGGCGCGGCCGGGCTCGGTCTCGCGGGAGTGCTCGTGTGGAAGTTCCGGCGCGTACGGCGCCGGCTGCGGCCGGGCGCCGGCCTGGTCGCCGCGCTCGTCGTCGCGCTGACGCTGGCCAGCGGGATCGTCTGGTCGTCGGGCGGGAACGCGGCGCCGGCGGGCTTCACCGTGCTCGCGTGGCACGACGCGCTGGGCGCCGTGCTCGTCGCCGCGGTCGTGGCCCACGCGATCGTGCGCGCCAAGCGGCCGCGCCGGCGCGACCTCGCCGACCGGCGCCAGTTCCTGATCGCCGCCGGCGTCGGGGCCGCGGCGTTCGCCGCCGCCGAGATCCAGCGGCGCGTCGGCCCGGGCGCGCGGCGGCGCTTCACCGGCTCCTACGAGCGCGCGTCGTTCGCGGGCAACGCCTTCCCGACGACCTCGTGGGTCGCCGACCACCCGCGCGCGCTCGACCCGCGCGCCTACCGCCTCGCCGTCACCGGCGCCGTCGAGCGGCCGCTCGACCTCGCGCTCGACGGGCTCGCCGCCGGCGACGAGCTCGTGGCGACGCTCGACTGCACCGGCGGCTTCTACTCGACGCAGCGCTGGGGCGGCGTGCGCGTCGCCGCCCTGCTCGACCGCGCCGGAGCGCGCGCCGACCACGTCCGCGTGATCTCGCACACCGGCTACCGCTGGACCTTCGCCCTGCACGACGCCGGCGACCTGCTGCTGGCGACGCACGTCGGCGGCGAGCCGCTCAGCCACGAGCACGGCGCGCCCGTGCGCCTCGTCGCCCCCGGCCGCCGCGGCTTTCAGTGGGTCAAGTGGGTCGTCCGCCTGGAGCTCCACGACCCGAGGGCCGCGGCGCGTAGCGGCGGCGCTACTCGCCGCCGCGCACGGGCGGCGTGCACAACTGCAGGATCCGCCACGACGCGTTGCCGGCGACCGGCCGCAGATCGCGCGGCGGCGCCTCGACGTGCTGCGACGGGTCACGCGGGTCGAGCACGAAGCCGTGCGCGACCCGCGCGTTGGCCGGCTCGACGTAGGTCCCCAAAAAACCCGGCGGCAGCGGCGCCGCGCGGACGCTGCCCGGCGCGACGTCCTCGCGCAGGGCGAGCAGCGGCACGAGCCGGTGGTTGACGGCCCCGAGCGGCCCGCGCCCCGGACAGCGCGGCAGCGGGACGGTCCACAGGTCGTCCTCGACGCGGTCCTGGAAGGCGATCGCCTCACGCGTGCGGTCGAGGCGCCGGGCCTGCGACGGGGTGAACACCGCGAGCAGCACGAGGACCGCCACACCGGCGGCGCGCCAGCGATCGCGCCAGGGGTGCGCGCGCGGGAGCAGCAGCCAGCCGAACGCGCCGGCGCCGCAGAAGCACACCAGGATCGTGTCGATCCCGAACGTGTAGCGCGTGATGATCGGCAGGCCGGCCGCGGCGAGCACGCAGAAGGCGGCGACGGCGAGGACCCCGGCCGCGGCGGGCAGCCGCGCGCGGCGCCCGAGCAGCCGCAGCGACAGCGCGCCGCCGACCACCGCGCCCGCCAGCACCGGCTCGCGGACGACCTCGCCGACGCGCCGCGGCAGGTAGAGCGGCACGTTGTGCAGGCCGGTCTTGCGCCCGAGCGTCGCGACGTTCTCACGCGTGCCGCGCAGCGAGTGCAGCGCGTCCCCGGTGGCGACGAGGTCGCTCGCGAGCCAGAGCACCGGGCCGGCGGCGGCGAGCGCCGCGAGCTCCCCGCTCCAGCGGCCCGTCCGCCAGCGCCACCACAGCAGCGCGGCCGAGAACAGCCACGCCTCGGGGCGCAGCAGGCCGGCGAGCGCGAGCAGGACGAACGGAGCGCGGCGGCGCTCGACGACGAGCAGCGCGCCGAGGACGATCGCGAGGTACGGGATGTCGACGTACGCGCGCGTGCCGTACGAGAGCACCGGCTCGCGCGTGAGAAAGAGGGCCGCGGCCAGGACCCCCGCGGCGGTCCCGAACCAGCGCGCGCCGAGCGCGTAGACGAGCAAGCCGGCCGCGCCGAGCGCGACGAACGCGACGACCACGAGCACGTCCTCGCCTACGCGCGCCGACAGCGGCGAGAGCGCGAGGCCGACGAGGTTGGCGAGCGGGTGCGGCGTCGGCGCGAGCGGGACGTCGTAGGACGGGGCGTGGCCGTCGGCGAGCTCGCCGCCCCAGATCAGCGAGTACAGGGCGTCGTAGTTGGCGAACGCGTGCCCCCAGGCGAGCCACAACCCGAGCGACAGGGCCCCGATCAACCCTGCCGCGCGCAGTCGAGCCATCGCGCCGCACGGTAACGGCGGTCGCGTCCGCGCCCGCAGGCGGCGACCGCCCCCGGGACTAGACTGGCCCGGCCGCCGTGTCCTCTGCCCCGTCGCTGTACCGTCGCCATCGCCCACGCACCTTCGCCGACGTCGTCGGCCAGGAGCACGTCGTGCGCACCCTGTCCAACGCGGTCGCCCAGGGCAAGGTGCACCACGCCAACCTGTTCGTCGGCTCGCGCGGGACCGGCAAGACGTCGATGGCCAAGATCCTGGCCGCCTGCCTGAACTGCGCGGGCACCCCTGAGACACGCGAAGCGGGTCAGAGTGGGTCGGGGCCGACGACCACGCCGTGCGGGCGCTGCGAGTCGTGCGTCTCGATCGCGAACGCGACGTCGATGGACGTCATCGAGATGGACGCGGCGTCGAACAACTCGGTCGACGACATCCGCGACCTGCGCGAGCGCGTCGCCTACGCGCCGGTCTCCGGGCGCCACAAGGTCTACATCCTGGACGAGGCGCACATGCTCTCGCCGCAGGCCTGGAACGCCTTCCTCAAGACGCTCGAGGAGCCGCCGCCGCACACGATCTTCGTGCTCGCGACGACCGAGGCGAACAAGGTCTTGCCGACGGTCGTCGACCGCTGCCATCGCTTCGACTTCAAGCGCCCGACGGCGGAGCAGGTGGCCGGCGTCGTGCGGCGGGTGGCTGCGGCCGAGGGCATCGAGGTCGGCGGCGAGGCCGTCGCGCTCATCGCCCGCCACGCGACCGGCTCGTTCCGCGACGCGCTCGGGACGCTCGAGCAGCTCGTCACGTACTCGGGACCGTCGATCGCCCTCGACGACGTCCTCGCCGTGCTCGGCGTGGCGGATGCCGACCTGCTGTTCGGCGCGCTCGACGCGGTCGCCGCCGGGGATGCGCGCGGTGCGCTGCTGGCGGCCGACCGGCTCAACGAGTCCGGCCGCGACGCGTCCCAGTTCCTGCGCGACCTCGAGGGTCACGCGCGCGACCTGCTGGTGGTCGGGACGCTGGGCGGCGAGGTTCCGGCGGAGCTGTCGGTCTCGCCCGAGCGCGATGCCCGGCTCGCCGAGCAGGCGGCGCGCGTGCCGCGGATCGCGGTGGTGCGGCTGCTCGACCTGCTCGCGGCGGCCCTCGAGGCGATCAAGGCGGGCGCCGACGCCCGCACCCAGCTGGAGCTGGCCCTCGTCAAGGCGGCCTCACCGGATGTCGACCCCTCGACGCGGGCGCTGCTCGCACGCGTGGCGCAGCTCGAGTCCGCGCTGGCGGGCGGCGCGCCGGGCCCGGCGCCGGCGGGCAACGGCGCGCCCGGCCGGTTGGCAGTGCAGCCGTCCGGTGCGGGCGAGGCCGGCGCGGCGGACCGCGCGCCGGCGCCGAGCGGGGCCGCCCCGCAGCCTGCCGCAGCCTCGGACCCGCCGGTCGCGAGCCGAGCCGCCGCGCCCGACGCTGGCGCCCCCGGCCCAGCCGCGGCCACCACGCCCACCGCCACCGCCCCCACCGCCGACACGGTCCGCGGCCTCTGGCCCGCCGTCGTCGACGACGTCCGCGGGCGGAGCGGCCTGGCCGCTGCCGCGCTCGAGCACGGGCGACCCGTGGAGGTTCGCGGCGGCGAGGTGGTCATTGCGTTCGTCCCCGAGCAGGAGTTCTTCGTCAGCCAGGTCAAGACGGCCGACTGCCGGGAGCTCGTCGCCGAGGCGCTGCGGACCGTGACCGGCGCCGCGCTGTATCCCGCCTACGAGCTGCGGGAGCGCGAGGGCGGCGACGCCCCGGCGGCCCCGACCGAGGATGAGTGGATCGACCGCTTCAAGACGGCCTTCGACGCCGAAGAGATCTCCGAGGAAAGCGAGAGCTGATGCCCCAGCCCAACATGCAGCAGATGCTCAAGCAGGTCCAGAAGATGCAGCAGGACATGATGGCCGCGCAGGAGCAGCTCAAGGACGAGATCGTCGAGGCCTCCGCGGGCGGCGGGATGGTCACGGTCAAGGTGACAGGCGACCTCGTGGTCAAGGAGGTCCGGATCGACCCCGCCGCGGTGGACCCGGACGACGTCGAGCTCCTGCAGGACATGGTCACCGCGGCGGTCAACCAGGCCGTCGACCAGGCCCAGCAGCTGGCGGCCAGCAAGCTCGGCGCGGTCAGCGGCGGGCTCGGCGGGCCCGGCGGACCCCTGGGCGGCCTCGGGCTGCCCGGCATGTGAGCAGCAACCCCGCGCCCATCCAGCGGCTCGTCACCGAGCTCGGCAAGCTGCCGGGCATCGGCCAGCGCACCGCGCAGCGCCTCGCCTTCCACATCCTGCGCCAGAGCCCCGAAGACGCGAACGGCCTGGCCGACGCCATCCGCGAGGTCAAGGAGCGGATCGGACTGTGCGAGATCTGCTTCAACCTGGCCGAGGGGCCGCGCTGCCGCATCTGCCTCGACGAGCGCCGCGACCCGTCGATCATCTGCGTCGTCGAGGAGCCCGGCGACGTCATCCCGATCGAGCGCACGCACGAGTTCCCGGGCCGCTACCACGTGCTCGGCGGCGCGCTCTCCCCGATCGACGGCGTGGATCCGGAGGACCTCAAGATCGCCCAGCTCTACGCGCGACTCGAACGCGCCGAGCCGCCGGTCCGCGAGGTCGTCCTCGCCACGAACCCCACGACGACCGGCGAGGCGACCGCGCTGCACATCGCTGACGAGCTGCGCCGCCGGGCGCCGGAGGTGACCGTCACCCGGCTGGCCAGCGGCCTCCCGGTCGGCGCCGACCTCGAGTACGCCGACGAGGTCACGCTGGGACGAGCGCTGGCCGGCCGGCGCGCGTTGTAGCGACGAGCCCGCCCGCGCTGAGCCGCCAGACGATGTCCGCCGCGCCCGCCAGCTCGGGACGATGCGTGACGACGATCGTCGTCGCCCGCCCGCGGCGATCGGCCAGGACGCGGTCGACGACCGCCGCCGCGCCCGCGTCGAGGTGGGCCTCGACCTCGTCGAGCAGCAGCACCCGCGGATCGCCGACGAGCGCGCGCGCGAGCGCGATGCGCGCCTGCTGGCCGGCCGACAGGCCGCCCCCCCGTTCGGCGACCCGGGTCGCCAGGCCGTCGGGCAGCTCCGCGAGGACATCGTCGAGGTCCGTGAGGCGGCGCACCCGCTCCAGTTCGGCGTCCGGCGCGTCCGGCCAGCGGTAGCGCAGGTTCGACGCCACGTCACCCCGCAGCAGCGGCAGGTCCGGCCCGGCCATGCCGACCGCCCCTCGCAGCGACGCCAGCGTCACGTCGCGGACGTCACAGCCGTCGAGCGCGACGCTGCCGGCGTCGGCGTCGATCAGGCGCGCCGCGAGCGCCAGCAGCGTCGACTTGCCCGCCCCGTTGTCGCCCACCACCGCCACCACCGCGCCCGGCGCCGCCACGGCGTCGACGCCCTCGAGGACGCCCGCGAGCCCCGCGCCCGCGAACGCGAGGCGGCCGGGCCCGTCCGGGAGCGGCGGCGCCTGGCGCCGCTCGCCCGCCAGCGTCGGCGCCGCGAGGAACGAGCGCGCCTTCTCGAGGGCCACGTTGGCGCCGTTCCAGTACTCGGGGACGCGACCGAGGTCGCGCACCGCCGCCGTGAGCAGCCCGGCGATCGTCATGGCGGCCACGACCGTGCCGGCCGTCGCGCGCCCGGCGTGCACCTCGCCGGCACCGGCGAGCAGGACGGCCGCCGGGGCGAGGACCGCGCACCCCTCGCTCAGGCCGCGCAGCCGGCCGATGGCCCGCGCGCGGCCGACCATCGCGCGTCGCAGCTGGCGGCTCTGCCGCTCTACACGCGCGCGCTCGCGTTCGACCTGACCGAAGGCCTGGACGACGGCCAGCGCCGTCACCTGCTCGGAGATGTTCGCCGCGAGCCGGGAACGGCGGCGCCGTGCCCGCCGCACCCCCTCGCGCACGCCCGCGCCCATGGCGAGCGCCGCCGCGCGCGGCGACCGCCGCCGCGAGCAGGACGTTGAGGACCGCGAGCGCCGCGACCGCGCCCAGCGTCGTGGTCGTGCCCACGACGAGGCGCGCCAGGCCGAGGCTGACCCATTGGCGGATCTGCGTGAGATCGCCGACGAAGCGCAGGATGACCGCGCCGTGACTGCGCTGCTGCAGCGTCCGGGGGCTCATCGCCGCGAGCCGGTCGTAGAGCCGCAGGCGCAGCGAGTGCACGTAGTGCTGGCCGAGCCGCTCGGCGTCGCAGCGCTCGCGCGCTCGCAGCCACCCGGCGCCGGCCGCCGCGACGGCGAATCCGCCGGCGAGACCCACGAACACCGGCGCGTTGAGCGCGCCCCCGTGCCTGACGAGCCGGTCGAACGTACGCTGGACGCCGAGCGCGAGCAGCGTCGCGCAGGCGGCCTGGCCCAGCCCGTTGAGGACGAGCAGCGCCAGGAGCCGCCGCCGCGTGCGCGACGCGACGATGCGCGGCTCGCGCGGAGGCGTCGCGCCGCGGTCGCTCATGCGGCGAGCAGAGCCTGCGCGCGCGGGATCAGCGACTCGGCCACCGCACCGGTGGCCAGCTCGTCGTAGGTGAGGACCGGCATGCCGGTCGCCGCCGCGGTCTCGCGGACGGCCAGCGGCGCGCTCGTCAGCACGCCGGAGATCGCCAATACGGGGAGGCCACGCTCGCGCAGCCAGCTGACGCCGGCCGCCGCACCCATCGCCTCGCCGGCCGCGAAGAGCATCCCGTCGACCGCCTGTGCGAACCTCGGCGAGCCCACCAGCGCGGCGGTCTCGGCCTGCAGCAGCCCGTCCGCGACCTCGAACACCGCCACCTCGGCGCCAGCCGCGGCCAGGTTGCCGAGGAGGGTGTCGACGATCCCGTGCAGCGCCGGCAGGTCGAGCAGCGACGTGCTCGCGACACCCGCGTCGGTGAAGTCGTAGACCACCTCGGCGCCCGCGTCGCGCATCAGCCAGGCGTCGCCGCCCGCCCCCGTACCGGTGACCTTGGCGGCCCCGACGCGCAGTCCCGCCGCCCGCAGGCCGCGCACGAGGTGCGCGGTCGTCGTGGTCTTGCCCGAGTTCATGCTCGTGCCGACGACGGCGATCGTCGTCGGCCGCCCCGCGTACGGGGCCGGCGTCAGGCCGTGGTCGCGCAGGTTGATGCGCTGTCCGGCGTGGTCGTGGAGCAGGCCGACCGGCGCGATGCGAGTTGGCGGATCCATCCTGCGGTGGCAGGCCGTCACGCGCGCCGCGACGCCGCCCGCGGCGACGAGGTCGCACTCGCTGAGGTCGGCTGGGACGTGGCCCTCGAACTGATCGGGGGCATAGCGGTTGCCGTAGCAGACGACGATCTGGTCGCCGGCGAACAGCGAGGCACGGCGGCTGTCGGGGCCTTCGAGGCGCGCGTGCTGGCCGATCTCGAGCACCTCGGCGAGGACGAGGTCTCCCGCGCGCGGCGCATGGTCGCCGGCCATCACGCCGGCGACGCGTCGGCGTGAGACACGGCGCGTGGTGTAGGCGAACTTCCAGTCATTGGACATTCCCAGCTCCCGGTCAGGCTTGGTGTCAGGGCAAGCGAATCAGCCCGACCGTCGCCCCGCGGTGGGGGCGGTCACCGCGCGTTGGTGCGTTCGGTCACCGACCGCTTGAGCGCCGCGACGTGCAGCAGCGCGTCGGCGAGGCGCTCGCGCGTGACGCGCCCGCGGCGCACGGCCGCCAGCACTGCGCGGTAGGCCTCCTCCTGGTTGGCCGCGTCGCCCGGCACGTAGATCAGGTCGGCGCCGGCGCGCAGAGCCTCGACCGCCGCCGCGCCGACGCCGGCGCCGGTCGCCGCGGTGGCCGCCACGAGGTCGCCGGTCATCGCGACGCCCTCGAAGCCCGTCCGGCGCAGCAGCCGGTAGCCGTCGGGCAGCAGCGCCGCCGGGGTGACGCCGTCGAAGGCGGCGTAGAGCGCGTCGGAGAGCTCGACGGCCGGCGCGCCGGCGTCCAGCGCCGCCGCGAACGGCCGCAGGTCGCGCTCGCGCAGGTCGCCGAGCGACTCCCCGACGGTCGCCGGCCCGGCTTGCGTGTCCTGGGACGCCGATCCCTCGCCGGGGAACATCCCGACCACCGGCGCGACGCGGCCGGCCAGCCAGCCGACGACCGCCTCGCGGGCCAGGCGGGCCACGAGCGCCGGGTCCGAGCCGAACGCGCGGTCCTCGGCGGGGCCGCCGGTGAGCCCGAGGTCGGCCGACGGCGCCAGGACGGCGCCCACGCCGGCGGCGCGCAGCACCCCCGCGGCGGCGCGCGCCTGGTCGCGGGTGACCGACGGGCTGCCCTGGGCGGGCGGCGGGTCCATGCGCACCCCGGGGAACGCCTCCGGCTCGGCGGCGGCGACGAGCGGCGCCGGGCGCCCGCCGCGCGTGCCCGCGTCCACCAGCGCGCGCACGAGAGCGCCGGTCTGTTCCGGGGCGACCGCGTTCGGCGGCTCGAGGACCACGACGCCCCATGCGCGCGTGCGCAGCCGCGCGACGAGCGGGGCGCGCGGGTCCTTCCCGGCGAAGCCGACCG
Organism: Actinomycetota bacterium; assembly: GCA_005888335.1. The sequence continues at coordinate 15,002 of VAWY01000023.1, forward strand.
CGAACAGCTGGGCGACCGCGTCGCGCAGCGGCAGCCCCAGCTCGAGGCGGCCGGGCGGTCCGGGGGGCGGGCGCCGGGCAGCGCTGCCGCAGCCCGCGAGCGCGACTGCGCCGGCCGCAACGAGGGCGATCACGCGGCGTCCGTGCCGCCCCGCGGTCACCGTCTAACCTGCCCGCGTCGAATGCTGGGGACCGTGGTCATGAAGTTCGGCGGCACGTCGGTCGCCGACGCCGAGCGCATCAAGCGCGCCGCCGTGCGCATCGTCGCCAAGAAGGAGCAGGGCCACCGCGTCGTGGTCGTGCTGTCCGCGCGCGGGAAGGACACCGACCGCCTCATCGCCGAGGCCAACGAGATCTCGCCGCACCCCGATCCGCGCGAGATGGACATGCTGCTGTCCACCGGCGAGCGGCAGTCGTGCGCGCTGTGCGCGATGGCCATCAACGACCTGGGGCACCGGGCGATCTCCCTGACCGGATCACAGGCGGGGATTGTGACCGACACCTCGCACACCAAGGCCCGCATCCTTGACGTGCGCGCCGACCGCATCCGCGAGGCGCTCGAGGACGATCGCATCGTGCTGGTCGCCGGCTTTCAGGGCGTGAGCACCACCCGCGACGTCACCACGCTCGGCCGCGGCGGCTCGGACACCACCGCTGTCGCGCTCGCCGCCGCCGTCGGCGCCGACGTGTGCGAGATCTACACCGACGTCCCGGGCGTCTTCAGCGCCGACCCGCGCATCGTCCCCGACGCGCGCAAGCTGCCGATGGTCTCCTTCGAGGAGATGCTCGAGATGGCCTCCAGCGGCGCGGGGGTCCTGCAGCTGCGCTCGGTCGAGTACGCGCGCAACCACGGCGTGCGGATCCACTGCCGATCGAGCTTCGACGACGCGCCCGGTACCGTGGTCGTCGGAGAGGACGTCACCGTGGAGCAGCCCTCGATCACCGCCGTCACCCATTCCACCGGCGAGGCCCGGGTCACGCTGGTCGGCGTGCCCGACACGCCGGGCGTCGCCGGCCGTATCGCCACGGCGCTGGCCGAGGCCAACGTCAACGTCGACATGATCGTCCAGAACGAGCCGGTCTCGGAGGGCGCGCGCGCCGAGATGTCGTTCACCGTCCCGCGCGACGATCTGCACACCGCGCGCGTGGCGCTCGACGCGCTCGGGCTGGGCACCGTCCAGACCGACGAGACGATGGGCAAGGTGTCGATCGTCGGCGCGGGCATGAAGACCCATCCCGGCGTGGCGGCGAAGGTCTTCCGCACGCTCGGCGAGCACCACATCAACATCGAGATGATCTCGACGTCGCCGATCCGGATCTCGTGCGTGATCCCCGGCGAGCGCGTGCCCGACGCCGTGCGCGCGCTGCACAGCGCCTTCGAGCTCTCCGGGCCCGACACGATCCGGCCCGAGCAGCCGTTCGGAGAATTCGCCGCATGAATGCGTTCGACGGCCTTCGGCCGGTGTGGGTCTCATGAGGGTCGCGGTCGTGGGCGCCACCGGCGCGGTGGGGGCCGTCATGCGCCGCCTGCTCGCGGCGCGCGCCTTCCCCGCCGACGAGGTCGTCTACTTCGCCTCGGAGCGCTCGGCCGGCCGCGAGCTCGACGGCCGCGTCGTCCAGCCGCTGCACGACGACAGCATCCAGGGCTTCGACCTTGCGCTGCTGAGCGCCGGCGGCGGCACCTCGCGCGAGTGGGCGCCGCGCTTCGCCGCGGCGGGGGCGCTCGTCGTCGACAACTCGTCGGCCTGGCGGATGGATCCCGACGTCCCGCTCGTCGTCTCGGAGGTCAACCCGGAGGCGATCGACGAGGCAGGCAAGGGGATCGTCGCCAACCCGAACTGCACGACGATGGTCGTCATGCTCCCGGCCAAGGCGCTCGACACGGCCTTCGGGCTGAGGGCGATGGTCTGCACCAGCTTCCAGGCCGCCGGCGGCGCCGGCCAGAAGGGCATCGACGAGCTCGCGAACCAGGTCGCGCCGCTGGCGGCAGACGTCCAGCAGCTCGTCGACGACGGCGCGACGGCCGCGCGCAAGGTCGAGCACGCCGTCCACGCCAACACGCTCGCGTTCAATGTCGTGCCGCTGCTCGGCAAGCTCGACGACAACGGCTACACCGACGAGGAGATGAAGCTCCAGAACGAGTCGCGGAAGATCCTCGCGCTGCCCGGCCTCGAGGTGACGCCGACGTGCGTGCGCGTCCCGGTCATGGTCGGCCACTCGATCGCCGTGCGCGCCACGTTCGACCGCGAGCCCGACCTCGGCGAGGCGCTCGAGGCGCTGCGCGCGTTCCCCAACCTCGTTGTCGACGAGGCGCCGACGCCGCTGGAATGGGCCGGCCGCGACGAGACCGTGGTCGGTCGCGTGCGCCGCGATCTCTCCGATCCGCGCGTCCTGAACTTCTTCGTCGTCGGCGACAACCTGCTCAAGGGCGCCGCGCTCAACACGGTCCAGCTCGGCGAGCTGGCCATCGAGCGCGGGCTCGTCGGGACGCCCGCTTAGGCGGGAACTGCCGCCGCGACGACCGCGATGTCGTCGCGCGGCTGGCCGCCCTGGACCTCGACCGCGCGGCGCTCGATCGCCTCGACCACGCCGTTGGCCGTCGGCGGCGCCGTGCGCAGCGCATCCGCGAGCCCCTCCTCGCCGAGCAGCCCGCCGGGCGTGCGCGCCTCGGTGACGCCGTCGGTGTAGAGCAGCAGCACGTCGTCCGGCCCCAGGTGGATCGTCGCGTCGACCGGCGCCGGGCCCGGCAGCGCGCCGAGGAGCATCCCGGGGCGCACGATGTCGTCGATCGTGCCGTCGGCGCGGCGCACCAGCGGCGGGGGGTGGCCGGCGCTGGCCAGCGTGACCTCGGCGCCGCCGGGGTGCGGGCGCAGGAACGCGCAGACCGCGGTGGCCAGCTGATCGCCGGGGCCGTCACGGAGCATCGCCTCGTCGAGCCGGCCCAGCGCCGCGCCCGGGCTCGCCTCGAGGTAGGCGGCGATGCGCAGCGCGTGGCGCAGCAGCGCAGTCGTCGCCGCGGCGGCCGTCCCCTTGCCCGACACGTCGCCGATGCACAGCGCCCACCCGTCGGGCAGCGGGAAGACGTCGTAGAAGTCGCCGCCGACCTCGGCGCCCGTGCCGAACGGGCGGTAGCGGGCGGCCAGCTCGAGGCCCTCGACCTCGGGCAGCTGCGGCGGCAGCAGGCTCTGCTGGAGCGTTCGCGCGGTCGCCTCCTGCTCGCCGAACAGGCGCGCGTTGTCGATCGCCATCGCGCACGCGTCGGCCAGCGCGCTGAGCATGTCCAGGTCCTCGTGTCCGTACCGGCGCCCCGAGGTCGAGTAGGCGAGCGCGAGGTCGCCCAGCACCCGCCCGCGCGCGATCAGCGGCACGATGACCGCCGACCGGAAGCCCATGTCGCGCAGGATCTGCAGCTGCTCGGGCTCCCGCGCCACCGCCTCGAACAGGTCCGGCGGGATGTCCTCGAGCAGCTCGGGCTGTCGCGTGCGCACGACCTTGGCCGAGCCCTGCTCGTCGGCGACGTCGAGCGGATAGAGCGTGTCGTACGCGCGCGCGATCTCGGCCAGCGCCGGGTCGGCGTGCGCCCAGGCAACTCGCCGGATGCCGCCGTCGGGCTGGCAGAGCTCGACGAAGGACCAGTCGGCGACGTGCGGGACGGCGAGCTCGGCGACGGTGTGCAGCGTGGCATCGAGGTCCAGCGACGAGCCGAGCACCTGACTCGCCCGCGCCAGGTAGCGCGCGCGGGCCAGCGCGCGGTCGCGCTCGGTGACGTCGAGGACCACGGCGCCGATCGCGACGACCGCGCCCTCGTCGTAGATCGGGTAGTAGGAGGCCTCGAGTCGCCGCGGGTCGCCCGGGTCGCCGCGCGGGAACTCGACGCTCGGCGACGGTCGGCCGGTTCGCAGGACCTCGCGCAGCACGGGGCCGACGCGCTCGGCCACCTCGGCCGGGACGACCTCGTCGACGCGGCGGCCGATGTGCTCCTCCGCCGCCAGTCCGTTGATCGCCGCCAGCGTCGCGTTGACGTGCACGTAGTGCAGCTCCGTGTCGATCACGGCCATGCCGACGGGCGCGCGGTCGGCTGCCGCATCGAGGAGCGTCTGTGGCTTCGAAGCGGGCATGTGCGGCGGATCCCTGCCGGTTGGGGACCCAGCCTACCGGCAGATCAGTCCTCTCGGGGAGGAATCTCCCTTTTGAGACGCTCTCGCGCGGCGTCGAACGGGTCCTTGCGCGACGCGGGCACGATCTCCTGGGGCGCCTGCTCGCGCGGGCGCCGCCTGCGCTTGCGGCGCGCGACGAGCCCGGCGAGCCGCAGCCTCACACGCTCGCGACGACCGACTCGGACCAGTCGATGACCGACGTCGGCTTGACGACGTGGCGGTTGAGCCCGAGCTCCTTGGGCTCGAGCCCGAAGGCGAGCCCGAGCAGCTGCGGGAGGTGCAGGACGGGCATGCCGAGGTCGCGTCCGGCGAGGCGCTCGGCCAGCGGCTGCTGCAGGTCGAGGTTGAGATGGCACAGCGGGCACGGCGTCACCAGGCAGTCGGCGTCGGCGTCCACCGCGTCGCCCAGGTGGCGGCCGGCCTGCTTGAGCGAGGCCTCCTTGTTCATGGTGATGATCGGGAAGCCGCAGCACTTGTGGCTGCCGGCGTAGTCGATCACCGTGCCGCCCAGGGCGTCGATGAGCATGCCGAGGTAGGCGTCGCGGGGCCGGTCGGCGTCGATGCCCAGCCGATCCATCGGGCGGACGATGTAGCAGCCGTAGAACGGCCCGACCTTCAGGTCGGTCAGCGGGCGCTTGACCCGCGAGCGGATCTCGTCGAGGCCGATGTCCTCGACGATCAGCCAGAGCAGGTTCTTGTTGAGCGTCCCGCCCTTCTCGTAGGTCAGCCCCTCGTCGCGCAGGTTCTCGTTGACGATGGCCCGGTACTCGGCGTTGGCGTCGAGGCGCTCCTGGCACTCGGTCTGCGAGCCCTGGCACGTCGAGCAGATGTTCATCATCATTGCGTTGCCCGTCTGCTGGGCGAGCGCGAAGGTGCGCGCGTTCAGCGTGTCGGCGAGCTCCTGGTTGTGCTCGGCGATGACGCCCGCGCCGCAGCACGACGCGCGGTCGAGCTCGACGAGCTCGATGTCGAGCAGGGGCGCGATCTTGGCCATCGACCCGTGCAGCTCGGGGGTGAAGCCCCGGCTGACGCAGCCGGGCCAGTAGGCGACCTTCATCGACTGGGGCTCTCCTCGGGGGCGCGGCCCGGCTCTCCCTGCTCCGGTGCGGCCTGCGTATCGTCGGCGGGCGGCTCGGCATCCTCGTCGTAGCCGGTGATGTACAGATTGAGCTCGAGGCGCTGGTCGCGCCCCTCGACCTTGTCGAAGTAGCCGCGCAGGTCCTTGAACTCCTTGCGGTGCGGGTGCCGGAGCGCCTTGGCCGGCGTGAACTTGCCGCGCAGCAGCGCCGTGGTGATCACCGGCAGCGAGTCCAGCAGCTCGGGCACCGCGCGGGGGTGCAGCTTGCCGCCGTAGGAGTCGGGCAGCAGGTCGGCCTCGTGGAGCAGGCCGTTCTTGCGGATGTTGGTGACGAAGGCCTTCTCGTGGCGGTGGCCGTTGTTGCGGTCCTCGATGCCGAAGTCGCTGCCCGCGCGCCGGCGCAGCCGCATGATCTGGTTCATCGGCGCGACGCCCTTGGGGCAGGCGTCGATGCACTTGAAGCAGTGCGTGCAGTCGTAGATGCCGTGCGGGTCCTCGGACAGGTCGCGCAGGCGCGCCTCCTGCTGGGCGTCGCGCGGGTCGCCGACGAAGCGATACGCCTTGGCCAGCGCGGCCGGTCCGACGAACAGCGGGTCGACCTCCATCGAGAGGCAGTCCGAGACGCAGGCGCCGCACTGGATGCAGGCCATGGTCTGCGTGACGTCGACCATGTTCTCGTGGGGGACGATGTATTCGCGCTCGGGGATCGGCTCCTTGTTGATGAGCCACGGCGTGATGCGCTGGACCTTCTTCCAGTGGACGGCGTCCATGTCCACGATGAGGTCCTTGATGATCGGCATGTTGCCCATCGGCTCGACGACGATCGTCGTGCCGTCCTGCGAGGACGCTCGCGCCTTGTCGAGGTGCGTGTGGCAGGCCAGTCCCGGCTGTCCGTTGATCCGCACGCCGCACGAGCCGCAGATCGCGGCGCGGCACGAGCACCGGATGCCGATCGAGCCGTCGAAGCGCGCCTTGGCCTGCAGGATCCCCTCGAGCACCGAGCGGTGCGGCTCCAGGTCGATCGTGTGCTCGTCCCAGTACGGCGGCTGGCCCGACTCGGGGTCGTAGCGACGCAGCTTGAGGGTGAATTCGGCCATCAGTACCTGCGCTCCTCGGGCTGCCAGCGGGTGATGGTCACGG
>VAWY01000139.1 GCA_005888335.1 Actinomycetota bacterium
AACAGCAGCGCGTCGGCGGCGTCGAGCAGCAGCTCGTGCTCGTCGCGGTGCAGGATCGCCGCGCGGTCTGCGAGCAGTTGACGCAGCCGCGTGTGTGAGTGCGCCCGCGCAGCCAGGGGCTCCATCGTCGAGGACGTCGGCATGGGGGCTCAGCGCGCGGAGGCGCCGCCGGCGACCCGCAAGCGTCCGCAGGCGTGCTCGCGGGCTTCTGCGCCCGCGACCAGGTGATCGATGTGCGAGGCGGCCTCTCGCCGCTGATGGCGCCAGTCGACGAACGACCATCCGTACAGCCACAACGCTGCCTTCTCGGAATCCGGCAGCGCGCTGGGGTTGATCACGTCGTCCTCGACCGTGGTGAAGGCGGCGCCGCTACGCATATGGGAGGCGATGTCCGCCTGGAGGTGCTTGAGCGTGGACATCAGCGCCCACCTCGCTTCTCTGTGTCGCGCCCCGGACCGCTCAGCGGACGAGGGCACTCCACTTTCGGGTCTTTGCAGGGTAGCGCGCGCGGAAGCTCACCTTGCGTGCGGTCCGCGATCCCCGGGCCCTGCTCGGTCGCTGCCACCGGCTCAACGGAAGCGATGCCGACAGCGATGTCGCGCGCAGCGCCTCCCGGCAGCTCACCGCGGCGCGGAGACGCCAGCACGCAAGGCGGACGCCTGGCGGGGCCGGATCCACCTCCATTAGGCGGGACCACGTCCGACGGGCCACAGGGCGCCCACAGCAACCGTGTGCCAAACCGTGTTCCCGACTCGGCAAAACGACCCCGACTCAGCCACACTCGGCTAAACCGACTCGCCCGTCCTAGAGCCAAAACCCCTGCAAATCGACCCATCATAATCCGCGTGTCGGGGGTTCGAGTCCCTCCTCCGGCATTAGAAAAGACCCGCAAATGCGGGCCTTTTCCGTTGGGGATGGGCATCTGACAGCGGCTGCGTTTCCCAGCGGATTTCCCCAGATGCCCGGCCTTGTGTCGGAGCAGCGACCGGCAACCGATGTCTCGCCGACGCTTGAGTGGGGCGAGCCCGAGTTGTAGTTCCTGAGAGCGTTGTTGTACGGGCCTCCTTGAAGGCTGGGCGTTGCGAGACGTCCGCAAGCCTTCAAGGAGGGCACCGGACCGCGGCCGACCCTTGCTGCACGTCGTTTGGGCCACGAGCAACAATGCGCTGACCCGCCGACTGCCCTGGCGTGGCCGCTCAGGACGTCGCTGTGATCGTCGCGCCCTGCAGTTCGGTGCCGGCGGACGCCAGCCAGCGCGCGGCGATGGCTCGCGGGTGGCCGTTGCCGAGGTGGCAGCGCGCCGCGAAGCCCAGGCCGTCGGAGTCGATGCGGGTGACCGTCCCGCGGCAGCGGGCGCCGCTGGGCAGGTACTCCATCTGGAAGTCGGTGTCGATGAGGCGTGCCGGTGTCTCGAGCAGGTCGGCGCGGACCAGGACGGCCTGGTCGCCGGTCCCGCTGCCCGCCAGCGAGATGATCCCGCGCGTTGCGCCAGGCTGCCGGCTGATCTGAGCGGTCAGCGTGTCGTTGAAGCGCGCGGCGTCCCACGGCCGCGGACGGAACTGCAGCGGACCGAGCACGAGCGGCAGCAGGACGGCGACGCCCGCCGCGCCGGCGGGCAGCGCGAGCAGGCTCGGCCGGGCGATGCGCCGGCGGCGCGCCAGCCGCCACGCCGTGGCGGTCAGGACGGCGCCGGTCGCGGCGAGCATGATCGCCAGCAGCCACGGTTGGCTTCGGTCGGTCCCGCTGCCCAGGCCGTGCAGCGTCGCCGTCCCCCAGACCGCGAAGTTGAGGTAGTGAGCGCGCCGCCACGCGCGATATGACAGACGGCGACGGCGCAGGCGGTTGGTCACCGCGAGCGCGACGAGGAGCTCCGCGGCGACGATCCCCAGCCCGATCCAGGCCGGCCGGTACCGCGCGACGAACGGCACGACGAGCGAAGTGACCGAGAACGGCAGGTAGGAGTCGATGGCGATCGTCACCACGTGCACCGCGATGAACGCGCCGGCGAGCAGGCCGGCGTAGCGGTGCAGGTCCTCGACGGCGAGCCGAGGCCACCGCTCGGATCGCGTGCGGCCCGCCATCCTGAGTCCCAGCAGCACGGCGGCGGTCAGCAGCACGTAGGCGACCGCGCCGCCGGCGCGGGCGGCGTACCAGTCGATCGGGGCCGACGTCAGGCGCACGCCGTCGCCCTGTGTATCGCGCCGGACCATGCGGCGTTGGCGACGACGGTGCCGTCGGCGCGCACGAACCGCCCGGGCAGGCCGCGGCCGTCCAGCCACCGCGGCCCGCCGTCGCCAAGCAGGAACGCCGCCTTGGCCGCGACGTCCGCCGCCAGGCACGTCGCGCCGCACACGGTCACCTGCTCCCACGGCGAGTTTGCGGGCGCGCCCGTGCGCGGATCGATGAGGTGGTGCCGGCGCGCGCCGCCGCGCAGCCAGTGGCGCGACACGACGCCGCTGGTCGCCAGCGCGCCGCGCTCGAGCCGCACGCTCCCGCCCGCCGGAAGCGCCACCTCGAGCGGCCCGCGGCTAGCCACGTCGCCGCCCGCGGACACGAAGCCCTCGCCGGGCAGGCGGGCGAGGCCGTCGTCGACGGCCTGTGCCTTGACCACCCCCGCGAGGTCCAGTCGCACCCCGGGCCGGCGGACGACGAGCGGACCGGCGAGGCTCACCGCCGACAGGGCGCTAGGGACGGGAACGCCGCACGGACGCGGGTCGGGCCGCAGGCGGGCGAAGTCGACGTCGTAGCCGGAATGCTCGAGCGCGTCGAGCAGCGTCGGGTCGACCAGGCCGCCCGTCGCCCGCGCAGCGGCCAGCGCGGCGCCGACGGCTGCGGCGAACGCCGCGGACACCCGGACGGCGGGCGCGGGCGACCGGTTGACGGCGCACAGCTCGCTGTCGGGCCGGAAGCGGCTGAAGATCCGGTCGCGCTCGGCGAACAGCCCGGCGATGGCTCGCCCTTGCGCGTCGGACGCGCCGCCGACGACGACGTCGCACCCCATCGCGCGAAACCGCGCCGCCTGCGTCATGACGTCGCGGTCTCGACCTGGGGCGGCGCCTGGGGCGGCGCGACGATCCCCGCCCGAAGCAGGTCGTCGTGGACCGTGTCGACGAAGGTGCGCGGCACGGTCAAGGGCTGCACCGGGTGCTTGGCGTGGCTCGCATACGACGCGCGAGCGAGCACGAGAGCGACGCCGAAGATCGCCACACCGCCCGCCGTGACGACGACCTTGGCGCGCTGCGCACGCCGGCGCGCGGCAGCCAGGCGCGAACCGCCAGCTCCGCGTGCCGGGCTCCTCGTCGGGGGCTGGGGGACACCCGTCACGCGCCGATGCTCGCCGCGGCGCCTTGCGCGCCGCTAAATCCCAGTGTGATGGCCGCTAAGTCTTCCCGCGCGGCGCCCATCGGGTCCGCGGCGGACCGGCGGCCGCGAGGTGCCCGCGCTGGCCCGGGCGGTGCGCGGCCGGACGCTTCCTTACCAACCGCGTCCGCGCCGCCGAGGACGTCGACGCTCCGCTCCTCACCATCGACACGCGGCGGCGGCTCAAGGCCCGAAGTCGGGGAAGTCGCGCGCGGTCGGCCTCGAACTCGTCGACGCCATAGGGCTGCGTGACGCGGTACCTCCCCACCGGCTGGAGCCCGGTGAACCGCGAGCGGATCCGCGCGAAGAGGATCTGGTGAATCGTCAGCGCCGCGCCGGCCGCGGTGGGCCCGACCGCGTCTCGCCGACCAGGTCTACGGCGAGCTGCGCGTCGTGGTGCGACGTGTGCGCCCGCCACTGCGCGCGCAGCCGGTGGACCGGCACGCTGTAGTCCTTGCGCCGCCGCGTCTCGAGCGTCGCGATCTGGCGCGGCGCGCGCCGAGTGTTCGCCGCGGCGCTCGAGCTCCTCGACGATCTCCTCGCGCCGCGAAAGTGCTCGATCACGCCGCGCGGCACCCCGACAATGTCCGCCGTCCCGTGCTCGACCTCGTGCCAGCGCACGCCACGGGCGCAGCCGCGCGCTGGACCCGGGATCGCGCGCGTCGAGCAGCAGGCCGATGCCTCCCTCGGTGACCTCGCCGCGCAGCGCCAGCGACGTCGCACCGACGCCGATCCACGTTCCGGGCGCCTCGCCCTCACCGGCGTAGTAGTCCTCCCGGCCCTGGGCGGCCTGCTCGACGTAGTAGCGACCCGCCGTCGGCCCCGCCGCGAGCTTGCCGATCGACACCTCTAGCCCCTCGCTCGCGCGAGGCCCGGATCACGCACTGACGGCATTCGCCTACTAAGTCGCATGAGTCGGCAAAACCCCACCCCCCATTTGCGACCGGTCCGCTTCACGCCCCGCTCAAGTGGACCCACGACCGGACCACGGGAGGAATCGCGCGAGTTGAGCGCCCGCTCAGGCCTGCCGGTTCCTCAGCAGGGTTTGCTGACGGCGTCGCCGCTCGCTGTACGGTTCGGCGCGTGGCTGACCCGCGCCGATTGAGCCTGTCCCTCGACGAAGAGCACGCTGAGATGCTCGCGCGCCTTGCTGAGCGCGTTCAGGCCGAGCAGGACCGACTCGCCGAGGCGCTGCTTGCTCGCGCCATGGAGGACGCCGACGCTGACGGCCAGGCGATCACCGAGCTCCTCGACGGCATCGACGGCGCCTACGAGCGCGCGCAGCTCGGGCTCGAGCAAGCACGCCGCGGCCAGACCACCGCGCTCGACGACCTGTAGGCGTGTGGCGCACGTCGAGCTGAGCGCGGTCGCCGTCGATGACCTCGCGACGCTCATCGAAACGCACAGCCTCCCGGCGAACACCATCGCTCCTGTCCGGCGCCGCCTCTCTGCACTGGGGACGGTGTCGCCGCGGAAGCCGATCAGGTCGACCACTCGGCCCATCACACCGGGCAGCGCGACAGGCGCCGCATTGGAGCGCGGCGTCACGATCTTCCGCGAGCGCCGCTCGATGCCGTTGACGATGTCCTCGACGACGCGCTCGCTCGGGACCATCCGAAACAGGCCCCCCTCGTTGCCGCCCCACAGCTGCTTGCCGGCGGGGCCGGCGACGACGTCGTCCATCATCGGCGTGCGGGTCGTGAGGTGCACGCCGTTGTCCGCGTCCGCCGTCGATTTTGGCGATCGACCTCCGCGAAACCCAGCCCGGCTGAGTCACTTCTGTGCCTCCGGGCTCGTGCGGATGACCGGCACGGTGCGGTCGACGGCGAACGCGTGGACGGCTGTGCAGGTCACGTGCTGGTCCTTGATGGCGGCTGTGACGTCGGGCGAGGCGATGACGTCGTCGAGCTCGGCGCGGGTGCCGGTGCCGAGGACGACGGCTCCGTGGTAGCGCCGGTGCGGCGGGTTGTCGTGGGATACCCCGGGGGTGCGGTGGGGCACGGCTGTCAGGGGCAGGAAGGTGTAGGTCCGCAGGTCGCGTGCGCCCGCGGCGTGCAGCGCCGGCCCGAGACGGGCGTGGAGGAACGCGCGGAAGGACCGGCCGGAGATGCCTCGGCGTCGGCGGACCAGCAGCACCGTCCGGTGGCCGACCGAGTCGGCGTGTCCGCTTGTCCACCAGCGCCCGCCGGCGGGTCCGGTCAGGTGACCGAGGACGTGCTCGAAGAGGTTCTGCTCGTCGAACAGGACCGCGCGCATGCGCGGCGGCAGGAGCAGCGCAGCGGCGATGCTGGAGAACCGCACTTCGGTAAGCCCGTCGGTCCGCCACGACGATGCGACCGTGGTCCCGACGTTGTGGGTGGCGGGCCAGTAGCTGTGGTCGGTCGCCGAGAGGTGGTACTGGTTGTACTCGACCAGGCGCGGAAGGCGCCGGACCAGCTCGGCGTGCGGTCCGGCCCAGTACTCGCGCGCGACGTCGCGCGGCAGATCCTCGCGCAGGCGCACCGGGTACAGACCCGAGGTCGTGGGAACGGGCGTATTCATCGGACTTCGGCCTCCGGGGTAAGAGCGCGGCGCAGCATGGCGTCCTTGCGCGCCCGGATCTCCGGGCGGTAGCAGTCGATCGGCTGGCCGCCGAACCGCGCGATGCAGCCGTTGCAATAGCCGCACACGGGCGCGTCGGGCTGCGGGTCGCCGGTGACGTGGCGGAACAGATAGGGGTCGGCGATGAACGCCCGCGCGGCCGACACGGCGTCGCAGCTGCCGGCGCGCAGCGCCCCTTCCATGGCGGCGCGGCTGTGGAACCCGCCGACGCAGATCACGGGGATGTCGAGCGCGCGGGTGAACCGTTCGGCGTAGGGCAGGTTGAAGCCCTCGCTGCCCGGCGCCAGGCGCTGTGCGACGCGCTCGATCAGCGGCCCGGCCGCCAACCCGAGCGCCTTGCGCGGAAGGCTCGCCTGCTGCCCGTGCCCCTCGCGGATCTGCGCCCGCCAGAACCCCTTGTACTTGCCGAGCACCATGCCGGGCCAGGACTCGTAGTGCGCGCGCGAGATCTCGATCGCGTCAAGGCCGGCGTCCTGCAGCGCGACGCCCACGGCCACCAGCTCGTCGGTGGTAGCGCCGCGGCGCAGCGGCAGCATGTCGGTCCCGTTGAGCTTGGCGAGGACCGGGAAGTCGTCGCCGACGCGGCGGCGGATCGCCGTCAGCACCTCGAGCAGCAACCGCATGCGGTTGGTCAGGCTGCCGCCGTAGTCGTCGTCGCGGCGGTTGGTGTGCGGCGTCAGGAACTCGCTCAGCAGGTAGCCGTGGGCGGCGTGGATCTGCGCGCCGTCGAAGCCTGCCTGCTGGGCGCGGGCGGCGGCCGCGGCGAAGCTCTCCACGACGCCCGCCAGCTCGTCCCTGCGCAGCGCGCGCGGCCGGCTGCCGTTCACCGGGTCGGGCACCGCCGACGGCGCGACGATGCCCGGGCTGCCGGGCGCGGGATGCACCATCTGCCGCCCGCCGTGGTTGAGCTGCGCGACGAGCTTGACCCCGTGGTGGCGCGCGAGGGCGACCCACCGCCGCAGGCCGGGGAGCTTGTCGTCGTCGTCGATGCCCGCCTGTCGGCCGGCCGACTTGCCCTGCAGCGACACGTACAGGTTGCCGGTCACGATCAGGGGCGTGCCGGCCCGGGCCATCGGCTCGTAGAACTCCAGCAGCTCGTCGGTGACGAACCCGTCCTCGGTCGCCCGCGTCTCGCTCGTCGCGGACTTGAACAGCCTGCCCGCGACCTCCATGCGCCCGATCTGCAGCGGCTCGCCGATCGCGCTCGCTCGTCCGCTCATCACTTGGTCCTCGGGCTCAGGAAGTCGATGACGGCCGAGTTGAACAGCTCGGCCTGCTCCCACTGGACCCAGTGGCCGGCGTTGGGGATCTCGAGCAGCCGGCAGTTGGGCATGGTCTTCGCGAGCGCGGGGCCGCCGCTGGGGCGGTTGACCTTGTCCTCGGCGCCCCACACGACGAGCGTCGGCGTCTCGAGCTTGGAGAGACGCTTGTCGCGCGTGAAGTCCATACGCCAGAGCGTGCGCAGCGCGAGCGGGCCGGAGGGCCGGCGCAGCGGCGGGTTGGCGACGACCTCCGGGTCGATGCTCGCCTCATAGCGCTCGTCGATGACGCTGTCGGGGACGCCGGCGCCCTCGTGGACGAGGTACTCGCGGATGAACGTCTCGAGCTTGTCGCGTGAAGGCCCGTCGCCGCCGTAGTAGCTCAGGAGCGAGTTGAGCCCCTTCGTCGGCAGCGCGCGCGTGGTGCCGATGCCGCCAGGGCCCATGAGCACGAGCTTGTCGACGCGCCCGGGCGTGTCGAGCGCGAGGCGCAGCGCGCACGCGCCGCCGTACGAGTTGCCCACGAGGCTCGCCCGGTCGATGCCGAGCGCGTCCAGCAGGGCGCGGATCGCGTCGGCCAGGTAGCCGAACGGGTCCGAGCCGTCGACGCCCTTGCTCGATCGCCCGTAGCCCGGAAGGTCGGGCACGATCACGCGAAAGTGCTCGGCGAGCGCGTCGACGTTGCGCGAGAAGTTCGACAGGCCGGACGCGCCGGGGCCGCCTCCGTGGAGGAGCACGACGGGTGCGCCGCGGCCGGCCTCGGCGAGGAAGATCTCCTTGCCGCCGACGCTGACGGTTCGCTCGGTCACGGTTGTGGTGGGGGTCATGTGGTGCTCCGGTTTCATGGGGATGCGGGTCATCGGCTGAGCCACCCTTCGAGGCGGCGGGTCAGGACGGGCATGGCGATCCACGTCAGGACAACGACGTTCGCTGCTGACGTCGCCGCCACGGCAGGCACGAGCGGAAGGCCGGGGAGCACGAACTCGCGTGCGGCGCTGAAGGCCAGCGCGACTGGGACGAGCGCCGCGAGCACGATGGCCGCCTGCTTCCAGCGGCGCGGCTCGGACGAGGCGCCGGAGAACCATCCGGCGAATCCGCCGAGCACGGTGATGGTCCGCTCGCCGTCGGCGAGCTTGGCCATCTCGTCGAGCGCTGCATGGCGGTCAGCGGCGCTGAGCCACCGGTCGAGCGCGGCGCGGTCGGTGAAGCGCAGCAGGGCGACCGTCTCTGGCTGCACCGCGGGGATCGCCGGCACGAGCTCCTGGCTGAGCAGGCCGCCGAGCGCTCGCGCACGCGTGACGGCAGCGTCGTGCAGCGAGCGGTGAGCCACCTCGGTCCCGG
>VAWY01000140.1 GCA_005888335.1 Actinomycetota bacterium
CGCGACCGGCTGCGAGGGCCTGGCGTTCACGCCGAAGCTCTCGGCCACCGTGGGTTCGGCTGACCATCCGGCGAAGGTCGGCGGTCACCCGGACTTCACCACGGTGACCACGCAGCCCGACCACCAGGCAGTGATCCGCAAGGCCGTGGTCACGCTGCCGGCGGGTCTGTTCGCCAACACGGCGGTCCTGTCGCACCTGTGCACCATCGCCCAGGCGAGCGCCAACGCGTGCCCGCCGGAGACGAAGGTGGGCCAGGCCAAGGCGGTCTCCCCGCTGGTGCCGAACCCGCTGACGGGCGACGCGTTCATCGCGGAGAACCCGTCGGGCGGCCTGCCGCGCCTCATCATGACGCTCAGCAATGACCTGCTGGCCGTCCCGCTCGAGGCGACGACCACGCTGAACGGCAACCGTCTGGTCACGACGCTCGACAACCTGCCGGCTGCGCCGGTGACGTCGTTCGAGCTGACGATCAACGGCGGTCCGAACGGCCTGTTCACGGTCGGCAACCCGCTGTGCACGGGCGCGACCATCGACACGACGTTCACGTCGCACACCGGCCAGACCGCGAACGACAGCTCGCCGGTCAACCTGGTGGGCAACTGCGTCCCGGTGCCGGCCCCCGGCGCCGCGGCGAAGCCGTCGCTGTCGGTGAGCGTGCGTCGCCTCTCGGGTGCGCCGCTGATGACGGTGCGGGCCCGCAGCGTCACCGGCGCGGCGAAGCTCCGCACGGTCCGCCTGGTCCTGCCGTCGCGGCTGGCGTTCAACCGCGCCGCCCTCAAGCGGGGCGTCGCGATCACCGCCGGCAGCAAGCGGCTCAAGGGCAGCAGCTGGTCGCTGTCGCGCAGCGGCGTGCTGACGGTCAAGGCGCCGAAGGCCGGCAGCTCGGTCATCACGGCGACGATTCAGTCCGGGGCGCTGCGCAGCAGCAAGGCGCTCAAGAAGCTGGCCCACGGCCGGAAGGCGCTCCCGCGCCTGACGTTCCAGGGCCGCGTGACGGACGTGAAGAACGCCCTGTACGGCTACAAGCTCCGGGTCCGCCCGGTGCGCTAGGCCTCTGAAGGCCGGCGGGTGCGACGAGCGCCCGCCGGCTCTCGGAACGATGGTGGTCAAGGGCCCCGCTCCGGCGGGGCCCTTGGCATGTCCGGGCGCTTTCCGCTATGAGGTCGCGGGCATGGAGCCCATCCGGGTCTTCGTCTGCGACGACGCGCCGGCCTTTCGCGACCTGCTGCGCCTCGCCCTCGAGCAGGACGGCGCCCTGGCCATCGTCGGCGAGGCCGACGACGGCGCGCACCTGGAGGACATCGCCGCGGCGCGGCCCGACGTCGTGCTGCTCGACGTCTCGATGCCCCGGCTCGGCGGCCTCGAGGCGCTCCCGCGCGTGCGCGAGCTCGCCCCGGCGGCGCGGATCGTGGTCCTGTCGAGCTTCGGCGCCGACGAGATGGGCGCCGCGGCGCTGGACGCGGGCGCCGACCGCTACGTCGACAAGCGCGAATCGTTCGCGCGCATCCGCGAGGTCGTGCGCGAGCTCGGCGCCCGCTAGATGGCTGGTTCCGCGGCCGTCGTGCCCGGATGGCCGTGGATCGCGGATGCCGGGCGCCGCACGCCGGACCGGCACAGTGCCAGCGGCACGGGCCGGTCTCGGCGGGTGGCGTCCGGCGCCGCGAGGCGCGGTCAGCCGGGTGCGAGGGTCGTGGAACCGGCCATCTGGGGGCCGCAAGAGGGGACGCCGGCGCAGGTCGACCCAGCGCTTAGCGGACGATCGCCGGTGTGCTCGCGGGGGGACGAGCATGACCGCGCCGGCGTCCGGGACGAGCGTCGCCGCCGACACTGGCGCGAGGACGACCGCGGCGGATCGCCAGGCGACCGCCACGGGCCCTGCACCGGTGGGGAGGGGGCAGCATCGACGCTCAAGCCCGACTCTGCCCCGCTGCGGGGCGGTCGTCAACGGGAGATATCTGCAACTGCAAGGTCGCCGAACGGCGAAGCGCCCCGCGCGGTCCCCCCAGACCGCGCGGGGCGCTTGGTATGGCTGCCCCCGGCGTCACCCCCAGATCGCCGGGGGCAGCAGCCCCCTACCCCGCGCCTAGCGGCGCACGGTGAGCTTCAGGCGGGCCGGCTGGGAGGCGTTGCCGGCCGCGTCGACGGCCACGATCGACACCCGGTAGCGACCGGGGTGCATCCAGCGGCGCACCGAAATCGTGTTGAGGCCCTTGTGGGCGCGCAGCGTGCGCCGGCCGACGGCGTGCGCGCGCTTGCCGACCCGGGCGTAGCGGACGACGAGCTTGGCGTCCTCCGAGAGCCGCAGGCGCAGCGCCGAGCGGCGGAACGCGACGCGGCCGAGGGTCGGCGCGGCGGCGTCGACCGCCGGACTGCTCGTGCTCGGCGCGGGCTCGGGGCCGCTCACCGGCTGCGGAGTGCTGTCGGCCGGCGCGGGATCGGGCGCGGGCGCCGGAGCCGGTGCCGGCGCGGGCGCCGGAGCGGGCGCGTCGACGACGGTGACGGTGCCCTTCATGCCGCTATGGGCCGTGCAGACGTACGAGTAGGTGCCGGTGGTGGCGAAGGTCTGCGAGAAGGTCGCGCCCTTGCTCTGGAAAGGCGAGTCCTTGACGCCGCCGGGGTTGGACGTCCAGTGGACGTTGTGCGTGCCACCGACCCAGTGCCAGGTCACGGCGTCGCCGACGTTGACGGTCACGTCAGGGGGCGCGAACTTGTCGCCGCCCTGGCCGACGTTCACGTCGGCCGGAGCGGCCGCCGCGGGGGCGGCGAGCACGGCCGACGCAAGGCCGGAGGCCAGCGCGAGCGAGAGGCAGGGGGACAGGCGCATACGGAGGTCTCCTCGAGGAGGGGCGGTTCGAGATCAGGCGGATGGAGGTCCGCCGCTCCGGCGCCGGTTCGGCCCTCTTCCTCAGGCCCGTGACCGCTGCCGGAACGTTCGGTCGGCGCCCGTCATTCCCAGCCGCGCCGCACCGCATGCGGGCGCGCCGTCGTACATCTGTCCAGCGCTTCGTTGGGCGACTCGAGCTGCGGGCTGTCAGTTCCTGCAGCGCGCGGTTGCGATATCGCGCAACCGAAGGGGCGGCGATTGCTCATGTGGGCGCGATGTCCGGAACCCGACAATCGCCGCATGGGGATGGTCCGCGCGCAGGGGCGGTGCCGGCTTCGGTCGCTCGCCTCTGGTCCCGCGCTCATCGCAACGCTCGCCGCCGAAGCGCCCGCCGCACGTGTCCGCGTCGCCGGAGTGGTCGCCGCGCTTGCGCTGCTCGCCTGCGCGCCGCCCGCCGTCGCGCTCGTCGACCACGCCGGCGCGACGGTGCCGGCGACCTCGACCAGCGGGACGCAGGCGCAGCTCGCCGCCGGCCCGAAGGTCACCGAGACCCTCTTCGCTCCGGAGTCGCCGGGTGATGACGACCCCGCCGCGCTCGCGGCGCTCGGGTCGTCGGCGACGCCGGAGGATGACCTGGGCGCCGCGCTCGACGCGCTGAGGGACGCGTCGAGTGCCCCTGACGCCCAGGACGCCCGCCGCCGGGCGCTGGACATCCTGCTGGGCGATGCGATCCCCGGCAAGGTCTACAGCGGCATGCCCCTGCTCAACTGGGACGTGCCGCGCAAGATCAAGGACGTCCCGCCCGGCGGCGATGTGCGTGTGCGCGAGGTGCGCTACGGCGACACGGTCCTCAGCGACACGTCGCTGCTGCACTTCGACGACCCCGCCCAGGCGTTCACGATCACCTACGAGATCGCCGACCTGGGTCCGGCCTCGGACGGCGAGCTGGCCCCGACGCCGCTGCTCGCCGACGCGGGCGGCCCGATCGGCGGCCTGCACTCGATCCTGCAGCCGCTGACGCTCGCGCCGATCCCGACCGGCACCTTCGCGTCCAGCCGCTTCACCGACGCGCTGCTGGGGGCGGGACAGGGCGGGAAGGAACAAAGCCGCCGGGGCGTCCAGCAGATCACCGTGGAGATGCCCCCGCCGCGCGACGTCGACGCGGTCCTCGACCCTGACCTCGTCGCCGCCGGCGACCCCATGTCGGCGGGCGGCAACCCGATGACCGCGCTGCGGCCGGCGACCGACGGCCGGGTGGCCGAGGTCGACGGCACCTTCGGCTTCACCGGCGACGCGCCGAGCGACGCCGAGCGCGAGGGGGCGATCGCCAAGATCGGCGACAGGGCGCCCGAGCGCGAGCTCTACGAGCACCTGCGCGACCTCGACGCCACGGACCTCGACGCGGCCCACGCGCTCGGCCTGCAGGACCGCGCGCTCGTCTCGGCCATGCGCTCGCACACCGAGCTGCCGGCCGGCTTCGGCGGCGACCCGGACGCCGCCGCGAGCATGGTGCTGCTCAACGGCGAGACCTACCGCACGCGCGACGAGGTTCGCGTCGCCGCGGGCGCCGCCGTGAAGGTCTCGGTGACCAACGGCGACGATTACCCGCGCACGATCACCGCGACCCAGCTCTACAACCACCGCGCGGCGCTGGGCGCCGTGGACTGGGGCGAGTTCGACTGGGCGCCGGTCACCCTCGGCGCCGGCGCCACGCTGGCGCCCGGCGAGTCGCGCACGTTCACCATCACCCCGCGCGACGACGCCTTCGAGCTCGTCGTCGGCGACCCCGACCACGGCGAGCAGGGCATGTGGGCGCTCGCCCTCGATCGCGGGCCGCTCAAGCAGAGCCTCGAGTTCGCGGCGAACACCGCGCCGACCCACACCGCCGAGGACGCGCACGGCGACCTCTGGGTCACGCTCGCCGGCATCGACACGATCGCGCGCGTGACGCCCGCGTCGAACCTCGCCGACTCCAAGGTCGAGCACTACCTGGTCCCGGGCGGCAACCACACCTTCGACCCCGTCCAGCCGCCGCTGGGTCCGCATGGCCTGCAGTTCGACGCCCGCGGGATCCTCTGGGTCACGCTTGACGCGGGCAGCGCCATCGCGCGCGTCGACCCGTCGCAGGTGCGCGACGGGACCGAGGACGGCATCCGCGTCTACAAGCTCAACGACTGCAGCGCCGCGGTCTGCCCGCAGCCGTTCCCGCCCGAGCCCGGCGTGACGCCGCCGATCACCCGCCTGCCGGTCCAGATGGACGTCATGCAGGACGGCGCCGGCAACACGGTCGTCGTCTTCGCCGAGCAGAACGCGTCCGCGATCGGGGCCATGCGCTTCTCGCCCGACGGAACCGAGCTCGACAAGACCGACTACCCGTGCGCCTGCACGGTCCCCACCGGGATGCGCCTGGCGCCGGACGGCTCGGTGTGGTTCACCGAGGCCGTCGAGAACCGCATCGGCCACCTGCGCTTCGACCAGGCCCAGCCGTTCAAGGCGTCGGCGGCGTCGCTCGAGCACTTCCCGATCCCCAGCGGGATCACGCAGGTCGATCCCGCGCTCGTGCCGAGCGGCGCGGAGTTCTTCAGCGCGACCCCGCACTCGCTGACCGTCGACCGCCACGGCCGCATCTGGTGGAGCGAGGAGGCGACGGGCAAGATCGGCACGCTCGATCCCGAGAAGGCGGTCCCCAACTCGTCCGCCGGGATGCGCGAGTTCGCCCTGCAGCGCAACGACTTCGGGCGCGACCCGCTGCCCGCGGACATCACCGTCGACCGCCGCGACACGGTCTACTGGGCCGACGAGTACGGCGACGCCATGGGCTCGCTGACCGCGGCGGGCGCCCAGCACCAGTGGCGCCCGGCCGAGCGCAACAGCCTGACCGACTCGCCGATGAGCGACGTCGAGGGCAACCTGTGGTTCATCGAGGTGGGCGCGGACCTGCTGACGCGCATCTCGGGGATCACCGCCGGCACGGAGCCGCCCGCCCCGCCGCCGACCTTCGTCGCGCGCACCGCGCAGGGGACCGTGTCGGCGCAGGGCCTCAGCGAGGTCAAGTCGGTCGACGTCGCCGTGGTCCGCAACGGCCAGGTCGTCAAGCAGGCCGCCGCGGTCGGCGTCAACCGCGGCTCGTTCGCCGTCGACGCCGGCGTGCAGGCCGGCGATCGCGTGAAGATCACGCCGCGCGGCGAGACCGCCAGCGGGCCGATCTCGTTCACGCTGGCCACGCTGCAGGCCGATCGCGCCGGCGACGGGACCGTCACGGGTCGCGCCACGCGCGGCGGGACGGCGCTGGCCGACGGCGTCGTGCTCTCCGCGCCGAGCGCTGACGCCGGCGCCGGGCGCACGGCGGCCATCGACCCGGCCACCGGCGCCTTCCGCGCCACGGGGCTGGCCGCCGGCGGCGACGTGACGTGGTCGGAGGGCACGCCGGTCGGCGTCTTCCGCACGGTCGCGCCCATCGGGGCTCCCGCCGACGCCGCTCCGCCGGGCAGCGGCTCGGGGCCCGGCGGCGACGGGGGGCGCGACGGGTCGCCCGGCCCCGGGGGCGAAAACGGCGCGCCGCGCTCGGCCGACGTCTGCCGCGACCGCCTCTGGCTGGTGCGCCGCGGCTCGCGGCGCCGCGTCCCGCTGCTCGGGGCTTCGCCGGCGAAGGTGCGCGCGTGCGTCGGGCGGCCCACGGCGCGGTCGCGGCGCGGCCACGTCGAGCGCTGGCGCTACGGCCGCGGCCTGGAGGTGCGCTTCGCGGGCGGCGAGGTGATCGGCATGACGCTGCGCGACGCGCGCTTCCGCAGCCTGCCCGACGGCCTGGCCGTCGGCGTGCGGTCGCGGACGATGGGCCGGGCGCTCGGCGTGCGCTCGCTGCTGTGGCACCGCGCGCTCCTGCGCCGCCACGACGGCCGCTACGCCGACGTCAAGGTCGCGGTGCGCCGCGGGCGGGTCACCAGCATCACCGTCAGTCTGCGCCGCTACAGCGGGCTCGACGCGACCGCCCGCCGGATCGCGAGGGCCACCGAGTGAGCCGAGCCGCGCTGCTCGCGCTCGCCGCCGCGACCGCGGCCGGCGCGGTGCTCGCCGGCGCGGGCTGCGGGTCGGCCGCGCGCCGTCCTGCGGGGCCCGCCGCCGGGCCGCCCGTGCGGCCCGAGTTCAGCGCCGGCGCCCGGCGCGCCGACCTGCGGCGCGCGCTGGCCCTCGTCGGCGGCGTCTCGGCGCGCGCGCTGGGCTACCGCGTCGAGCTGGCCCCGCGCCGCGACGCCGGCCTGCGCGCGCTGACCGACACCGGCACGCACACGATCACGCTGTTTTTGGCGCGCGACGACGCTCCGCACCGCACCGCCCACGATCTCGCGCACGAGCTCGGCCACGCCTGGGACGCCGACGAGATGACGCCCGGGTCGCGGCGCGCCTATCTCGCCCGCCGCGCGGTACCCCGGGCGCGCTGGTGGCCGACCAGCGGCCGCAGCGACTACGACGTCGGCGCCGGCGACTTCGCCGAGGTCTTCGCGCTGTGCCACGCCGCCAGTCCCGAGTTCCGCAGCCGCCTCGCAACGCGCCCCGCCAACGCATGCTCCATCCTGCCGAGGGGCGCCCGATAACCATGCTCCGTTCGCGCGTGCGGATGTTCCTCGTCGTGGTGGCCCTGGCCGCGGCGGCCGGGCTCGTGGTCAAGCTCGCCTCGCCGGGCGGCGGGGGCAGCGCGGCGGCGAGCATCGACCCGCACGGCGCGGCCGACGTCCCGGCGAGCAAGGTGCGCCGCGTGCTCGCGGCGACCGAGGCGGCCTCCACATCGAGCTCGCAGGCCGAGCTCGTCAGCCAGGGCCGCGCCATGTTCAACGATCCCGCCCTGGCCAAGCGCGGCGAGTCGTGCGGGGGCTGTCACACCATCGGCACGACCAACGCCGCCCTCGGGACCACGCCGCACTTCGACGCGGACGGCAAGGTGATCTTCGCGCGCGACCCGCCGACGCTGGTCGACGCGGCCAAGACCCCGCCGTACGGGTGGATCGGTGGCGCGGCCACCCTGCGCGAGATGGTCCTCAACACGATCTTCACCCACTTCAAGGACGGCGTCAGCCAGCCCGAGGACAAGACCGCCGAGGAGACAGCCGCGCTCGTCGCGTACATCTCCTCGATCCGCGCGCCGACCTCGAGCTTCGACCAGGGCACGATGTCGGCCGCCGCGCTGCGCGGCGAGGCGCTGTTCCAGGGCAAGGGCGCCTGCATCGCCTGCCACGGCGGGCCGGCGTTCACCGACAACGGCCTGCACAACACGCTCGTCCCGAACCGGCCGGGGTGGAACGACCCCGGCGCTACGTTCCCGCCCGGCGCGTTCAACACGCCCACGCTGCGCGACGTTCGCAACAGCGCGCCGTACATGCACAATGGCGTGTTCAACACGCTGCGGGAGGTGGTCGACTTCTACAACTCGCGCTCGTCCATCGCGCCGCTGCGCCTCACGCCGGCTGAGATCGACGACCTCGTCGCCTACTTGGAGGCGCTCTGAAACGACTTCACGCATCGCTCGCAGGAATCACCCCCTGTTCCCTCATCAGAAAGGAGCATCCATGAGGAAGCTCATCGCTCTCATGGTCGTGGCGGCCCTCACCGCCGCGCTCGCCCTGTCGGCCATCGCGTTCGGGGCCACCAAGAAGGTCGGCGTCAAGGGGCTGTCGTTCGTCCCGAAGTCGCTGGTCATCAAGAAGGGCACGACCGTGACGTGGCACTGGTCGGGCTCCCTCCCGCACAACGTCGCCGGCAAGGGCTTCAAGTCGAAGCTCGGCCCCAAGGTGACGTTCAGCCACAAGTTCACCAAGGCCGGCCGCTACGTCGTCGTGTGCACGATCCACAAGGCGGCTGGCATGACGATGGTCATCCGCGTCAAGTAGCAGCGCCGCATTTCACGCGAGGGGCCCCGGCACGCGCCGGGGCCCTTGCGCGTTAACGCAACGCGGCTGC
>VAWY01000093.1:0-6934 GCA_005888335.1 Actinomycetota bacterium
TTCACCCAGACGCTGCTGGCCACCCACCCCGAGATCCAGGTCATCCGCTGATGGGCTGGCTCAGCGTCCCGCGCGACTGGATCTCCTCCTTCGGCGAGATCGCGAAGTTCTGCGGCCGCGTCATGGCGCTGGTCTACTCGCTGCGCGTCGTCAAGTTCTTCGGCGAGGCCCTGCGCCAGTGCGGGATCCTGATCATCTCCTCGACGATGGTCATCTGGGGCCTCGTGTTCATCACCGGCCTGGAGTGCGGCATCGAGGGCGCGTACTTCAACCGCGCCGTCGGCGCGCCGGCCTACGCGGGGGTGTTCGCGGCCTGGTGCGACCTGCGCGAGCTGGTCCCGTACGCCTTCGGCTACATGATGTCGGCGAAGGTCGGCACGGGGATCGTGGCCGAGCTCGGCTCGATGCGGATCTCCGACGAGATCGACGCGCTCGAGGTCATGGGCATCGACTCCGTGCTCTTCCTGTGCGCGACGCGCCTGCTCGCCGCCTGGATGGTCCTGCCCTTCATGTACATGGCCGCCGTCGGCGCCGGCTTCTTCGCCAGCTACCTCGCCGTCGTCAAGCAGATCGGCGAGGTCTCGAGCGGCGGGTTCTTCCTGATCTTCTGGATGTTCCAGAACCCACCCGACCTCTTGTACAGCGTGATCAAAGCCATGGTGATGGCCACGGCGATCGTGCTCGTCGGCTGCTACTACGGCTACCACGCGGGCGGCGGGCCGGTCGGCGTCGGCACCGCGACGGCGAAATCGATGGTCTTGAACATCGTCCTGGTGCACGCCATCGGGATGTTGGGAACTCAGGTGTTCTGGGGTGCCAACCCAAGAGCGCCGATCGGAGGCTGAGGCAGACGTGACGGACCAGACCGACCCCCCGCGCCGCGACGAGGACGCCGGCGCCGACGACCCGGAGCCGTACTCGGAGCGGCCGACGGACGAGGGCTCGCCCTGGGAGGAGGAGCAGCCGGATCCCTCCCGGGTCTCGGTCGTCAACGAGCCCAGCGGGCAGGAGGACGAGTACCGCTGGCATACCGGGACGCAGCGGCCGCACGGGATGCCCGACGCGGTCGAGTTCGTCGACGTGCACAAGGCGTTCGGGCGCAACAAGATCCTGCGCGGGCTGAACATGGGCCTCCCGGAGGGCAAGATCTCGATGATCCTCGGCCCGTCGGGGACGGGGAAGTCGGTGTGCATCAAGCACATGGTCGGGCTGCTCTATCCCGACCAGGGCGACATCATCGTCCACGGCGAGTCGGTGCCCAACATGCAGGACGACGAGCTGTTCGAGATGCGCAAGAAGTTCGGCGTGCTGTTTCAGGACGGCGCGCTGTTCGGCTCGATGAACGTCTTTGACAACACGGCGTTCCCGCTGCGCCAGCACACCGACAAGGGCGAGGAGGAGATCGGCGACATCGTCAACCGCCGCCTGCGCGAGGTCGGCCTGGCCGACGCCGGCGAGAAGATGCCCAACGAGCTCTCCGGCGGGATGCGCAAGCGCGCCGGGTTCGCCCGCGCGCTGGTCCTCGACCCCGACATCGTGCTCTTCGACGAGCCCGACTCGGGGCTTGACCCGGTGCGCACCGCGCTGCTGGGCGAGCTCATCCAGGAGATCCACGAGGAGATGATGAGCGCCCGCGAGAGCACCGACCGGCGCGAGCCCGCGTTCACCATCATCACCCACGACATCATGACCGCCCGGCGGGTCGCCGAGCACATCTCCGTGCTCTGGAAGGGCCGCATCGTCGAGTCCGGTCCGGCCGAGGAGCTCTTCAACTCCGACAACCCCTTCGTCCGCCAGTTCCTCTCGGGGGATTCGCAGGGGCCGCTTGGTATGGAATAGCCCCAGCAACCTCAACGCGGGCTTAATACGCTGCCCGTCTAATACGCCAGTTTCCCCGCTTCCCCCGTCCCACGTGTCCCCCCTCCAACCGGAGCCTCCCCTCACTTGACCACCGCCCGCGGTCTCGCCTTCGGGGCGCTCGCCGTGGCGCTCGTGGTGGTCGCCGTGGTCCTGCTGACCGGCGGGGGAGGACATCGCTACCAGCTGCTGTTCCAGAACGCGGGGCAGCTCGTCAAGGACGACGACGTCCAGGTCGGGGGCCGGCGCATCGGCTCGGTGCGCGACATCTCGCTGACCAACGACAACCAGGCGAAGATCACGATCGAGGTCGAGAATGGCTTCGCGCCGCTGCACGACGGCACGCGCGCCGTCATCCGGGCCACGTCGCTGTCGGGCATCGCCAACCGCTACGTCAACCTCGCGCCGGGACCGAACAACGCGCCCAAGCTCGATGACGGCGCGACGATCCCGGCCGACAAGACGACGTCGCCGGTCGACCTCGACCAGCTGTTCGACACGCTGGACCCGCCGACCCGCAAGGGCCTGCAAGACCTCGTGCAGGGCCTGGCCACGCAGTACAAGGGCCGCGAGGCGCAGGCCAACGCCGCCGCGCACTACTTCAACCCCGCGCTCTCGAGCACGCGCCGGCTCGTCAACGAGCTCGTCAGCGACCAGGAGGCGCTCAAGGGGCTGCTGCGCAACGGGGCGCGGGTCACCGGCGCGATCGCCGAGCGCCGCGACGACCTCACCAACCTGGTGACCAACGCCAACAAGACGACGGCCGCGATCGGCGACGAGCGCGAAGCGTTCGTGCGCGACCTGCACCTGCTGCCGCTCACGCTGCGCCGGGCCAACACGACCTTCGTGAACCTGCGCGCCACGCTCGACGACCTCGACCCCCTCGTCAACGCGTCCAAGCCCGTCGCGCCCAAGCTGGTCCCGTTCTTCCGCGCGCTGCGTCCGCTCGTGCGCGACGCGCGTCCGACGATCCACGACCTGCGGCTCCTCATCCGCCGCCCGGGCAAGGAGAACGACCTCATCGAGCTGCTGCGCAAGACGCCGAACCTCGAGCGTGTCGCGCGTCCGGCGTTCGCCAACACGACGGCGTCGCTCCGGCGCAGCCTGCCGGTCCTGAACTTCCTGCGGCCGTATGCCCCCGAGCTCGTCGGCTGGTTCCGCGACTTCGGGCAGGGCGCTGCCAACTACGACGCCAACGGCCACTACGCGCGCGTCATGCCGATCTTCAACTCGTTCCAGTTCACCGACACGCCGACGGGCGGCGTGCTGACGCCCAAGCCGCAGGGCAGCAACCCGCTCGAGGGGCTGACCACGGGCAGCGTCAAGCGCTGTCCGGGCGCCGCCTCCCAGCCGGCGTCCGACGGATCGTCGCCGTGGAGCAACACCGACGGCGCGCTCGACTGCGACCCCAGCCTCGTGCCCCCCGGCCCATGAAGCGCATCGCGGTCATCTTCCTCGCCGTGGCCTGTGCGGCCGTCGTCCTCGTGCTGGGGACCGGCGCGTCGAACAGCGACGGGACCTACCGGGTGCGCGCGATCTTCGACAGCGCGTTCTCGGTGATCGCGGGCGAGGACGTCAAGATCGCGGGCGTCAAGGTCGGCAAGATCGAGAGCCTCTCCGTGACGCCGGACAACAAGGCGGCGATCGTGCTGGCGATCGACAAGCCCGGCTTCAACGACTTCCGCAGGGACGCGTCCTGCCGGATCCGCCCGCAGTCGCTCATCGGCGAGAAGTTCATCGAGTGCACCCCCACGCAGCCCCGCGCGCCCGGCGAGGGGCCCCCGCCGCCGCTGAAGGTCGTGCCCAAGGGCCAGGACGGGGCGGGCCAGCACCTGCTGCCGGTGACCAACACCCAGCGCACGGTCGACCTCGATCTGCTCAACAACATCAACCGCCTGCCCTACCGGGAGCGCCTGTCGATCATCCTCAACGAGCTCGGCGCCGGGCTGGCCGGCAACGGGCAGGCGCTCAGCGAGGTCATCCGCCGCGCCGACCCCGCGCTGATGGAGACCGACAAGGTCCTCAACATCCTCGCCCAGGAGAATCGCGTCCTGCGCAACCTCGCGCGCGACGGCGACCGCGTGCTGGCCCCGCTGGCCGAGCGCCGCCACCAGGTCGCCGACTTCGTCGACAAGGCGGGCTCGGTCGCGCAGGCGTCCGCCGAGCATCGCGCCGCGCTCCAGCGCACGTTCCAGCGCCTCCCGCGCTTCCTCGAGGAGCTGCGCCCGACCATGGTGCGGCTCGGCGCGTTCGCCGACCAGGCCGCGCCGGTGACCGAGGACCTCGGGTCCGAGGCGCCGGCGCTGTCGCGCTTCGCCAAGGCGCTCAAGCCGTTCAGCGAGGCCGGGATCCCGGCGATCAAGTCCCTCGGCGCCGCGTCCGACGTCGGCCGCGTCGCGGTGCCCAAGACGCTGCCGATCACCAAGGACACCCGCGCGCTGGCCAGCGCGGCGCGCCCGCTGTCGAGCAACCTCAAGGCCACGCTCCAGAGCCTGCAGGACACCGGCGGCATCGAGCGGCTCATGGACTTCCTGTTCTTCCAGATCGCCGCCATCAACGGCTTCGACTCGGTCGGCCACTACCTGCGCGCGCAGCTCATCGTCAACACCTGCACGGCGTACGCGACGACCCCGATCGGCGGCTGCGCGGCGAAGTTCAACTCGGGCGCCAACGCCGCGCGGGCGCGCGCCGCCACGCACACGGGCGACCCGGTGCTCGACCGGATGAACCGCGTCCTCAACCGGATCGCGGCGCGCCGCGCCGCCACCGCCACGCCGCGCGCCACCGGCGCGTCCGGCACCACAGCGCCGCCCGCCGCACGCCGCTGCAGATGCCGACGTCGGTGCTGCCCGGCACGCCTGAAGGGGCGGCGCCGGAGTCCGCGCCGCAGGCCACCGGCTCGCAGCAGCAGCCGGCCGGCCCGGCCGGGGCGCTGCTGGACTACCTGCTGGGAGGCGGATCGTGAGAGGACGGCGCGGCTCGGCCTCGATCGCGGCGAACCCCGTGCTCATCGGGGCGGCGACGACGCTGGTCGTCATCGTCGCCGTCTTCCTGGCCTACAACGCGAACACGGGCCTGCCGTTCGTCCCGACCTACCAGCTCGACGTGCGCGTGCCCAACGCGGCGAACCTGGTGAAGGGCAACGAGGTCCGCGTGGGCGGCACCCGCGTGGGGATCGTCAACGCCATCGAGCCCGTGCGCCTGCCCAACGGCCGCTTCGAGGCGAAGCTCACGCTCAAGCTGCAGACCTCGGTCAAGCCGCTACCCAAGGACTCGACGATCCTCATCCGCCCGCGGTCGGCCCTCGGCCTGAAGTACGTCGAGATCACGAAGGGCACGTCGCGGCAGGGCTTCCCGGACGGCGCGACGGTCCCGCTGGCCAACCAGAAGCCGCGACAGGTCGAGATCGACGAGGTGCTCAACACCTTCGACGACAAGACGCGCGCCGCCGCGCAGGAGAACCTGCTCGAGTTCGGCAACGCGCTGGCCGGCCGCGGCGACGACCTCAACACGTTCTTCCAGTCGGCCAACCCGCTGCTGCGCGACCTCGTGCCGGTGATGAGCAACCTCTCGGACCCGCGCACCAACCTGCGCCAGTTCTTCCGCGCGCTCGGGCGGTCGGCGTCGATCGTCGCCCCGGTCGCCCAGACGCAGGGCGACCTCTTCGCCAACCTCGACCGCACGTTCACCGCGCTCGACGAGGTCAAGAGCGACATCGCACGCTCGATCGAGGGCGGTCCGCCGGCGCTCGACGCGGCGATCAAGGGCTTCCCCGTGCAGCGGCCCTTCCTGCGCAACAACGAGGCGCTGTTCCGCGAGCTGCGCCCGGGCGTCCATGCGCTGCGCCCGGCGGCGAACGACCTCGCCGACGCGTTCGTCGTCGGCACGCCCGCGCTGCGCAAGTCGGTGGCGCTCAACACGCGCCTCGAGGGGACCTTCAAGGCGCTGCAGCGCTTCGCCGAGGACCCGCTGACGACGCTCGGCGTCCGCGACCTGCGCAACCTCGCGACGATCCTCAACCCGACCATCGCTGACCTGCGCCCCGAGCAGACGGTGTGCAACTACATCACGCTGCTCTTCCGCAACGTGGCCAGCCTGCTCTCCGAGGGCGACGGCAACGGCACCTGGCAGCGCTTCATCGTCGTCGCCGCCCCGGTGCTGCCCAACAACGAGGGCGGTCCCTCCGACGGCCCGGCCAACGGCCCGGCCGGCACGCCGAACTTCCTGCACTCCAACCCGCTGCCCAACACGCCGGGCGGCGGGCGGACCAATGAGTGCGAGGCCGGCAACGAGCCGTGGACGCCCGACAAGGTCGTCGTCGGGAACGTGCCCGGCAGCCAGGGCATCAAGACCGAGAAGACCAAGAGGAGCCTGAGCGACTGATGGCCCTCTTCCGCCGCCGCGACCCCAACGCGCCGCGGATCCCGCGCAAGGACCGCCGCGGCGCGAGCCCGGTCACAGTCGGGCTTGTCCTGCTCGGCGTCCTCGTCGTCGTCACCTACCTGGGGTTCACCAAGCACATCCCGTTCACCCACGGCTTCCAGGTCAAGGCGGTCTTCAACACGGCCAACTCGCTGCGCCCCAACTCGCCCGTGCGCATCGCCGGCGTCAACGTGGGCAAGGTCAAGAAGATCGAGCGCTACGGCGACAGCGACGCCTCCGTCGTGACCATGGAGGTCACCGACGCCGGCCTGCCCATCCACAAGGACGCGACGATGAAGGTCCGCCCGCGCATCTTCCTCGAGGGCAACTTCTTCGTCGACCTCCAGCCGGGGACGCCCAGCACGCCGACGATCTCGAGCGGCGACACGATCCCGATGACCCAGACGTCGGCGCCGGTCCAGTTCGGCGACCTGCTCACCACGCTGCAGACCGACGACCGCCACAACCTGCAGGAGGTCATCCGCGGCTACGGCGGCGCCCTGACGCGCAAGCCCGACGCGCGCGACGACCGCACCGCCGATCCGGACGTGCGCGGCAAGACGGCGGCGCAGTCGCTCAACCTGGCCGCGAAGTACGGCAAGCAGGCGTTCCGGGGCGCCGCGATCGTCAACGACGCGACGCTGGGCACGGAGCC
>VAWY01000093.1:7009-50625 GCA_005888335.1 Actinomycetota bacterium
GATCCGCGACCTCGCGCCCACGCTGCAGACCGCCGATCGCACGCTGACGGACCTCAACAACGCGTTCCCGCCGACCCGCGTGTTCGCTCGGGACTTCCTGCCGGCGGTGCGCGAGACGCCGGCGACGATCGACGCCTCGATGCCGTTCATCGCCCAGACGCGCAAGCTGCTCGGCCCGACCGAGCTGCGCGGCCTGGCCGCCGAGCTCAGCCCGGCCACGCGCGACCTCGCGAAGGCGATCAACGGCACGGTCACGCTGCTGCCGCAGCAGGACCTGCTGGCCAAGTGCTTCGACCGCGTGCTCCTGCCGACCGGCGACATCAAGATCGACGACGGCGCGCTGAGCAGCGGTGCGGAGAACTACAAGGAGTTCTGGTACACGATGGTCGGCCTCGCGGGCGAGGGCCAGAACTTCGACGGCAACGGGTCGTACGTCCGGTTCCAGACGGGCGGCGGCACCCAGACGGTCTCGAGCGGCAAGGGCTCGCTCTCGGGCGACACGTTCTTCTCGCGCCAGCCGGAAAAGCCGCTCGGCACGCGGCCGGCGTTCCCCGGCAAGCGCCCGCCGTACAAGCCGAACGTCCCGTGCTTCACGCAGGGCGTGCCGGACCTCAACGACGCGCCGATCGGCCCGGCCGACGCCTCGCGCCCGAGCACCGACATCGGCTCCGGCGCGGCGGTGCCGGTGCCCGGTGTGACCGCGCCGGCGCCCGGCGCGCCGCCCGCGCCCGCGGCCGGCACGCGCACGGCGGGCCGCTCGGTGACCGCTCAGGCGCTCGATCGCCTCAACCCGTTCCGCGCGCAGGAGCACGGCAAGTGAAACGAGCGATCGAGAAGCACGCCAAGGACTTCGCGTTCGTCGTAGGGATCTTCCTCGTCGCGCTGGGCGTCGGCGCGTTCATCCTGTCCCACCAGCGGCTGTACCTGCCGCACTGGGTGCCGGTCGCCGGATCGGACTTCGTGGACCGCAAGATGGAGATCTCGACGGCCCAGGCGCTGACGCCGGGGCAGGGCCAGGAGATCGCGATCGCCGGTGTGAAGGTCGGCGAGATCGCCAAGGTCGAGCTGCGCGAGGGCCGGGCGCTCGTCACCGTCAAGATCCGCCGCAAGTACGACAAGCGCATCCGCCGCGACGCGTCCGCGCTGATCCGGCCGAAGACCGGCCTCAACGACATGGCGATCCAGCTCAACCCAGGCTCGCCGCGCTCGCCCAGGCTCCCCGACAACGAGCCGATCCCGGTCAGCCAGGTGGTGCCGACCGTCAACGCCGATGAGATCTTCGCGTCGCTGGATCGCGACACGCGCGACTACCTGCGGATGCTGCTCAGCGGCGCCGGTCAGGGGCTGCACGACAACTCGCGCGAGCTGTCGAACACGTTCCGCCGCTTCGAGCCCGTGGGGCGCGACCTGGCCCGCTTCACCCGCCTGGTCCAGGACCGCCACGCCAACATCGCCCACTCCATCCACAACTTCCGGCTGCTGGCCGAGGCGCTCGGCGAGAAGGACAACCAGCTGGCGCGCCTCGTCGACTCGTCCAACCAGGTCTTCCAGGCCTTCGCCCGCGAGGACGCCGACCTGCGCTCGACGCTGCGCCAGCTCCCGCCGACGCTGCGGGTGACGCGCAGCGGCCTGGCCAAGGCGGGCCGGTTCGCCCGCGCGCTCGGTCCGGCGGCCCAGAAGCTGCAGCCCTTCGCTCGCGACCTCGCGCCGGCGTTGCGCGCGCAGCGGCCGTTCGTGAAGACCGCCACGCCGATCATCCGTGACTCCGTCCGGCCGTTCACGCGCGTGTCGCTCCCCGTCGTCAAGGAGCTGCGGCCCGCCGCGCGCGACCTGGCGCGCGTCACGCCGGACCTGACGGCGTCGCTGAGCGTCCTCAACGAGCTGTTCAACGAGCTGGCCTACGACCCGCCGGGTCCCGAGAAGCCCTACCTCTTCTACACGGCGTGGACGAACCACGCGGGTGCCTTGATCTTCAACACGCAGGACGCCATGGGACCGATCCGTCGCGGCAACTTCATGGTCTCGTGCTCGGCGCTGACGACCCTGACCGCGGTCGCTCAGGCCAACCCGGCGCTCGGCTCGGTCATCAACCAGGTCAACCCGGTGCGCGACGCGTGCCCGGGCCAGGCCGGCGCGGGCACTGGCACGCCGCCCGCCACGCCGCCGCCGGCGGCGGCGGGCGCGGCGAGGAGCAAGGGGCGGTAGGGCGTGCAGAAGCAGGCACCGACCCTCGGCCGGATGCTCGTGATGGTGGGCTTCGCCCTCTCGTGCTTCGGCCTGTTGCTGTTCCTGTGGCTGGCCTTCGGCGGCCCGATCCCGCTCTCGCCGAAGGGCTACCGCTTCCAGACCTCGTTCGGCGAGGCCACGCAGCTGGCCAAGGAGGCCGACGTCCGCATCTCCGGTGTGTCGGTCGGCAAGGTCAAGGACATCCAGACGACGCCCAACGGGCGCTCGAAGGTGACGATCCAGATACAGGAGAAGTACGCGCCGATCCCGCGCGACACCAAGGCCATCCTGCGCCAGAAGACGCTGCTGGGGGAGACCTACGTCGAGCTGACCCCGGGCGACAAGTCGAGCGGGATGCTCCAGGAGGGCGGCCTGCTGCCGCAGTCGCACGTCTCCCCGACCGTGGAGCTCGACGAGATCTTCCGCGCCTTCGACGCCAAGACGCGCGAGGCCTTCCGGACGTGGTTCCAGTCGCAGGCGGCGTCGTTCCGCGGCCGCGGGCAGGACGTCAACGACGCCCTGGGCAACCTCGCGCCGTTCGCCGTCGACACCGACGTGCTGCTGCGCATCCTCAACGAGCAGAAGACCCAGGTGCGCAGCGTCGTGCGCGACACGGGGACCGTCTTCAACGCGCTGACCGCCCGCGACGCCGAGCTGCGCGAGCTCATCGTGAACTCGAACCGCGTGTTCTCGACGACCGCCCAGCGCGACGAGGACCTCAAGGCGCTGTTCCGCGCGCTGCCGACCTTCCAGCACGAGTCGACGCTGACCGTCAACCGCCTGACCCGCTTCGCGCAGAACACCAACCCGCTGATCACGAAGCTGCGGCCGGCCGCGCGCGAGCTGTCGCCCACCCTGGTCCAGCTGAGCCAGCTGGCCCCCGACCTCAAGGGGTTCTTCCGCGACCTCGGGCCGCTCACCGACCAGTCGAAGACGGGGCTGCCCGCCTTCTCGCGCTTCCTCGACGAGTTCCGCCCGTTCCTGGGCGAGTTCGACGCGCCGCTGCGCCAGCTCAACCCGGTCCTGCGGTACATCGGCGCCTACCGCGACGAGCTGCGCGCGTTCTTCGCCAACGTGCCCGCCGCGACCCAGGCCGGCGACCGCCCGGTCAACGCGAAGAGCCTCGTGCACTACCTGCGCGTGCAGAACCCGGTCAACCCGGAGAGCCTCGCGCAGTACCCGCGCCGGCTCGGCTCCAACCGCAACAACCCCTACGAGCTGCCGCGCGGCTACCTCAAGCTCGCCGACGCCTCGCGCGCCACCTACGAGACGCGGGACTGCAACAAGGGCTCGCCGGCGCCGCCGTCGCCCGATCCGAACAACCCGCTGATCGCCGGCATCCTGACCTTCACGTTCGCCAACGCCGGCGGGCAGACTCCGGCCCCGCAGTGCATCCCGCAGGGCCCGAACGACTCGGGCGGCGCGACCCCGGGGCAGTATCCGCGCCTCCAACCCGATCCGCCGGGCTCGACGCCATAGCGGCGAGGCGGAGCGGCGCGCTGCGCGCGCGGGCCGGGCTAGCCTGACGGCGATGTCCGGGGAGGTTCTGCAGCGCCTCGTGGCGTGGGTCGCGCGGCGGCCCGCCGCCGTGGTCGGCGCGATCGTCGTGCTCGCGGCCGGCGCGGCCGTGCTCGCCGCGCTGACCCTGCGGCCCACGGCGGGCACGGACACGCTCGTGGGTCGCTCGACCGCGACCTACCAGGCGACCCAGCGTTACCACGAGCGCTTCGGCGACGACTCGATCATCGTCCTCGTCCGCGAGCCGCTGACGCGGCTCGTCCTCACCCCGGACCTCCTCCGTGTGCTCGCCCTCGAGGGCTGCTTGTCGGGCAACGCGCCGCCGAACATCACGCCTCGTGGCGGCCCCAACGGCCCCTGCGCGCAGATGGCTCGCCTCAAGCCCGTGCAGGTCGTCTACGGCCCCGGAACCTTCATCAACGAGGCCGTCACGCAGATCGGCGACGAGTTCACCGCCCAGCGGCGCCAGACGGCGCAGCGGGCGCGCCAGGCGCGCGAGGCGGCCTACAAGCTCGCCCGCGCGCGCGGCCGGACGGTGGCGCAGGCGCGCAAGGCGGCCGACCAGGCCGAGCAGCTCGTGAACCTGCAGTTCACGCGCGACGTCGTCGCGCTCGGCCTCCGCTACGGGCTGACCGACATCCCGCGGCTCAACGACCCGCAGTTCGTCGCCCGCCTCGTCTTCGACCCGGCCAAGCCGACGGGGACGCCCAAGCCGCGCTTCGCCTACCTGTTCCCGACCAAGGACGCCGCCTTGGTGCAGGTGCGCCTCAAGCCGACGCTCTCCGAGCGCCAGAAGCGCGACGCGATCGCGCTCGTGCGGCGCGCCGTGCGCATGCCCGACTGGCGGCTCGGCAACGGCGGGACCTACGTCGTCACCGGCGCGCCGGTCGTCGTCAACGACCTGACGGCCGACATCACGCACTCGCTGGTCGTCCTGCTCGTCGCGGCACTGCTGGTCATGGCCGCGACCCTGGCCCTCGTCTTCCGCGCGCGGCTGCGGCTGCTCCCGCTCGCCGTCGCGCTGCTCGCGGCGGCGCTGACCTTCGGGGCGCTCGCGCTCGCGGGCGCGCCGCTGACCATGGCGACGATCGGCGTGCTGCCGGTGCTGCTCGGCCTCGCGGTGGACTACGCGATCCAGGTGCAGTCGCGCGTCGGCGAGGAGGGGCTGCGCTCGGCGGCCCGGCGCGGCGTGCCCACGATCGCGACCGCCGCGGCGGCCACCGCCGCGGGCTTCCTCGTCCTCGCGCTGTCACCGGTGCCCATGGTTCGCGACTTCGGGCTGCTGCTCGTCGCCGGGATCGTCCTCGCGCTCGCCTGCGCGCTGACCGCCGGGGTGGGCGTGCTCGTGCTGGCGTCGCGCGGGGCCCCGAAGGCGCCGCGCCGTCTGCGTGTGCCCGAGGCGGTCGCCGCCGCCGGGCGCGGGGCCGACGAGCTCGTCCTGCGCAACCCGTTCGCGCGCCGGGCGGCCGCGGGCGCCGGACGGGCCGCGCGCGGCTCGCTCGCCGCCGCGCTGCGCGACCCCCGGCGCGTGCTGCTCGTCGCCGGCGCGCTCGCGGTGCTCGGCTGGGGGCTCGACACGCAGGCGGGCGTCGAGACCGACGTGCAGAAGCTCGTGCCGCAGAAGCTCACGGCGCTGCGCGACCTGCGCGCGCTTCAAGAGTCGACGGGCGTGGGCGGCGAGATCGACGTCGTCGTCAGCGCGCCCGACCTCACCGACGCCAAGATCATCGCCTGGATGACCGACTACCAGCAGCGCCTGCTGCGCCGCTACGGCTACGGCTCGCGCAACGGCTGCGGCGCGGCGACGCTGTGCCCGGCGTTCTCGCTGACCGACCTGCTGCGCACGCAGGGCCCCGCGCCCAGCCAGCAGCAGGTGCGCGCGCTGCTCGACGCCGTCCCCGCCTACTTCTCCCAGGCGGTCATCACGCGCGACCGGACGACCGCGACGCTCGCCTTCGGTATCCGCCTGATGCCGCTGGCGCGCCAGAAGGAGGTCGTCGACACGATGCGCCGCGAGCTGGCCGGCCGGCCGCCGGGCGTACGGGCCGAGCTCGCCGGGCTGCCCGTGCTCGCCGCCGACGCCAACGCGAAGGTCGCCTCGCCGTGGCGGCGCTTCGCCACGCTGCTGCTGGGGCTGCTCGCCGTGGGCATCGTGCTGCTCGCGGCGCTGCGCGAGCCGCGCCGGGCGCTCGTGCCGCTCGTGCCGATCGCGCTGGCCACGGGGTGGTCGGCGCTGCTGCTCTTCGTCCTGCGCATCGAGCTCAACCCGATGTCGGTGACGCTCGGCGCGCTGGTCATCGCAATCTCCACCGAGTTCAGCGTCCTGCTCTCCGAGCGCTACCGCCAAGAGCGCGCCGCCGGGCGGCCGCAGGACGACGCGCTGCGGCAGACATACCGCTCGACCGGCGCGGCGGTGCTGGCCTCCGGCGTGACGGCGATCGCGGGCTTCGCCGTCCTCGCTGTGTCGGACATCCGCATGCTGCGCGACTTCGGCTGGGTCACGGTGGTCGACCTGACGGTCTCGCTGCTGGGCGTGCTCGTCGTCCTGCCCGCCGTGCTGGTGCTCGCCGAGCGCGGCCTGAGCGTGCCCCGGCCCGCGCTGCGCCGGCCGCGCCTGCGCCGGGCGCCTGTCGGATGATCCCGGATCCGCCGATCGATCGTGGATGCGAGCCGTCTGGAGGCCGAGTGAGACGGCTTCGGCCGCGTATCCGCAGGGTGACCCCTTCGGTTCGCGGCCGAAGCCGTATCACGACGGCATCCGGGCGGCTCGCGCCGCGAGAATCGGTGGATCCGGGATGAGCGCCGGCGGCGCCCGCCACGCGCGGGTCCCGCGCCCGCCCGGGACGACCCGGTACCTGTGGTTCGTCGGCGTGGCGCTGTTCCTGCTCATCGCCTACGCCACCGTCAACACGCTGACGACCGAGCACGCGAGCTCGACCGGGGTGCCGCCCGACCACCCGCTGCCGCCGTTCGCCGTCCCGCTCGCGCTGAGCAACCTGCAGGGCGACGCCAACGTCGCCACGGCGGACAACCAGCCCAACGCCGGCCCGCGGCCCGCCTGCGAGGTCCGCGGGCCGCGCATCCTCAACGTCTGCCAGCTGGCCGAGCGCGGGCCGGTCGCCCTCGCCTTCCTGGCGACGCGCGGCGCCCAGTGCGAGGCGGCGCTCGATCGCCTCCAGGCCGTGCGCAGCTCGTTCCCCGGCGTCCAGTTCGCCGCGGTGGCGATCCGGGGCGACCGCGGCGACCTGCGCGCGGCCATCCGCGGCCACGGCTGGCGCTTCCCGGTCGGCTACGACAGCGACGGCGTCGTGGCCAACCTCTACGGCGTGGCCGTCTGCCCGCAGATCACGCTCGCCTACACCGGCGGGATCGTGCGCACGAACCTGATCGGCGAGATCTCCGCGGCGCGGCTGCGCGCCGAGCTGCGGCGGCTGGTCTCCGGGTCGGTCCAGCGCGGCTGGCACCCGCCGCGCGGCGCCTGACCGTGCGATCCTGAAGGGTGTGGACGGGGAGCTCGAAGAGCCCCTGCTCGCCGAGGGCTGGGTTGCCGACGACGTCCGGGACGAGTTCCCGGAGCTGCGGCTGCGGACGATGGCGGTCGAGCGCGGCTCGGGCAAGACGCCGCCCGAGGTGCGCGACCGGCTGCGGATGCTGTCGGACCGCTTCCGCGGCGCGCAGGCGATCGCGTTGCGCCGGTCGCCGATCCCGTCCGCCTACCGGGTGTTCTTCCGCCACGTCGGGCTGGACCCCGACACCACGCGCACGCCGGTCGAGGAGGCGGCCGTGCAGCGGCTCGTCAAGGGCGGCTTCGCTGCGACGAACCTGCTCGACGACGCGCTGCTCATCGCGCTGGTCGAAACGGGGATCCCGCTGTGGGCGGTCGACGCCGACCGCGCGCGCGAGCCGCTGGGCATCGGGACGGCGCCCGACGGGCGGCTCGCGGTGTGTGACGCCGACGGCCCGCTGGCGACGCTGTTCGGGCCCGTCGCCGAGGGCCACGGAGTGACGTGGGAGACCGCGCGGATGCTGATCTACACGGTGCAGGTCCCGGGAGTACCGGGGATTTTTGTCGACGAGGCCATGTGGACGTGCCTTGGCGTCCTCCAGGACGCGGGGTAGACTGCTCCCCATGGCTGTGGTCGGGGAAGCGCTCCGTGTCCGGGTCGACGAGCACCGGGCGCGGCGCAACCTGCGCGACCAGGTCGCCCGCCTGGAGCTCGAGCTGCAGCACACGCTGGTGAGCGCCTTTCCGCGCACCGGGCTCGACGTCTCGCTCGCTCCGCGACGCGCCGCCGGGCCGCGCGTGCTGTCGCTCGGCGAGCTCGAGGATCTGCGCGACCGGCTCTCGATCAAGCTCGCTCAGGCGCGCGCGCAGCTCGCCGAGCGCGCCGATCGCGAGGAGCACAACCGCCGGCTGCTCGAGCGGATGCTGCTCGAGCCGGGCAGGTACCGCTTCGTGCGCATCGCCAACGCCGACCTCGGCGAGGGCGGCTGCGGCGTCTGGCACGTGCGTCCTCGGCTCGGCCTGATCGGCATGCTGTGCGGGTGGTGGCAGGTCAAGCTCTCCTCCGGCTGCCCCTTAGCCGGCTGACAGTGGTCCCGATCGTGACCCCGGCGGGTCGCCCGGGCGGTGCAGGTGGTCGGCTGGCGACAGCCGGCGTCCGAAGGCGTGCGTCAGCACGTCGAGGACCGACGGATGGCGTCAGACGGCCGCCTGCGCCGTCCGGAACCCGTCGGGGTTGCGGTCGGGGCCACTAGTGGGTCGATAGTGGGTCGCCGCTCGCGCAAGCGCCCGCTCCCGCCGCCGGCCGAGCGGCGCGAGCCGCTGCCGGGGCCGTCGCCGCGGCGCGCGCCGCCGGTCACCGGCCGCCGCGCCCGCCTGGACGAGGCGCCCAAGGCGCCGTGGTCGCCGTTCCCGCTCGTCGAGCTGTGCATCCTCGGCGGGCTCGTGCTGATGGTCGTCGGCTTCGTCCACGGCGGCAACCGCGGCGGGCTGTTCGTCGTCTGCGGGCTGGCGCTCGTCGGGCTGGCCTCGCTGGAGGTGGCCATCCGCGAGCACTTCGCCGGCTACCGGTCGCACTCGTCGCTGCTCGCGCTCGCCGGCGCGGTGCTGACGATGGGGCTGCTGGGGATCGGCCTCGGGGTCGCGCGCGTCGTCGCGGTCGCCGCGGGCGCCCTCGTGTTCGTGGTCGCGTTCCTGGTTCTGCGAGCGGCCTTCCGGCGCCGCACGGGCGGGATGGCCTTCCGGGTCTAGGCGACGCGCCTGCCGCGGCCCGCCACGCCGGTCAGGCGACGTGGCGAGCGCGAGGGCGACCCCCTTATGCGGCCCCGGCCAGCACGCGCGCCGGCGTGCTCGTCGCGGCCGCCCTGGCGGCGGCGCAGTGCGCCAGCTGCAGCGCGAGCGCGCGGCGCTGGCGGTCGGTCATCGAGCCGATCGTCTTGTTCTCGGCCAGCGGGATCGCGGCGAGGAACTTGCGGCAACGCGTGCGTCCCCACCGCCGCTGGCTCATCAGGACATCGGCGACGGCCATCCCGTCCACTTCTGGCGGGCACCGCAGCACGACGTCCGCGACCGACAGCTGCCCCTCGGCGATGCGGCGCTTGAGGTCGGCGCGGGCGAGGCGGACCTCATTGGCGCGCTGCAGGGCCTGAAGGTGCTGTGGCGCACGGACAATCGTCGCTGACGCGGTCATGCTCCCTCCCTACCGCCGGTGCCGTCCGGCCGCGGCGGCTTCGTTTCCCATTGTGCTCCGGGCACGGGCGCACGGGTACCCCTTTGGTCCTGCTGGACCGTGACCCCAACATCGGGTCGGCGTCCGCTTCCGACCCCCGGCCCAATTCCGTCCCGCGCACCGTGTCCGGCGCGGTGCGGAACCTAGAGCGGGCCGCCTCGCCTGGTCAACTGGGAACCGACCGTCTCGTGCGCTCAGAGCGCACTTTTCGTGTTGCCGGAAGTTTGTGCGTTGGTGGACAAGTGACCGCGGCCGTTCAATGGCTCGCGGAGGCCGGCACCGGGCCGTGCTCGGTCTCGAACGCGGCCTTCACGCGAGCGAAAGCGTCCAGGGCGCGATCGAGGGTCGCGTGGTCGTGCGTCGCCATCACGCTGGTGCGCAGGAGGGCGCCGCCGGGGGGCACGGCCGGGTGCACGGCGACGTTGACGTAGACGCCGGCGTCGTAGAGCGCCTTCCACAGCAGCGCGGCCTTCCAGTCGTCCTCGACGAGCACGGGGACGATCGGCGTGACGGGTAACGGCGCCTCCGGCGCGTTGACCTTGAGCGAACTTCGTTCGCTGACGTCGCCCTTCGGCGAGCTTGCCGCGCGTTCCGTGGCTACGTCGACCTCCGGCGAGCTCACCGCGTGCTCGACGACCTTGAGCCCGAGCGCCTGCAGGCCGTCGCGCAGGTAGCGGGCGTTGTCGAGCACGCGGGCCATGAGCTGCGGGCCCTCGGGCGAGCGCACGATGCGCAGCGCGGCGAGGGCGGCGCCCACGGCGGCGGGCACCGCGGAGGCGGTGAACAGGAAGGCGCGGCTCTGCAGGCGCAGGTACTCGATGACGTCGTGCGGGCCGGCGATGAAGCCGCCGCAGCTGGCCAGCGACTTCGAGAACGTGCCCATGCGCAGGTCGACGCGGTCCTCGACGCCGAAGAGCTCGGCCGTGCCCGCCCCGCGCGCGCCGAGCACGCCGGCCGCGTGCGCCTCGTCGACCATGACCCGCGCGCCGTGGCGCTCGGCCGCCTCACAGATCGCGGGCAGGGGTGCGACGTCGCCCTCCATCGAGAACACGCCGTCGACGACGACGAGCACGCCGCCGCCGTCCTGCGCGGCGC
Source organism: Actinomycetota bacterium (assembly GCA_005888335.1). The sequence goes on from VAWY01000093.1 coordinate 17,581, forward strand.
GTTCGAGCTGCTTGGCGAGCTTGTCGAGGCGGTTGTGGCGGAAGGGCCGCAGCTTGGCCCGCGACAGCAGGCAGCCGTCGAGGATCGACGCGTGGTCGCCCGAGTCGGCCACGACCGTGTCGCCGGGGGCGAGGATCGTGCCGAGCGTGCCGACGTTGGCCTGGTGGCCGGTCGTGAAGACGAGGGCCTCCTCGACGCCCATCCACTCGGCCAGCTCGCGCTCGAGCTCGAGGTGCAGCGGGATCGTGCCGTTGAGCAGGCGCGAGCCGGTCAGGCCCGTGCCGTAGCGCTCGAGCGCGTCGCGCGCGCCCTGCTTGACGCGCTCGTCGCCGGTCAGGCCGAGGTAGTTGTTCGAGCCGAGCATGACGCGCTCGGCGCCCTCCATCTCGACGACCGGACCGGCCGGACCGGTCAGCTCGCGGAAGTAGGGCAGCGCGCCCGCCTCGCGCACCGCGCGAAGCAGCTCGGCGCGGTCGAAGTCGCGCGCCTTCGCGAAGACGTCGATGGTGGTCGGCATGTAGGTTCCGCGCCCCCGTGAGCCTCGAGATCCGTCCGGTCGCCCGCCGGCGCGACGTCCGCGCCTTCGTCGACCTGCCCTTCCGACTGTACGGGACGGCCACGCCCTGGGTACCGCCCCTGAAAGTGGAGCGACGGCTCTACCTCAACCGCCGGCTGAACCCGTTCTTCCGCCACGGCGAGGCCGAGCTGTTCCTCGCCGAGCGCGCGGGCCGGCCCGTGGGGCGCATCAGCGCGCACGTCGACCGGGCGTTCAACGACTACCACGCCGAACGCTGGGGCTGGTTCGGCTTCCTCGAGGTCGCCGACGACGCCGAGGCGCTCGCCGGGTTGCTCGACGCCGGCGAGCGCTGGCTGCGCGACCGCGGGTGCGAGCGGATGGTCGGCCCCGCCGACTTCACGCTCAACGACGGCTGCGGCATCCTCGTCGACGGCTTCGAGCGCCCGCCGATCATCCGCCAGAACTGGAACGAGCCCTACCTGCCGGCGCTGTGCGAGGGCGTCGGGCTCGAGAAGGCGATGGACGTCTTCTTCTGGCACCTGGAGATCGCCGACCGGGCGCAGATGCTGCCGATCCTGCCCCAGCTGGCGCGCGACGCGCGCGAGAAGCACGGCATGCGGATCCGCAAGATGTCGCGGCGCTCGCTGCGGCGCGACCTCGACCTGTTCGGCGAGCTCTACAACGACGCGTGGAAGAAGAACTGGGGCTTCGTGCCCTACACGAAGGAGGACCTCGACGCCTACGCGCTCGACATGCAGCTCGTCTTCGACCGCGAGTGGTTCATGGTCGCCGAGACCGCCGAGGGCCAGCCGGTCGGCGTGGCCATCACGGTGCCGGACGTCAACCAGGTGCTCGCGCGGATGGGCGGGCGGGTGCTCCCGCTCGGCTGGTGGCACTTCGTGCGCAAGAGGCGGATCATCGACCAGTGCCGCGTGGGCTTCCTCGGCGTCAAGCCCGAGTACCAGCACACCGGCGTCGCGGCGCTGCTCTACCTCCAGCACTTCGATCTCGCCGAGATCGAGCGGATCACGTCGGGCGAGATGGGCTGGATCCTCGAGACGAACACGGGCATGAACCGCGCGATGAAGGCCATGCACGGGCGCATCGTCAAGCGCTACCGGCTCTACGAGCGGCGCTTTGGCCCCGACGTCGCGCGCGCCTGGCCCGAGGGCGCGCGGGTGTGGGACCCGTCGTCCTGACCGCGCTCTAGGATCCGCGAATGCCGCCCGCCGAGTCCGAGATCGAGCCCGAGGTCGTCGACGGCGTGCCCGTGCTCGTCGAGCCCGCGCCCGTCCCGGCCGTCCGACCGGCGGCCGAGGTCGCGGTCCAGGCCGCCGCGGTCGCCGGCGCGAGCTTCGTGGCCGGCGCGGGGGTCGTGGCGCTGCTGAAGAGCCGGCGGGCGCGGAAGAAGGCGTTGCGGCTGGCGCGCGGGGGGTTTGGCGGGCGCAAGGGGCGGCGGTTGGACGTGCGGGCGACGCGGACGTTTTTGGTTGACGTGCATCTTGTGGAGCGGCGGTAGGGCTGGCTTGTGACGCTCCGCTCGGGGTGGCGGGGCGGCCGGGACCGGGTCGGATTGCACCGAGGGGAACGAGGCCTGGTCTGCGCCCGGGCCGCGCGGCGGAGCGGGCGGCGTGGTGACCCGGGGGGCGGGGCCCTGGCCTCTGCCGCTCGGTCGGCGGTCGAGGGAGCGATCGACCGCGACATAGGCGGTCGATCGCGCACTCGATGCCTCGGGCCTACCGTCTGGCGCGTTGCCGCTCATAGGCGAATGAGGTCGGATTGAGCCCGATATGCGGGCCCAATCCGACACTCGTGCGTCTGGCTGCTGCGCCTGGCGCGTAGACGCTCGCCTCCCGACGGGGAGCCCCGCCCGCGCACGGGGCCGCGCGGCCCGGGCGCGGACCACGATCCGCTTCCCCTCGGTGCCACAAACCCGGTCGCGACCAACAACACGGCGCGAGCGGCGCGCCACCACACGAGCGGCGCGCCACCACACGAGCGGCGCGCCACCGCCCGAGCGGCGCGCCACCACACCCAAGCCACACCCGACCGAAACCCCGCACGCACCGCAAAGCACCACCCCACCCCGACCGCCCCCGCAGCTACGGTCCGCGCGCCCGTGCCCGCCGCCACCGCCACCCCGAACGCCTTCCGCGTCGACCACCGCCTCGAGATCCGCCCGCCCTGGCCCTTCCGCCTCCGCCTCCAGGGCTCCCTGAACGGCCTGACCCGCGTGCGCGGCCAGGTCGTCACCCGACTGCTTCGCATCGACGGCGAGCCCGCCCTCGTCCGGATCCGCCAGCTCACCCCCGACCGCGTGCTGTTCGGCGCACAAGCCGACCACCGCGACACCGCCGACGAAGCCATCTGCGCATGCGCGCCGCCGTCGGCGTCGACGACGACCTGCGCGCCTTCCACGAGCGCTTCCGCCATGACGCACTCATCGGGACAGCGGTCCGAAGCAACCCCTACCTGCGCATCCGCCGCATGCCCGATCCGTTCGAGGCGCTGGTCGCGGCGATCACCGAGCAGCTGATCGAGCTCGAGCGCGCCGGGGCCATCCAGCGGCGGATCGTCGGCGCGCTCGGCCCGCGCTGCGAGCGCACCGGGCTGCGTGCCTTCCCGGACCCGGCGACGCTCGCCGGCGCCGCGCCCGCGCGCCTGCAGTCCTTCGACCTCAGCGCAGGCCGCGCGCTCGCGCTCGTCAAGGCGGCGCGCGAGGTCGCCGCCGGGCGCTGCGACCTGCGCGCGCCCGATCATGAGCGCGGCTGGCGGCGCCTACGGGCCATCCCGGGCATCGGCCGCTGGACGATCGAGATGCTCGCTCTCTACGGCCAGGGCCGCCAGGACCAGCTGCCCGCGGGCGACCTCGGCTACCTCAAGGCCGTCGGCCGGCTGCTGACCGGCGAGCCCTACGCGCGCGCGGCCGAGGAGGAGGTGCGCCGGCTCTTCGCGCCCTACGCGCCGTACGCCGGCCTCGCCGCCGCCTACTTCCTGGCGGTCCCGGGCGCCCGCCCGGAACCGCTCACAGTCCCTCGCCCGGCAGGAACTCGTTGGTCAGCGCCGCCGGCGACGCGGGCCGCCTGATCAGGCCGTTGCGCAGCATCCAGCTCTCGTAGGCGCGCCACTGGCGCGGGTCCATGTAGCCGAACGGCTTGCCGCGCGCGCGCGGGAAGAACGCCGGCAGCGTCGCCTTCACCGAGGCCTCGGTGTCGCCCCGCTTGAGGTTGCGGTCGGCGGCGAGCAGCGCGTCGACGCCCTTGGCCGGATCGCTGCGCACGGCGCGATGCGACTGCGCGAGCGCCTGCAGGAACGAGCGGAACAGCGCCCCGCGCGTGCGCAGGGCGTCGGCGCGCGCGACGAAGATCAGCTCGTTGTAGCTCGGCACGCCGACCTGGTCGACGCGGCGGATCCACGGGTGCTTGTGCGCACGCTGGAGCTGGACGCCCTCGACGTTCCAGAAGGCGCCCAGCGTCGCGCCAACCCGCTTGGTGAGCATGGCCGGCACGAGGTCGAAGTGCACGTTGATCTCGGAGACCGAGCCGGGATCCACGTGTGCCGTGCGCAGGATGGTCTGCAGGTACTTGGTCTGGTACTCGATCCCCGCCGTGCCGACCTTCTTGCCCTTCAGGGCGCCGACGCTGCGCACGCCGTGCGCGCCCACCGACATGATCGACGTCAGCGGCTCCTGCACCAGCGCCCCGATCGCCACGAGCGGGAGCCCGCGGTCGCGCGCGAGCAGCAGCTCGGGCTCGTAGGAGATCGCGATGTCGGCGTGCCCCGTGGCGAGCAGCTTGAGCGGCGCGGCCGGATCCGAGGGCACGATGGGCTTGACGTCGAGCCCGGCCTGGCGGAACTGGCCGTCGCGCAGCGCGGCGTAGATGCCCGCGTGGTCGGGGTTCGGGAGGTAGTCGAGCACGAGGTTGACGCGCTGCGGGGCGCCCGGCGCCGTGCGCTCCTGCTTCTCGCCGCACGCGGCCACGGCGAGCGCGGCGGCGAGGGTGGCCAGGACGGCGATGAGGGGTCTCACGGGGCGTCTCCTTCTCGGTTGCGGGATCGCTCGGCCCAGGGCACCAGGCGCCGCTCGGCGAGGCTCAGGGTGGCGAAGAGCGCCGCGGCCAGCACCGTGAGGACGACCACGGCGGCGAACGCCCGCGCGGTCTCCAGCTGGTTGTTGGCCTGGGTGAACATCAGGCCGAGGCCGCGGGTCGCGCCGGCATCCTCGGCGAGGACGGCGCCGATCACGGCGACGGCGACGGCGATCTTGGCGCCCGACAGCAGGCCGGGCAGCGCGGCCGGCGCCTCGACGAGGCGCAGCGTGCGCCAGCGCGAGGCGCCGAAGGTGCGCAGCAGCTTGCCGAGGGCGGGATCGACCGACTCCAGCCCGTCGAGCGTGGTCACGACGATCGGGAAGAACGTGATCAGCGCGACGATCGCCAGCTTGGGCCGGATGTCGAAGCCCCACCAGAAGGCGAGGATCGGCGCGAAGAGGACGATCGGGATGGCCTGCGAGGCCGCGGCCAGCGGCATGATCGCGCGGCGCAGCGGCGGCGAGAGGTGCACGACGACCGCGATGGCGAGCGACACGACGAGCGCGACGAGCAGCCCGAGGACGACCTCCTGGCCGGTGACGACGAGGTTGGACCACAGCAGGCCGCGGTCGGTCCACAGCGACGAGGCGACCTCGGTCGGCGCGGCCAGCAGGATCCGGTCGACCCCGCTCAGGTCCACATAGAGCTGCCAGGCGCCGAGGAGCACGAGGAAGAGCAGGAAGGCGGTCACGGGCGCAGCGCCTCCAGCGCGCGGGCGCGCAATGCGACGACGTCGGCGTCGGTCGGCCGGCGCGGTCGGGGCGAGGGCACCTCGAGCTCGGCGACGACCCGGCCGGGGCGGCGCGAGAGCACGAGGACGCGGTCGGCGAGTACGACGGCCTCCTCGACGTCATGCGTGACGAGCAGCACGGTGCGCGGCTCACGCGCGAGCGCGCCGGCCAGCCAGGCCTGCATGTCGGCGCGCGAGATCGCGTCGAGTGCGCCGAACGGCTCGTCGAGGCATAGGACGGGCGCGCCGGCCAGCAGCGTCCGCAGGAACGCGACGCGCTGACGCATGCCGCCCGACAGCTCGTACGGGCGCGCGGCCTCGAAGCCCGCCAGCCCGAACTCGGCGAAGACCGGTGCCGCCCGCTCGCGCGCCTCGCGGCGGCTCGCGCCGCGCACCCGCAGCGCCAGCGCCGCGTTGTCGAGCGCGCTCGCCCACGGCAACAGCAGGTCGCGCTGGGGCATGAGCACGGCGCGCCCGGCGCTCACCGTGCCCCCGTCGGGCGCCTGCAGGCCGCACACGAGCTCGAGCAGGGTTGACTTGCCGCAGCCGCTCGGCCCGACCACGGCGACGACCTCGCCGGGCTCGGCGCGCAGGCTCACGCCGGCGAGCGCCTCGACGCGCCCGTAGCGGCGGGACACGTCGACGAGGCGGACGCCCTCATCGTGATGGCTACCGGCCGCGGCCGGCGCCATCGTGCTCTGGATCGCTCCCTTCGCGGGCATTACCCCGACAGGTTCGGAGGGTCAGCGCCGGGACGGGGCGCTATCTCAGCCGGTCGATCCCACCAGCCCCCCTGGTGTGCGGTGCCGCGGATCCTACTCGTAGACGACCACGTCAGGCCGCGGATGCAGGCGGCGGACGTCGCGCGGCGTGAAGATGTTCGTGTCCTCCCTGAAGAACAGCTTGAAGCCGTCGTAGAGCCCGTCGCGGGCGTGCGCGAAGTGCTCGTACTTCGCGCGCTTGATCGCCCGGTGGCCGAAGCCGTCGACGTTGACGGTCACCGCGACGTGCTCGCGAGGCTTGAGGCGCCCGCGGATCATGCCCTCGGTGAACCGGTGCACGAGCAGCAGCTTCTGCGGCAGGCGCAGCCGGCGGACCAGGCCGTCGAGCCAGTAGGAGATCGCGTTGACCTCGCGGGCGTCGACCGAGCCGATGACCTGGCCCGGCACGGCCCCGGGCGTGTCCCACTCGGGGTCGAGCGCGAGGGAGACGTCGGGCTCGCGCAGCCAGCGGCGCAGCGCGAGCGCCTCAGCCCAGAAGCCCCGGCGACCGGGCTGGATGTCGAGGATCACCAGCGCCTTCGCCCGCCGCGCCGCCTTCAGGTAGCCGCGGATGACCGCGGGGGCCTGGCGCATGCTGTACAGGCCGTCGGCGCCGGCGTCGCCGTTGGCGATGACGGACAGCAGCTCCATCGCGGGCAGGACCGGGCGCCCGAGGCGCTCGTAGGGCCGCGCGACGCGCTCGAGGCGCCGCGCCACCTGCGCCGGCGTGCCGATCCCCAGCGCGCCGAGCTCGACGTCCTGGGGCGCCCCGTAGAAGGCCACGACGCGGAAGTGGGGGAGGATGCGCCGCCCGCCGCGCGGCAGCTCGGGTGACGGGGGAGGGACCTGGGCGCGCGCGCCGCGGCCGCGCTCGCCGTCCGGCAGGAGCCCGGCGAGCGCCACGACGGCGACGCCCACCGCGGCGAGCGCCGCCAGCGCCAGCGCTCGCCGCCGCCAGGAGATCGGGCGGGTCACTTCCCAGCCAGACGGCGGACCGCCAGCGACCCGTTGTCGGCCCGGGGATCCGACACCGCGATCATCGTCCCGTCGGCCGCCATCCCGGCCGCCTGGACGCGCGGGCGCGGCCCGTACTCGCCCTGGCGCACGAGCGTCCAGCCGCGCGACTGCAGGTCGCTGAGCGCCGCGGGGTCCATCCGCGCGTCCTCGACGCGCAGCTGCGATCCGCCCTGGTCGTCGACGCGCTGCTGGTCGATGGCGTGCGGCACGTCGAGGCCGAACTCGAGCGTGTCGAGCACCGCGCTGACCACGCCCATGATGATCAGCGAGCCGCCCGCCCCGCCGGTCACGAGGAACGGCTTGCCCTCGCGCACGACGATCGTCGGGCTCATCGACGAGCGCGGGCGCTTGAACGGCCGCGCCTCGTTCGCGCTGCCCGGCACGCCGAAGTCGGTCAGCTCGTTGTTGAGCAGGAAGCCCGTGCCCGGCGCGACGACGGCGCTGCCGAACTCCTGCTCGATGGTGCACGTCAGCGCGACCGCGTTGCCGCGCGCGTCGATGATCGAGACGTGCGTGGTCGAGCCGACCTGCGGTGTGCCGACGTCGCCCGGCGCGTGCGCCTGCGTCCGGTCGAGCGCGATCTCGCCGCGGCGCCGGTCGGCGTACGCCTTGGACGTCAGCGTGGCGACGGGCTGGGGCACGAAGTCGGGGTCGGCGAGGTACTTGTTGCGGTCGGCCCAGGCGATCCGCTGCGCCTCGCCGATGAGGTGCAGCGCGTCGGCCGAGTCGATGCCGTGCGCGCGCAGGTCGAGGGGCTCGAGCAGGTTGAGCATCTCGAGGGTCACCACGCCGCCAGACGTCGGCGGCGGCATGACGTCCACCTCCGCGCCGCGGTACGTCCCGGTCAGCGGCGCGCGCCACACGGCGCGGTACTTGGCGAAGTCGTCCATGCTCAGCAGCCCCTCGTCGCCGATGTCGGGGTGCTGGAAGCCGGACATCTCGGTGACGATGCGCCGGGCGATCGTCCCCGTGTAGAAGGCGCTCGGGCCGCCGCGCATGAGGCGCCGGAACGTGGCCGCAAGCTCGGGCTGGCGCAGCGTCTGGCCGGCGGTCAGCGGCTGCCCGGCCGGCAGGAAGATCGCTGCGGTGGCCGGGTAGCGGCCGAAGCGCTCGGCGTTGTCGCGCGCGCCGGTGGCCAGCGTGCGCGTCACCCTCACGCCTTCGCGCGCGAGCTTCTCCGCGGGCGCGATCGCCTCGCCCAGCGACACCGTCCCGTAGCGCGCCAGCGCGGCGTCCATCCCCGCGACGACTCCGGGGACGCCGACCGTCGTGTGGCCGGTGAACGCGGTGTAGAGGCCCTGGCCCTGGAACTGATCGGGCTTGATCAGCGCGGGCGCCGTCTCGCGGAAGTCCAGGGCGCGGACGCGACCCGTATGCGAGCGGTAGACGAGGAAGCCGCCGCCGCCGATCCCGCACGACTGCGGGCGCGCGACGTTGAGGGCGAAGACCGTCGCGGCGGCGGCGTCGATCGCGTTGCCGCCCGCCGCGAGGACCGCACGCCCGACGCGCGCGGCGGCGGGCGACTCGGTGGCGATCACCCCGAGCGTGCCGGTCACGCCGGGGCGGAACTGCGAGCCCTGCTTCGCCCGCGCGGGCACCGCGCCGACGGCGAGCAGGGCGACACTGAGAAGGATGACCGTGCGTCGCACGGCGCAAGTCCTACCCCTTGGCGTCAGGTTCGTGCGTAACGGTGTACGCCGCGCGCCAGCCAGCCGCCGAGGACCATGCCCGCCACCAGCCCGGCGACGGGCGGCAGGACGTGGACGAGCGCCTCGTGGCGCAGGACGCCGGCGAGGCACGCGGCGCGCTGGACGTCGCACGCCCGCGCCCCGGGGGCCGCGCGGTAGAGCGCCACCAGCATGCCGGCGGCGAAGCCCGCCGCGCTCGCCGCACGAAAGGCGAGGTTGGCGACGGCGTGAGAGCGGTGTCGGTGCCAACTCGTACGCATCGGCACGAGCATCGAGCGGCGGGCGGCCGGGCTTTAGGCGCTGATCGGCCGAGTCAGCGCCTTGACGAAGTCCTCGAGCTGCGTGGTCGTCCAGCACTCGAAGGCCTCGCACCACGGCTCGTAGGCCGCGATGACCGAGTCGCCGTAGTTCCAGTACAGGCGCGGCTCGGGGTTCAGCCAGAACGTGCGGCCGGCCTTCTGGGCGATCGTGGCGAAGATGTCGGCGCGCGGGTCGCGGCCGTTGGTGCGCGCGTCGCCGAGGACGATGACGGTCGCCCGCGGGTGCAGGTCGTCCTCGACCTGCGCGCGGAACTCCTTCCACACCCGGCCGTAGTCGGTGTAGCCGCTGATGTCGGCCACGCCGGCGTCGCGCGCGATCGCCTCGCTGACCGCCTTGAAGTCGCGCTCCTTGGCGAAGACGTCGGTCACCTCGGAGATGCGCTCGATGAAGACGAACGAGCGCATCTTGCGAAACGCGTCGTGCAGCGCGTGCAGCACGGACAGGAAGAACACGCTCGCGCTCGTCACGCTCGTCGAGACGTCGCACAGCACGTAGATCTCCGGCCGGCGCGGGCGGTTGGGGCGGTACTTGAGCACGACCGGGACCCCGCCCGTCTCGAGCGAGGCGCGCATCGTCCGCCGCACGTCGACGTGGGCGCGGCGCTTGCGCCCGCGCTGCTCGTTGCCCTGTGTGGCCAGGCGCCGGCGCAGCTGCGCGACGACGCGGTGCACGGCGGCGAGGTCCTGCAGCGGCCCGCTGGGCAGCGCGCGGTCGAGCTCGTTGAGCGGCCGAGCCGGGGGCAGCGCCTCGGTGCGCTCGATCTGCGCGCGTTCGAGCTCGCGGCGCAGCAGCGCCTCGAAGCGGCGCAGCTGCTCGCGCGGGAGGCCCTCGCGGCGCGGGTCGGTCTCGGGCAGGTCCGGCTGCGGCTCGGAGCGCAGGCCGAGCGCGCGCCGGATGCGCTGCACGTCGACGCCGATGACCCCCGAGCCCTCGCCCTGGCGCCCGAAGGCGGCGATGGCCAGCCGCGCGAGGTCGCGCATCGCGCCGTCGTCGCCGTCGCGCAGCGCGGCCGCGATCTGCGCGCGCAGCGCGTCGAGGTTGAGCTCACCCGCCTGGCCGGGGTCGATCCCGCCCTCCTCGCGGACGTCCTGGCGCACGGCGGCCGCCTCGGCGGCGCGAAAGAAGAAGCGCTCGAAGACGAGCTCGAAGATCCGGCGGTCCTCCGGCGACTTGGCCAGCGTCGCGGCGAGCGCCTCGCGGAAGTCCTCGGGCTCGGTCCAGCCGACCTCGGCGAGCGCCTCGAACGCGTCGAGCAGCTCGCTGGTGCCCAGCGCCACGCCCTCCGAGCGCAGCTCCTCGCCGAGCTCGAGCAGCCGGGCGGCCATGCCGGGCGGGCCGGCGCCCGTGCGCGCGCTAGGGCTGGAGGGCACTGAGCTTCACCCCGACGCGCTCGGCGACGATGTCGAGGTCGGTGCGGTGCTTGACGATGACCGACATCGTGTCGCGGAACGTCTGCTGGTCGATGTCGTCGGCGCCGAGCAGCAGCAGCGCGCGCGCCCAGTCGATCGACTCGGCGATCGACGGCGGCTTCTTGAGGTCGAGCTCGCGGACGAGCTGGACGACCTCGACGAGCTTGCGCGCGACGCGCTCGTCGAGCTCGGGCGTGTGCAACCGCACGATGTCGAGCTCGTGCTCGAGCGAGGGGTAGTCGAGCCAGAGGTACAGGCAGCGGCGCTTGAGCGCCTCGGTCAGCTCGCGGGTGTTGTTCGAGGTGAGCAGGACGACCGGGCGGGTGCGCGCCTCGACGCGCCCGAGCTCGGGGATCGTGATCTGGAAGTCGCTGAGCACCTCGAGCAGCAGCGCCTCGAACTCCTGGTCGGTCTTGTCGATCTCGTCGATCAGCAGGACGACAGGCTCCTCGGCGGCGATGGCGGTCATCAGCGGGCGGGCGAGCAGGAACTCCTCGCCGAAGATGTCCTCGTGGACGTCCTCCCAGCCGGCGGCGTCGGTCTCGGCCTGGATGCGCAGCAGCTGCTTGCGGTAGTTCCACTCGTACAGCGCCTTGGCCTCGTCGAGCCCCTCGTAGCACTGCAGGCGCACGAGCGTGCGGTCCAGGTAGCGCGACAGCGCCTTGGCGAGCTCGGTCTTGCCGACGCCGGCCGGTCCCTCCACGAGCACCGGCTTGCCCAGCCGCGTGGCGAGGAACGACACGAGCGCGGTGGACTCGCCGGGCAGGTAGCCCACGCGGCCCAGGCCGGCGGAGACCTCCTCGATGGAACTGGGCTCGGTGGACATCGGGTCTTGGGAGGATACGGGGCGTGGCCGTGGCCGCCGTCTCCACCGTCCCCGCCGCGCCGGTCATCGGGCTCATGGCCATCGGCGTGGTGATCGCGCTGGTCGGGCACGCGACGCGCTCGCGCGGGACGGTCGCCACCGGGCTGGCGATCCTCTTCCTCGCCACCGCGGGGATGGTCGTCGGCGGCTTCGCCGCCTACCACGGCGGAGACACCGATCCGCGCCACCAGTGCCCCTACGAGGGCGTGCCCTGTTGACCCGCTAGCGCCAGATGCCGGTGATCGGCTTGGCGCCCGCCGAGCGCCCCAGCCGCGGCAGCCGGAAGGCGTCCTCGATCGTCCGCAGCAGGTTGTAGTGGTCCAGCCGCGCCCGCGTCCGCGCGCCCGGCCTGACGGTCGGGCCGACGGCCAGCGCCGGGACGCGCCCGCCGGGCAGCCCGGGCTGCCGGCCGCTGCCCTCGTCGAAGATGACGAAGACCACGCCCCGGCGCATCTGCGGGCTGGCCAGCAGCGGCGGCAGGAAGCCCTTCAGCCAGGCGTCGCCGGTCGACACCGAACAGTCGTGCATGTTGTGGCAGTTGTCGGGGACGACGAGCGAGAAGTCGGGCAGGAGGCCGTTGGCGAGGTCGCCGGAGAGCTCGCTGTACGGCACGACCCGCTTGAGCCGCTGCGCGTTGGACCGGACGTCGCGGAAGTAGACGAACGGCTCGTGGTGCTTGCGGTAGCGGCCGGTGTTGCCGCCCGCGTACCCGGGCGCCGGCAGGCCCTCGGCGTACGTCTTCCAGGTGCGCCCGCGCGCCTCGAGCAGGTCGGCGAGGTTCGACGCGCCGGTGCTGCAGTTGTCGCAGTCGTCGTGGATCCCCTGGGTCGAGCCCGACACGAGCGCGAGGTAGTTGGGCAGGCTCGGGTGCGCGATGCCGCCGTACCCGGTGAGGACCGCGTACTGGTGCGCGAGCCGGTTGAACGTGGGCGCGTCGCCGTGGCCGAAGATCTCGCCGGGTGCCTTGTTCTCGAAGACCACGACGACGACGCGGTCGAACGGCGCTCGGCCGGTGATCTTGGCCGGCGGGGCGATTCGCGTGCCGTCGGCGCCCGCGGCGCCGCCGGTGTCCGGCGCCCCGCCGCAGGCGGAGAGCGCCAGCACGGTCAGGCACGCCGTCGCTATGAGGCGACCGTGCATCGCCAAGAGTCTCGCGACGCGTTCTGAACGGCACCTGAACAGCCCCACGCGCCCGCGCATCACTCGCGCAGGCGCTGGGTCTCGGCCTCGTCGAAGGAGAGCTGCGCCGGGGCCTCGTCGCCCGGCGGGCGCCGGCGGACGGTCGGCTCTGTCTCGCTCTCCGGGGGCAGCGGCGGCTCGGGCCGGTGGGCGGCGCGCAGCCGGGCGCCGGCGTAGGCGAGGAACCCGGCGGCCACGAAGGCGACGAAGAACCCCCACGCGATGCCGACCGGATAGCCGCCGCCCGGCGGGCGGTCGAAGACGCGGAAGAAGAGCAGGAAGGCCGCCCACACGCCGGCCGCGAAGATCACCGTGCCGTCCCCGCCGGGCAGGTGGAACCCGCGCTCCTCGCCGCGCAGGAACAGCAGGAGCAGCACGCCGAGCCCCACGAGCAGGACGGCCGCCTCGACGAACGAGAACACCCCGAACGCGCTGACGTCGTGGGTGTCGATCCGCCCCTTGACGACGCGCTGCAGCTGGTACCAGGGCAGCAGCATCGTCACGAACAGGGCGGCCGCGGCGAACGCGGCGAGGCGCTGCTCGGGCGCCAGCGCGCGCCAGCTGCTTGTCAGGCGCTGCACGGCTCCACGGACGGTCTGCACCCCGAGATCTTCTCAGGAGATCGGGATGTCCTCGACCTGGGGCGCCTCGCCGCGCGGGCCCCGCTCGAGGCGCTCGACGAGCCAGTCGATCAGCGCGCGCAGGACCAGCAGCAGCTGGCGGACGAGCTCGTTGACCTGGTGGCGCAGGTCGGGGGGGAGCAGGTCGACCAGCGAGCGCAGCAGCGCGACGAGCGCCTGCATCTCGGTGGTCGCCTCGCCCGCGGCGGACGGCGGGACCGCCCAGCCGCGCGGCGGCGCGTTCTCCTGCATGATGCGCTCCGCCGCCGCCTGCGTCGCGCGGACACGCTCGCGCAGCTCGTCGAGTGGATCGCCGGGCTCAGGCATGGATGAACGTCACCTCCAGCGCGCCGTCGCGCAGCGTCGCGCTCGCCGGACGGTGGCCGGCGAGCGCCGGCGGGAGCACGAGCGTGCGCTTGTGCCCGTCGACGCGGACGATGAGCTCCTGGCCGATCTTGCGCAGGGCGACGTCGCCCTTGCGTGCGAACGGCAGCTCCAGCCGCAGCGTGGCCGCCTCGCTCCCGACGTCCAGCTCATGGGCGAGGCGCTCATGGAGCACGGCGTCGGGCTTGACGCCGTCGAAGAGCGCCTGCCCGAGCTCGTCGAGCATGGCCGGCCCGACGACCTCGTCGGCGAAGAAGGGCGCCTGCAGGACGGGCACGGGCGCGAAGGCCGCCTCGATGTCGCGCAGCTGCGCCTGCTGGCGCTCGCGCCACGCGCCGAAGTAGCCGTCGACCTCCGCGGGGAAGACGCGGTTGACGACGACCGCGTCGGTGAGGAAGCCGTAGAGGTTGAGGTAGGTGAACGTCCGGCGCGCCTCGTCGACGACGATCCGGTCGGGGTTCATGACCAGGCGCAGCGTCACGCGCTCGCGGTCGCGCAGCAGCTCGTTCATCGCCACGAGGTTGCGCACCAGCTCGCCGACCTCGTCGAGCACGCCCTCGCCCGGCAGCTCGACGTCGAGCACCGCGCGCGCGAAGGGCCGCGCGGCGCTGAGGATGCGCCCCTGCTGCGGGAAGACCTTCTCGATCCACCAGCGCGCGACGTCGGGGAACGACAGCAGCCGCAGCGTCTCGCCGGTCGGCGCGCAGTCGACCACGATCACGTCGTAGCCGCCCTCGGCGTGGTGGCGCTTGAGGGCGAGCAGCGAGAACAGCTCGTCCATGCCGGGCGGGACGGTCAGCTCCTCGGCCGAGATGCGGTCGACGCCGCGCGCGACGAGCAGCTCGCCGAGCCAGTCCTGCACCGCCGCCCAGTTGCGCTCGAGCTCCTCCTGGGCCTGCACCTGCTGGGCGTCCAGGCGGTCGGCGACCGGCGTGGGGTCCGAGCCCACCCCCTCGCCGAGCGCGTCGGCGAGCGAGTGCGCGGGGTCGGTGGAGAGCACGAGCGTGCGTGACCCGGCGGCGGCGCAGCGGCGCGCGGTCGCGGCGGCGACCGACGTCTTTCCGACGCCTCCCTTGCCGGTGTAGAGGATCGTGCGCGATGCCACGGGGCGGCGAGTCTAGAACCGGCGAGGCGCGCGAGGGGCGCTGTTAGGGTCAGCGGGCCATGCGCCGCGCGCTCTTTGCCCTGCTGTCGTGCGCCTTCGTGCTCGCGCTCTCCGCATGCGGGTCCAGCGACGAGAGCGTGAGCAGCCTGCTGCGCCAGACGTTCACCTCGGGCGGGTCGGTCGACAGCGGCAAGGTGACCGCGCAGCTCGAGGGCGACGTCCGCGGCATCCAGGGCCTGACCGGGCCGTTCAAGCTGCGCCTCGAAGGCCCCTTCGAGTCGGCGGGCAAGGGCAAGCTCCCGCGCTTCGACTTCAACCTCGGCATCACGGTCTCGGGCCAGTCGTTCAGCGCAGGAGGCGTGTCGACGAGCGACCGCGGGTGGCTGCGCGTCAACGGCCAGGCGTACGCGGTCCCGGACGCCATGTTCAAGAAGTTCCGCGACAGCTACCTGGCCGGCGCGCGCAAGTCGGGCAACAAGCAGCAGCCGGCGCCGAGCCTCGCCGCGCTGGGCGTCGACCCGCGCACCTGGCTGCGCGGGGCGCGCAAGGCGGGCGAGGCCGACATCGCCGGCACGAAGACGATCCACATCACCGGCGGGCTGAACGTCGCTCGCCTGCTCGACGACGTCAACAACCTGCTCAACCGCGCCAACACGACGGCCGACGCCAAGCAGCTCCCGCCCAAGCTCACCGACGCGCAGCGCCGCGACCTCCAGCGCGCCGTGCGCTCGGCGAGCGTCGACGTCTACACCGGCAAGGACGACAAGCTCCTGCGGCGACTCGACGTCCGCGTCTCGCTGCAGCGCTCGGGCGAGGTGCAGGGCGGCAACCTGCGCTTCCAGCTCCAGCTCGACGCGCTCAACCAGCACCAGGACATCAAGGCGCCCGCCGGCGCCAAGCCGCTCGACGAGCTCGTCAGCAGCCTGCGCAGCGGCGTGCTGCCCGGCATGACCGGCTCGGCGGGGGGCTCGACCCGCGGCGGCGCCACCGCGCCGCGGCAGACCACGGACTACCTGCAGTGCCTGCAGGCCGCCGGCGAGGACGTCGCCAAGCTGCAGCGCTGCGCGGCGCTGCAGGGTCGCTGATGACCCCGGCAGAGGCGCTGCCTTCGCCCGCGCGGAGCGGTGCCGGGGACCCCCGTGCCCGCGTTGGCGGCCCTCACGCGGCTTGACGC
The DNA here is from genome assembly GCA_005888335.1 of Actinomycetota bacterium. Next base: position 33,442 of record VAWY01000093.1, read on the forward strand.
AGCTGCGCGTGCGGGTCGATCCGCCAGCGCCGCGCCAGCTCCGCGAGCTCCTCGCTGAGCGGCCAGCGGTCGGGCAGCGCCGGCCCCTCGTGGTCGGGATTGGCCCCCTTGAGCGCCATGCTGCCCGTGTTGTCGCCGATCGTGCGGATCGCGTCGACGTCGCCGGCGTCGAGGCGGACCTCGGCGGGCACGGCGGCCAGCTCGGCGCGCTTGTCCTCGATCGGCCGCGCGTCGGGCCCGGCCTCCTGGATCAGCGTCGGCACGACGCAGGCCACCGTGTCGTGGGCGAGGTTCCACTGCGCGGCGAGCTGCAGCATCGTCAGCCCGTGGCGCCCGGCGATCGGGCGCATACGGTCCAGGCGCTCGCGCCCGGCCTCGATCCAGCCCGAGGGCCGGAACAGGCGGTGGTCGCGCTCGCGGAACGGCTGGCCGGGGACGACGTCGTCCCAGAACAGCCCGCCGTAGTCGACGACGCGGGTGATCGTCCGCACGTCGTGCGCGCGCGCGGCCTCGAGGCACAGCTCGCCCGGCCACGGCTCGAGCGGGTTGAGGATGATCATCGCCCAGTCGATCGAGGCGCCGAAGCGCTCGAAGCACTCGATGACGTCGAGGGTGAAGCCGTTCGCCGGCCCGGGAGCGACGCCGAGCAGCCGCGTCAGCCCGGCGGCCCGCAGCGCCTCCATGCCGTCCCAGACGGCCTCGCTGGTGTAGCCCGTGCGGTCGGGATTGTGCAGCAGCAGGAGGTCGAACGCGTCGACGCCGAGGCGCTCGAGCGAGCGCTCGGTGGCCGTGCGCAGGTAGTCCGCGTAGCGCTCGGGGCCGCGCAGGCGCTTGTCGGTGAAGCGCGGGAAGCCCTTGGCGCCCTCGCGCTCGCCCTCGTAGAAGTCGTGCCCGACCGCGCCGACCAGGCAGTACGACGCACGGGGCCGGCCCGACACCGCCTCGCCCACGATGCGGTCGGCTTCCCCGACGCCATAGACGTCGGCGGTGAGCACCGTGCGGAGATCGTCGTCGGGGCGCAGCAGCGCGGCGAGGCGCTCCTCGTCGAGCGGCTCGCCGAAGTTCATGTAGCGCCCGCCGCCCCAGGCTCCGAGCGCGGTGTGGGTCGGATCCAGCATGTCCGCGGACCTTACGCCCCATAGGCTGCACCGGCCAATGCGGGTGGGCAGCTTCCTCACGTCGGGCCAGGGGTGGCCGTACACGCTCGTGCCGTTCATGCCGATCGCGGTCGTGCTCGAGCTCTTCCACGGCAGCCCGACCCTGATCTTCTTCGCCTCCGCGCTGGGCGTCATCCCGACGGCGGCGCTCATGGGCCGCGCCACCGAGGAGCTCGCGGCGCGCTCGGGGCCGGGGATCGGCGGCCTGCTCAACGTCACGTTCGGCAACGCGCCCGAGCTGATCATCGCCCTGTTCGCGCTCGGCGCCGGGCTGCACGAGGTCGTCAAGGCCTCGCTGATCGGGTCGATCCTGGGCAACATCCTGCTCGTCATGGGCGCGGCGATGTTCGTCGGCGGACTGCGGCGCGACCGCCAGCGCTTCGACCGCACCGCGGCGAGCGCCCAGTCGGCCATGCTGCTGCTGGCCGCCGTCGCGCTGGCGATGCCGGCGATCTACGAGCTGATCGACGGCCGCGGCCTGCCCAAGCCCACCGACGAGCGCATCCACTACGACCCGACGGTGCAGGCGCTGTCGTTCTGGGTGGCGCTGGTGCTGATGGCCACCTACGTGGCCGGCCTGGTCTTCTCGCTGCGCACGCACCGCGACCTCTTCAACCCTCAGCAGGAGGGCGACGGCCACGAGGGCGAGTCCTGGACGGTGCGCCGGTCGGTCATCGCCCTCGCCATCGCCGGCGCGCTGGTCGGCCTGATGTCCGAGATCCTCGTCGGCTCGATCTCGGAGGCGGCCCACAACATCGGGCTCAGCGAGTTCTTCATCGGCGCGATCGTGGTGGCGATCGTCGGCAACGCGGCCGAGCACTGGGTCGCCGTGCTCGTCGCCGCCAAGGACAAGATGGACCTGGCGGTGAACATCGCCATCGGCTCGAGCGCGCAGATCGCGCTGTTCGTCGCCCCCGTGCTCGTCGTCACCTCGTTCGTGCTCGGCCCGCACCCGATGGCCTTCGTGCTCAACGGCCTGGAGCTCGGCGGCGTCTTCCTGGCCGTCCTCATCGCCAACCACGTCACCAACGAAGGCGAGTCGACGTGGTTCGAGGGCGTCCAGCTGCTCGCCGTCTACCTCGTGCTGGCCATCACCTTCGGGTTCGCCTAGGCCTAGGACCCGCGAACCCGCCGTCCACGCGCCGAAGGCGCCGTGACGCACGTTCGCGCACGGTCAGCGCGCCGCAGGCGCCGCTACCCAAGCTCGCGCAGCCGCCGCGCCACCTCGGCCTCGACGTCGAGCGGCGGCTGGCCGCGCCGCGCGCGCCGCTCGTTGCGTGCGATGACCAGCGAGCGCACCTCGGCCTCCAGCGCCGGGTCGACGGCCGGCGCGGTCAGGCGCTTGAGCTCGGCCTCGATGTCGAGCGGCGGCTCGCCGCGGCGTGCGCGCCGCTCGTTGCGCGCCGCCAGCATCTGGCGGATCTCGTCGTCGCGCTCCTGGGCGGCGACGGCGCCGGTCGGCTCGGGGCGCGCCGGCTCGTCGCGCAGCGAGAGCCCGCCGCGCCCGATCTGCTCATAGGCCTTCGAGCGGCCGAACAGGGTCACGACCGCGACGATCCCGGCGACGATCACCACGACGAAGATCACGACCCCGAACGCTTCCTCCACGCTTACAGTCTCTCGCGTGTGGCGGCGCCTGCGACGCAAAACCTTCGCTCCCCGCCGCCCCGCGGTTTTCCCGGAGCAATGGGGGATGGTGCTGGTGACCGCGCTGGCCATCGCGACCGGGATCGTGGCCATCGTGCTTGTGCTCACACAGCGCTGAACATCCGGCTAGTGGCCCCGAATCCCGGGTAACATGACGGCCACGTCATTGACTGACGAGTCAATCTGAAAGGCCGGCGGCCGCCCGCTCGGCCTCCCCAAGGAGTTTTCTCTGTGGTCGACTTCACCCTGACCGACGAGCAGAAGAACCTGCGCGAGATGGCGCACGACTTCGCTCAGAAGGAGATCCGTCCTGTCGCGTGGGAGTACGACAGGGACGGGACCTGGCCTCAAGCCATCGTCGAGAAGGCCCACGAGGTGGGTCTGATGAACACCCACGTGCCCGAGGAGTACGGCGGGCCGGGGCTGAGCTTCCTCGACGGTTGCCTCATCGAGGAGGAGCTGAGCTGGGGCTGTTCGGGCATCCAGACGTCGCTGGGCGCCAACGGGCTCGCCGCCGCGCCGGTCGAGATCGCCGGCTCGGACGAGGTCAAGAAGGAGTACTACGACTCGCTGCTCGAGTCGCCGGTCCTCGCCTCGTTCTGCCTGACCGAGCCCGACGCCGGCTCGGACGTGTCGGGTATGCGCACGCGCGCGGTCCGCAAGGGCGACAAGTACGTCATCAACGGCTCGAAGTGCTTCATCACCAACGGCGGCTACGCCGACTGGTTCACGGTCTACGCCAAGACCGACCCCGACGCCGGCCACCGCGGCATCTCCGCGTTCCTCGTGCGCAAGGACGACACGGTGATCGTGGACAAGAAGGAAGACAAGATGGGCCAGCGGGCCTCCAACACCGCGACCATCACCTTCAACGACACCGAGGTCGACGCCCGCTATCTCCTCGGCGAGGAGAACAAGGGCTTCAAGATCGCGATGATGACGCTGGACCGCACGCGTCCCGGCGTCGCGGCCATGGCCACCGGCATCGCCCGCGCGGCCTTCGAGTTCGCCACCGAGTACTCCAAGGAGCGCGTCCAGTTCGGCGTGCCGATCGCCATGCACCAGGCGATCCAGTTCATGATCGCCGACATGGCGACCAAGGTGCATCTGGCGCGCCTGGCCACGTGGAACAGCGCCGTGCTGCTCGACCAGGGCAAGCGCAACACGCTGGAGTCCTCGCACGCCAAGCGCTTTGCCGCCGACTCCGCGATGGAGGTCACCACGGACGCCGTGCAGGTCTACGGCGGCTACGGCTTCATCAAGGAGTACCCGGTCGAGAAGCTGATGCGCGACGCGAAGATCATGCAGCTCTACGAGGGCACGTCGCAGATCCAGCGGCTCGTCATCGCCCGCGAGACGCTGCTGCCGCGCCGCGTGCAGGAGCCGGCCACCGTCTGACCGCGCAGCGGCGGGGCGCTCCGGCGCCCCGCCCTGCCATCCTTCTGCGCCGTGGCGCCGCGCTGCCTCATCGCTCTCGTCCTCGTCCTGTTCGCCTGCGGCTGCGGGTCTTCCGGCGGCAGCAAGCCGAAGGGCAGCGGCGCACAGCGCGTGGAGCTGGGCCCGAGCTTCGACACGATCGCGAGCCTGCCCGGCGCGCAGCGCAGCGGGCCGCCGTGGAACAGCGGCGCGGCGAAGCTGCAGCAGCGCCTGAAGGCGATCGGGCTCTCGCCGCTGCCGGTCGAGGGCAACGTCGTCCACATCCACCAGCACCTCGACATCTACGTCAACGGGCGCCACGTCACGGTTCCGGCGCTCATCGGGATCGACCCCGGGCACTTCTTCTCGCCGCTGCACACGCACGACACGAGCGGGATCCTGCACGTCGAGTCGCCGACAGAGTCGGCCTTCAGCCTCGGGCAGTTCTTCGCCGTCTGGGGCGTGCCGCTGAGCGCGCGCCGGATCGGCACGCTGGCCACGGCCGGCGGCGCGCAGCTGCGCAGCTGGGTGAACGGCAGACCGCTCGGCGCCGATCCCACGCGGATCGTGCTCGCGCCGCACCAGGAGATCGTCATCGCCTACGGGACGGCGGCGCAGATGCCCAAGAAGGTCCCGTCGAGCTACACCTTCCCCGAGGGCCTCTAGCTGCGGCGCGACGAGGGCGGGCCCTGCCATCCTGCGGGGGTGGTCAGGCGCGCGCGACGCACGGAGGAAGCCGTCGCCGAGGCCGCGTCGCTCGATGCGGCGCGGGTGGCGGCGGGGGCGCGCGAGGCGCGCGGGCCGGGCACCGCCGACCCGCTCGTCGGGGAGCTGCGCCGCGCCGGCCTGCTGCGCCTGCTCGTCCTGCACTTCTGCACGGGCGGCCCGTGCTACGGCAACCAGCTGATGGAGCGCATCACGCGGCTGACCGGCGGTCTGGTCGCCGTCAACCCGAACACGATGTACCCCCTGCTGCGCGGCCTGGAGGCCGAGGGCCTCGTGGCCGGCGAGTGGGAGCACCCCGAGCGCCGCTCGCGGCGCTTCTACCGGATCACCGAGGCCGGCGAGGCGGAGTGCCGGCGCCTCGGCGGCCAGGTCGGCGAGCTGCTCGACCGGCTCGCCGCGTCGATCGAGGCCATCCGCGCGGAGCTCGGCTGAGGCGTGGGCCGCGTGCAGGTGCAGATCGTCGCCGACGGGCGGCTCACCGACGCCGAGGCGCTCTGGTACGACACGTCGCGCTGGCCGACGTTCGTCGACGGCTTCGGGCACCTCGTCGGCGTCGACCCGGGATGGCCGCGCGAGGGCACCGTGACGTGGGACTCGCGGCCGGGCGGGCGCGGCCGGGTGCTCGAGCGCGTCGTCCGCTACACCGCCGGCGACGGTCAGGACGCCGAGGTCGAGGACGAGCGCATCACCGGCACGCAGAGCGTGCGCTTCGCGCCGTACCCCGAGGGCGGCGTCGGCGTGGCGCTCGAGCTGCGCTACCAGCTCAAGCGAGCGTTCCCGGGCAGCGCGCTCGTCGACGCGATCTTCATCCGCCGGGCGATGCGCGACTCGCTCGCGCGCACGCTGCGCCGCTTCGCCATCGAGCTCGCCGCCGAGCGTGAGCTGTAGCTTCTGCCGCATCGCGCGCGGCGAGGTCGACGTGCACGTCGTCTACGAGGACGAGCGCTTCCTCGCCTTCCTCGACCACCGGCCGCTGTTCCCCGGGCACGCCCTGCTGATCCCCCGCGAGCACGTCGAGACGCTGCTCGACGCGCCGCGCGCGCTGCTCGGCCCGCTGGCCGAGGCCACGCAGCGCCTGTCGATCGCCGTGCGCGACGCGATGGAGGCCGACGGCGTGTTCAACGCGGTCAACAACGTGGTCTCCCAGTCGGTGCCGCACCTGCACGTCCATGTCGTCCCGCGGCGGCGCAAGGACGGCCTGCGCGGCTTCTTCTGGCCGCGTGGCAAGTACGCGTCGGATGCCGAGGCGCAGGCGGTCGCCACTAGGATCCGCCGCCTGTCTCAGCCAAGAGAAGGGGTCTGACACCGACATGTTCGTCTTCAAGGCCGCGGTCGTCGGCGCGGGCACGATGGGCGGCGAGATCGCCCAGGCGATCGCCGCCGCCGACATCCCGGTCGTCCTCAAGGACGTCGACCAGAAGTTCGTCGACGTGGGCCTGCAGAAGGCCCGCGACGTCACCCAGGGCCAGCTCGGGCGGCTCGTGCAGAGGGAGAAGATCACCCAGGAGCAGGCCGACGCGCAGCTCGAGGCGCTCATGGGGCGGATCACGGGCACGACCGGCTACGAGGGTTTCGGGGACGTGGACTTCGTGGTCGAGGCGGTGCCCGAGCGCATGGACCTCAAGCAGCGCGTCTTCGGCGAGCTCGACGACGTCACGCCCGGCCACGCGATCCTGAGCTCGAACACGTCCTCGCTGTCGATCACCGAGATCGCCGACGCGACGTCGCGCCCCGAGAAGGTCTGCGGCTTTCACTTCTTCTATCCGGCGTCGGTCATGCCGCTGCTCGAGATCGTCGAGGGCGACGAGACAGCGCCCGAGACGGTCGCCACGGCGGTCAACCTGGCCCAGGCGATCCGCAAGCAGCCGATCACCTGCGCCGAGGTCCCCGGCTTCGTCGTCAACCGCATCCTCAACTCGGCGTCGTCGGAGGTCTGGCGCGTCCAGGAGGAGCGCGGGCTGTCGATCAAGGCCATCGACGAGGGGGTAGGGGCGGCCAACGTCGCGCCGATGGGGCCGTTCTTCTTGGTCGACCTGCTCGGGCTCGACACCGTGCTGCACGTCGCCGAGCACCTGCAGGAGTCCTACGGCGACCGCTTCTACGTCCACCAGGGCATGAAGCGCCTGGTCGAGCAGGGCAAGCTCGGCGCCAAGACCGGGGGCGACGGCTTCTACAAGGACGGTCAGGCGCAGATCGAGGGCGACGCCGCGCCCGACGGCCAGGAGCTCTCCGACCTGTTCTCGCTGAAGATGCTCGTCGAGGCCTGCCTGATCCTCGAGGAGGGCGTGGCCAACACGCGCGCGATCGACCTCGGCCTGATGGCCGGCGCGGGGCTCGACCCCCGCCGCGGCATCCTGCCGCCGCTGCTGAAGGCCGACGTCACCGGGCTGGACGTCGTGCTCGAGCAGCTCGAGGACTTCGAGGAGCGCTACGGCGAGCGCTTCGCGCCGCCGGCGATCCTGCGGCGGCTCGTCACGCAGGGCCGGCTCGGCCAGAAGGCCGGCCAGGGCTTCTTCCCGTGGCCGCGCCCGGACGAGGGCTTCGGCGAGGGCCCGGTCAAGCTCGAGACGCGCGGCGACATCGCGATCGCCTGGCTCGACAACCCGCCGGCCAACTCGCTGTCGCCCGACGTCGTCGAGGCGCTGGCGGGCGTCTGGGAGCAGGTCCAGTCCTCCGGCGCGCGCGCGCTCGTCTTCGCCTCGGCCAACCCGATGCTGTTCTGCGCGGGCGCCGACATCAAGGCGTTCACGACGATGGACGCCGAGCGCGGCCGCCGGCTCGTCGAGACGACGCACGGGCTGATGCGCGGGATGGAGCGCTCGCGAGTGGCGACGATCGCGGCCGTCAACGCGATCGCCTACGGCGGCGGCTGCGAGCTGGCCATGGCCTGCGACGTGCGCATAGCCGCCGAGAGCGCGCTGTTCGGCCAGCCGGAGATCAACCTGGGCATCATCCCGGGCTTCGGCGGCACGCAGCGGCTGCCGCGGCTGGTGGGGTCCAGCAAGGCGCTCGAGATGAACCTCACCGGCGACGCCATCCTCGCCGAGGAGGCCTACGAGTTCGGCCTCGCGAGCCAGGTCGTCCCCGACCACGAGATGTTCGACACGGCGCTGGCGTGGGCGCGCAAGCTGTCGGGACAGGCGCCGCTGGCGGTCGAGCAGATCAAGACGGTCAGCGGCGCCGGCGACCTCGACGAGGGCCTCGCCGCCGAGCAGGAGGCCTTCGCCGCGGTCTTCCAGAGCGAGGACGCGCGCGAGGGGATCAGCGCGTTCCTGGGCAAGCGGAAGCCGACGTGGCAGGGTCGGTAGACACCACCGGGATCGAGCGCCTCGCGAGCCTGCTGCGCGAGGCCTCGTCGGTCGTGGCGCTCACCGGCGCGGGGATCTCGGTGCCGTCCGGGATCCCCGACTTCCGCACGCCGGGCACCGGCCTGTGGGAGAACGTCGACCCGATGGAGGTCGCGCACATCGACGCCTGGCGGCGCGACCCGGAGCACTTCTGGCAGTTCTACGGCGAGCGCTTCCAGTCGCTGCGCGACAAGGAGCCCAACGGCGCGCACCGCGCGCTCGTCGAGCTCGAGCGAGGCGGCGTGCTCGACGCGGTGGTCACCCAGAACATCGACATGCTGCACCGCAAGGCCGGCACGCGCGAGCTCGTCGAGGTCCACGGCACGATCGAGCACTCCTCGTGCCTGGCGTGCGGGGCCACGTACCCGCTCGACGAGGTCCGCGCGCGCCAGGCGGCCGACGAGCGCGGCGTCCCGCGCTGCGACTGCTCGCGGCCGCTGAAGCCCGACGTCGTGCTCTTCGGCGAGTTCCTCCCCGAGGGCGCGATGGAGCGCGCGGGCGCCCTGGCGGCGCAGGCCGACGTCCTGCTGTGCATCGGCTCCTCGCTGGAGGTGTGGCCGGTGGCGCAGATGCCGGACGTCACGCGCGGCGCCGGCGGCGAGGTGGCGATCGTGACGACCGGGCCAACGCCGTACGACGGGATCGCCGCCGTCAAGCTCGAGGGCGACGTCGTCGCGGAGCTCGCGGCGGTCGTCGCGGCGCTGTAGCCCGGATCGGATTCAGGCCGCTGCGCGAGGATCGACTTCGTCGATCCTTCAAGCGCGAACTTCGTTCGCGCGGCGCAGCGCCGGCGTCCGCATGTTCGTCACGAACGCGACGCTCACGAGGATCAGCGCCGCGCCGCCCAGCGTCCCGACGCCCACGTGCTCCCCGAGGAACAGCGTGGCCCAGAGCACGCCGAAGACCGGCACCAGGAACGTGACGGTCAGCGTGCTCGTCGGCCCGACCTCGGCGACGAGCCGGAAGTAGAGCAGGTAGGCCAGCGACGTCGAGAGCACGGCGAGGCCGGCGAGCGCGCCGAGGTCGCCGGCGTCGGGCGCGTGGGGCGGCGGGACGGCGGCGACCACGGGGAGCAGGATCGCGCCCGCGGCGAGCTGCTGGAAGAGCGCCAGCGTGGCCGGCGGCTCGCCGGCCATCGCGTGCCTGACATAGGTCGTGCCGAGGGCGTAGCACAACGCGGCGGCCAGCGAGCACGCCGCCGCGCCGAAGAAGGCGAGGTCGGCGCGCACGTGGGCGAGGCCGACGACCAGGCCCACGCCGCCGATCCCGAGCGCCAGGCCGGCGGCGCGCCGCGCGGTGAAGGGCTCGTCGCCGACGGCGGCGGCCACGACGGCGGAGAACAGCGGCGTCGAGGCGTTGAGGATCGCCGCCAGCGAGGCGTCGATGCGCGTCTCGGCCAGCGCGATGAGCGTGAACGGCAGCGCGGCGTTGATCGCGCCGACCAGCAGGTAGCGCCGCAGCGCCACCCGCCGTCGCGCCCCGCGCGCCACGAACGGCGCGAGGGCGGCGGCGGCGAGCAGCAGCCGCCCGTCCGCGAGCGCCACGGGGCCCAGGTCGTCCACCGCGACGCGGATGAACAGGAACGAGGCGCCCCAGACGGCGGCCAGGGCGAGGAGCATGCGGGCTTGCCGGAAGCTCAGTCCGTCTGACGCTAGCCGCTTGCCAGCAGGCGCCGCAGCTCGGCGGCCAGGGCGTCGAGCGGGATGCCCTTGGTGAGGAACGCGCGGGCGCCGGCGGCGAGCGCCTCGCGTTCGGCCTCGCGCTCGCTGCGGCCGGTGAGCATGACGACCTGACCGGGCGGGTGCGCGCGCAGCAGGCGCCGGCAGGCCGCCGTGCCGCCGGTCCCGTTCGGCAGGCCCCAGTCGAGCAGCACCAGGTGCGGGCGGACCTCGGCCGCGCGGGCGCAGCCGGCGTCGGCGTCGGGCGCGACCGCGACGTCGAACCCCTCGGCGTCGAGGCCGTGCTCGAGTGCGAGCCGCAGGCCGGGGTCGTCCTCCACGATGAGGACGCGCGGGCGCGTCATCGGCGCGCAGGGTACCTATTCCCAGCCGCTCGCGGTGCGCGCGCGCAGCGCCGCCTCCACCCGCCTGAGCACCCGGTCGACGGCCGCCGCCTCGGGCTCGTCGAGACCGCTTTGCAGAGCCCGGTCGTAGGTGCCGAGCGCGTCGGCGCGCAGCCCGGCCAGCTCGGTCAGGCGGTCGCGCAGGTCGCCCCGGTCGGCCCACGGCTCCAGTTCGCTGAGCGCCGCTTCGAGGGCCGGGCGCAGGACGAGGGCCGCCTCGCGCGAGCGGCCCGCGTCGAGGTCGGCGCGGGCCTGGAGCGCGAGCTCCTCGCAGGCCAGCGCGGCGTCGCGGCCCGACAGCAGCGCGGCCAGGCGCTCCTGCGGGCGCAGGGCGGTCGAGCGGCGCGCCCGCACGCCGCGCGGGGCGGGCAGCTCGAGCGCCGCGGCATAGCGGCCGTCGGCGACGTCCTCGCCCGCGCCGTAGCCGACGCGGACCACGAGCGCCTGCTCCTGGCTGACGTCGCGCGCGAAGGGGTCGGCGACCGCCATGCGGTGCAGGTGCAGCACGCGGTTGAGCATCCGCAGCGCGTCGGCGACCAGCGCGTCGCGGTCGGCCTGCTCGAGCCACGCCGCCGCGGCGGCCGCGTCGGCCAGCGGGACGGCGTCGACGAGCGTCGCGCGCGCCGTGGTCACCGGGACGGGGGTCGGCCGGCTCTCAGCGCGCCGCGGCCGCCGCCCGCCCAGCAGGCGGCGCTGCGGGGCGCCGAGCGTCCGCAGCACCAGCACGTGGTCGGGCTCCTCTCCGGCGTGCCGGCGCAGGACGTAGCGGCCGTCCTCGGGGCCGAGCGCCCAGGGGAACTCGAACTGGACGAAGCGGAACTGCGCGCCCGCGGCGCCGGGCGCCCCGGCGCTCAGGTCGCTACTCGCTTTCGTGCGCGCCGCTGGCCCGGATCGCGAACTTCGACGGCTTCAGCGACACCGTCGGGTTCTCGAGTGTGCCCAGTCGCCGGAGCAGCTTGTCCCACTGCTCGGGCTTGAGCACGGAGTCGAACTTCTGCGCGCCGGTGCCCGACAGCGGGCGGTAGCCGACGTGGATGTGGTCGTCGTGGTCGGGCAGCGCGAGCGTGTTGTCGGCGTTCGGATACGCCATCAGCGTGATGATCTGGTGCGGCTTCATCGTCCCCTGCAGCGTGAGCAGGCGCCGGACGGTGATGTCGGTGATCGAGCCGGGCCCCTGGTGGCCGAGCACGGGGATGCCGTTGATCTTCGCGATGTCCGCGGCGTCGCCCGACGAGTGCTCGGAGACGTTGCCGCTCGACGTGAAGTCCGAGTGCCCGCAGTGCAGGCTGGTCACCGTCGGCTTGAGGCCCGAGGCCGACAGGAACTCGAGCATGGCGAGCACGCGGCGATCGACGCTGCCGGCGCGGATGTCGTCGCGCCCGCACTGGTAGACGTCGACGCGCGGGTCGGTGAGCACGCGGCGCTCGAGCGCCTCCTTGCTCATCAGCAGCACCTGGCCGACGCTCGGCTGCGCGGCATCGGGACCGTAGAACGGGTTCTTGCCCGCCGCGCGGTAGATCGCCGTCGACTCGAGCAGCTTCCAGCCGTCGAGGATCGGCTTGGGGTCGATGCGCGGCGCGCCGCGGCCGGCCGGGCGGATCTCGAACATCACGTGCGGCGCCTTGCGGACGCCGACCTTGCCGATGCGCCCGAGGATCGTGCCGGCGATGACCTTCGACCCGACCTTGAGGCGCTTGAGGTAGACGTCCTTGCGCTTGAGACCGAAGACTTGGGTGAAGTAGCTCTTGAACGTCGTCACGCCGCGCGCGCCGGGGACCGCGCCGCCCATGTCGAGGATCTGGTCGCGCCCGCCGTCGGAGAACGACTTCGGGCGGCTCGGGTTGGCGTACAGGCGCTCCTTGACCAGGTCGGGCTTGACGAGCTCCTTGGGCGCCGCGGCGGCCTTGGGCTGCTTGGCGGGCGCCGAGCGGACCTGCGTGCCGGCGCTCGCCGGCGCGGTGGGCTTGGGGTCGGGCTTCGGCAGGCGCAGCTCGCGCGCCACCTGGTCACGGCTCACGCTGCGCGGCCGCGGCACCGGGTACTCGCGCGCGAGCTTCTTGAGGTGGCCGTACGTGTACGTGTTGCCGTAGGCGTCGCGCAGCATCACGAAGCGGCCGAGGCGCAGGTTGGAGCCGATCCGGACGATCTTGCCGTCCTGGACGGCGATCACCGGGGTGCCGGCCTTGGCGTAGATGTCGATCGAGCGGCGGTTGGAGCGGGCCTCGACGGGGACGGCGGCGTTCTCGCCGCGCTTGATCCGGCGCGTCGCCGCGCGCTCGTTGAGGTCGTCGGCGTAGGTCGCCCGGCCGTGGACGGGGAAGTGGCCCTCGGTCAGGCCGGTCAGCGAGCCGACGAAGTCCGCAGGCAGGCCGCCGATCAGCCGCGCGCGCAGCAGGACCGAGTCGACGTACCAGTCGGCGTGGTTGTAGGTGAAGATCGCCTTGCGCAGGTCGCTGTCGGCGCCGGCCGCCTTGAGGTAGCGCGCGGCGGAGAAGATCGCGTCGACGGGGTTGTAGGGGTCCCTGCGGGTGTCGCGGTTGGCGTCAAGCCCCCAGTGCCGCCACGTCGTCGGCAGGAACTGCATCCAGCCCACCGCGCCCGCCGTCGAGATGTTCAGGTTGCGCCCGTAGTCGGTCTCGATCTCGTTGATCGCCGCGAGGATCTCCCAGCGGATGCCGTACTCGATGCCCGCCGCCTGGTAGATCGGCAGCAGGAACGGCGGGATGCGGAACTTGTCGATGAAGAAGTTCGGCACGCCGATCGGCGCCGGGCCGGGCAGCGCGAGCGAGAACGTCGGGTTGTCGGGCGTGGGCGCGCCGCCGGGCGTGCGCGTCGGGGCGGGCTTGTCGGCCTTCCCCTTGGCCGCCCTGAGCGCTCCTCCGGTCACGCGCTGGGCGCCCGCGGGGACACCCTCGACCTTGTCTTTAGCCTTGCGCTTGGCCTTGCCGGTCTGCTTCTGGGGCTGCTGCTGGGCCTGGTTGTCGGTCGCCGGCGCGGCGGAGGGAGCTTCGGGCGTCGCCTGCACGGGCGCGGCGCCCGGGGCGGGGGCGGGGGGTTGATCGGAGGGCGGAGGCGGCGGCTGCGGGACCTCGGAGACGCCGACGATCGGCGTCGTGATCCCCGGGATCTGGATCTGATCGATCGGGGTGCCGGGCGGGACGTCGACGGTGACCGTGAGCGTCTGGCCGGTCGCGAGGGTGACGATGAGCGTGCGCGGGTCGGCGGAGGCGGGGAGGACCGACGCCGCGATGCCGCCAACGAAGATCGCCGCAGCCCCCAGCCCGGTCAGCACCCTGCGCTTCCTCATCCCCTTGAGCACCGTGCTTTTCCCCTTGTCGTCGGCTGCCAACCGCGATCTACGACAGGTCACCGGCGCCCGGACCGTATCCGTCTCTGTCTCTCGGTGCAACGCCGAACCGTTCGGCAGTCTGCGCGTGCAAGCGCGCGTGCGCGCGTGCGCGACGGGCTCAGGCTCAGCTTGAGGGTTCGAGTGCGCCAACGGCCGGAGGCCCGCGGTACGCTGGCTTTCATGAGCAGCGAAGGCGAAGGGATCCGCGAGCGCCTCACGCGCCAGAGCGAGGACGCGCTCGGCAAGCTCGCCCAGGACCTCCTGGAGAACCCGCTCATCCACGGCGCGCTCGCGCGGGCGTTCGAGGCGCGCGAGAAGGCGGTCCAGGCCCAGGAGGTCGCCATGGGGGCGCTCAACCTCCCCTCGGCGGCCGACGTCGAGCGGCTTACGCGCCGCCTGCGCTCGGTCTCGCAGCGCCTCGAGGGCATCGAGGACGCCGTCGACCGCCTCGACCAGCGGCTGGCCGGCCTCGGCGCGGTCGCCGCGCTCGACGCGCGGCTGACGGCGATCGAGGAGGGCCTGACCGGCGTGACCCGCGAGCTGGCCGCGCTGCGCGAGGCGATGCCCGACGGCATCGCGCCGGTGCCCCGCGAGCAGGAGCGCCTCGACGTCGAGTCCGACGGCGGCGCGACGGGAAGCGCTCGCGAGGAGGGCGGCCGCTCACGCGGCCGCGCGGGCAAGTAGCGCCGCCGCCCCGGCGCGCCCGACCGCCTCGCCCAGCCGCTCCAGCCCCGCATCGTCGATCCGCACGCGCTCGCCGGCCGCGAGCTCGTCGCTGACCCCGAGGACGCACGCCCCGGGGACGCCGAGCCGGCGCGCCAGCTGTAGCACGGTCGCCGCCTCCATCTCGACCGCCAGCGCCCCGTCGGGCGGCGGCGGCGCGTCGTAGAAGAGATCGGTCGTCGCCACCGGCCCGGCGGCCGCCTCCGGGTTGGCCGCGCGCAGGGCGGCGAGCAGCTCGGGGTCGGCCGGCACGCTGTCGCCCGCGCCCAGCGCCCGGCTGGTGCCGTCGCCGGCCAGCGCCTCGGTGGCGATGACCAGCGCGCCGAGCCGCAGCTCGGGCACCAGCGATCCGCACGTGCCGACGCGCACGAGCGCCCGCGCGCCGAGGTCGACGAGCTCGCGGACGACGATCGCCGCGCTCGGGCCGCCCATCCCGGTCGCCTGGATCGTCAGCGGCGCGCCGTCCTCGGCGGCGCCCGTGTAGCCCCACAGCCCGCGGTGGTGGTTGAACATGCGCGGCTCGTGCAGCAGCGCCTGCGCGAGCAGCAGCGCGCGGCCGGGGTCGCCGGGCAGCAGCACGCGCGGCGCGAGCGGGGCGGTGGGGCGCAGATGGACGGGCCCGGCCATGGCCGCTGACCATAGACTCCGGGACGCATGGCGAAGAAGAAGCAGACGCGCGGCGAGACGGTCCGCCAGGCGGTCGACGAAGCATTCTCGACGGCGGCCGGCCAGGCACAGTTCACGCGCGAGCGCGCGCAGGAGATCGTGGACGAGCTCGCCGGCGCGGCGGGCCGCCTGCGCGAGGCGCTCGAGGACCTGCGTCCGCCGACCGGCGAAGACGTGCGCGAGCTGCGCGCGGAGATCCGCGCGCTGGCCGAGCGGGTCGCCCGCCTCGAGCAGGCGCAGAGCCCCGGCGCCAAGCCGAAGCGCGCGCCGCGCGCGCGGTCGTCCTCCCCGCGTCCCAAGACCTGAACCGAGGCGGGCGCGACCCTCGGCGAGCGCGTCCAGAAGGGAGCCCAGATGGCCGATCCGCAGTTCCGGTCCCCCGCGGAGTTCCGCGAGGTCATGGACCGCATCTTCACCATGATGAGCGACGACCCCGAGATGGGCCAGAAGCTGCGCGACGCCGACGTGCCTCAACGCTTCGAGTTCCCCGACGTCGACATGGTGGTCAACATCCGTGCGGCCGGGACCGGGGAGGACTCCAACCTGTACTGGGAGTGGACCGACGACGTCGACTGGTCGCCGAAGGTGCGGATGACCATGAGCTCGGCGATCGCCAACAAGTACTTCCAGGGCAAGGAGAATGTGGCGATGGCCATCGCGCGCCGGCGCATCAAGACGGGCGGCGACGTCAAGGCGGCCCTCTCGCTCATCCCGATCACCAAGCCGATCTACGCGCGCTACCGCGCCGTGGTCGACGACGAGTACCCGCACCTCGCGGTCTGAAATTCCTTGACACCCCGCGCAGGCAGAGGTACACCTGTTGGGACGAGGCAGGCATCAGATCCGGGGCTGTCACAGACTCCCCGGCTGAACAGGCGGGCCGTGCCCGCAGGCGGCGGGAACCCCTCGCGCAGCGTGAGGCTCCCGCCGCTCCTACTTTCGGAGTCGGCTCTGTGAGCGAGGAGCTCACCTCGGCGGAGGTCGCGCGGCGCGCCGGCGTGACGCCCCAGACCCTGCGCCGGTGGCAGCGCGCGGGCCTCATCCCGCAGAGCGCCAACGGGGGCTGGACGAAGGAGGCCGCCGCGCAGGCGCGGCTCGTCGCGCGGCTGCGCGAGCGCGGCCACTCGCTGGAGGAGATCCGCCGCGCGACGGAGTCCGGCAGGCTCGCCTTCGGCTACATCGAGGACCTCTTCCCCGAGCCCGACGAGGCGATCACGGTCGAGGCCGCCGCCCGGGAGACCGGGCTCGAGCCCGCGCTGATCGAGCGCATCCTCGTGACGATGGGCTTCCCGGCGCGCGGGCCCAACCGGCTGACCGTGGACGACCTGCAGTACCTGCGCTACGCCGCCGCCGTGCTCTCGGCCGGCTTCCCGCTCGTGGCCTTCCTGCAGCTCGTGCGCGTCTACGGCCAGGCGCTGGCCCAGATCAGCGACGCGGAGGTGCGCCTGTTCCACCTCTACGTGCACGAGCCGCTCATGCGCGACGGCGTCGACGGGATGGAGATCGCCGAGGAGATGGAGGGCCTGGCCCGCGAGCTGCTCCCGCTGGCCTCGCCGATCATGGACTACGTCCATCAGCGCTACCTCGCGCACTTCCTCGAGCAGGACGTCATCGGCCACATGGAGGCCGAGCTGGGCGGAGGCGACGAGCGCCAGCTCGGGCGCCTGCGCGTCGCCATCGCCTTCGCCGACCTCGCCGGCTACACGAAGATGACCGAGGAGCAGGGCGACGAGGAGGCGGTCAGCGCGGTCGAGCGCTTCATCGAGGCCGTCGAGACGACGCTGCCCGAGGACGCGCGGATCATCAAGACGATCGGCGACGAGGTCATGGTCGTCGGCAACGACGTGGGCAGCCTGACCGACTGGGCGGTCGGCTTCCAGGGGCTCTACGGCCAGCGGCCGCAGCCGCGGATCGGCGTCCACTACGGCGAGACCGTCTACCGCGACGGCGACTACTACGGCCGCGAGGTCAACCTCGCGGCGCGGGTTGCCGCGCGCGCCGCGGGAGGCGAGGTGCTGGTCACCCGCTCGGTCGTCGAGCACTCGGGGCCGCACCTCGAGTTCGACCTCATCGGCGAGGTGCGGCTCAAGG
>VAWY01000094.1 GCA_005888335.1 Actinomycetota bacterium
CCTCGCCTAGCCTGGATTCACGCCTAGACCGCCGTCAGCCCGCCGTCGACCGTCCACACCGCACCGGTCACGTACGAGGCCTCGTCGGAGGCCAGGAACGCGATGACCGCCGCGACCTCCTCGGGGCGCCCGATGCGCCCGAGCGGGATCGTCGCCGCGAGCGCGGCGCGCTGGGCGGGGTCGTGACGCCAGGAGTCGTTCATCGGCGTGTCGGTGATGCCCGGGAAGACGCCGTTGACGCGAATGCCGTCGGCCGCGTAGTCGGCGGCCATGACGCGCACCAGCCCGTAGACGCCCGCCTTGCTGGCCGAGTAGGCGGCGAGCCCGCGCGCGATCGCGTAGTGGCCCGCCGGCGAGCCCGTGAACACGATCGCCCCGCCGCCGGCGGCGAGCAGCGCCCGGGCGCCGTGCTTGGCGGTGAGGAACGCCCCCGTGAGGTTGACGTCGATCGTCCGCCGCCAGGCCTCGGCGTCGAGACGGTCGGGGCGGTCGTCGCGGCCGGTCAGCTGGGTGGCGGCGTTGACCACCACGACGTCGAGCCCGCCCCACGCGCCCTCCGCGCGCGCCACCGCGGCCGCGAGCGCCGCCTCGTCGATGACGTCGGCGACGAGCGCCAGCGCGTCGTCGCCCGCCGCGGCCGCCGCGGCGTCGAGCGCGTCCGCGTCGACGTCGACGAGCGCGGTGCGTGCGCCCTCGGCCGCGAAGCGCAGCGCCGCCGCCCGGCCGATCCCCTTCGCCGCGCCGGTCACCAGCACCCGCCGGCCCTCGAAGCGTCCCCTCATCGGTGGTCAGGATCTTCCCCCACGCGGCGACGGCGCGCGGATAGGTTCAGATTCCCCCCATGCCCGGCCACGCGCCAGTCGCCTGGCCGCCCGTGGTGGCGGCGACCAAGGTGCAGCCGCCACAACGGCGCGCCGACCTCGTGCCGCGCGGCGATCTGGTCGCGGCGCTCAGCGCGGCCCGCGCGCACAAGCTGACGCTCGTCGCCGCGCCGCCGGGGTCGGGCAAGACCACGCTGCTCGTGCTCTGGGCGGCCTCGCCCGCCGAGGAGCGGCCGTTCGCCTGGCTGTCGCTCGACGACGCCGAGAACGACCCCGTCCGCTTCTGGACGAGCGTTATCGCCGCCGTGCGCACCGTCGACCCCGCCGCGGGCCGGGCCGCGGAGGCCGCGCTGCGCTCGCCCGACGCGAGCCTCACCGACGTGGTCGTGCCGCTGCTCATCAACGAGTTCGCGACGCGCGGCGCGCCGCTCGTGCTCGTGCTCGATGACCTGCACCTCATCGCCGACGCGCGGGTGCACGAGTCGCTCGCCTTCCTGCTCGAGCACCTGCCGCCCGCGGTGCACCTGGCGATCGCCACGCGCACCGATCCGCCGCTGGCGCTCGGGCGCCTGCGCGCGCGCCGGGAGCTCGTCGAGGTCCGCGTGGGACAGCTGCGCTTCAGCGACGCCGAGGCGACCGCGCTGCTCAACGGCGCGCTCGGGCTGGACCTCGCGCCGCGGCAGATCGCGCAGCTGCAGCACCGCACCGAGGGCTGGGCGGCGGGGCTGCAGCTCGCCGGGCTCTCGCTGCGCGGCCGCGCCGAGCCCGACGCGTTCATCGCCTCGTTCACCGGCGACGACCGCCAGCTCGTCGACTACCTGGCGCCCGAGGTGCTCGACCGCCAGCCGCCCGACGCCCGCGACTTCCTGCTCGAGACCTCGATCCTCGAGCGCCTGGCGGCGCCGCTGTGCGACGTCGTGACCGGCGGCGAGGACGGCGCGGCCCGCCTCGAGCGGCTCGAGCACGCGAACCTGCCGCTGGTCGCCCTCGACGACCATCGCGGCTGGTACCGCTACCACCACCTCTTCCGCGAGGTCCTGCGCCACGTGCTCGAGGTCGAGCGGCCGGGGCACGCGCGCGAGCTGCACGCGCGCGCCGCCTCGTGGCACCGCGCGCGCGGCGACGTCGAGGACGCCATCCACCACAGCTTCGCCGCCGGGGACCTGGCGGCGGCCGCCGAGCTCGTCGCCCTGCACTGGCTCGTGCGCTTCAACCGCGGCGAGCTCGCGACGGTGTCGAGCTGGCTGGCGAGCCTGCCCGCCGAGCTCGTCGAGCGCGACACGCGACTGTGGCTGGCGCGCGTGTGGACGGCGCTCGACAGCGGGCGCCTGGCCGAGGTCGAGCCGCTGCTCGCCGACGCCGGCCGCGCGGGCGGCGGCGAGCGCGCGGCGTGGGCCGCGCTCTTGCGCGCGCTGCGCACGTTCAAGGCCGGTGACGTCGGCGCCGCGCGGCTGTCGCTGGCGCAGGCGCTCGGCGCCTGGCCGCGGCCGACGGCGTTCTGGCGGACGGTCGCGGCGACGGTGGCCGGGATCACGAGCTACTGGAGCGACGATGTCCCGGCAGCGGAGGTCGCGCTGCAGGAGGCCTCGGAGCTCGCCGAAGCGGACGGCAACCGGCTGGCGACGGTCTACACCCTCGGCTACCTGGCGGCGCTCCGGGTCGATCGTGCGCGGCTCGAGGAGGCGGAGGCGCTGCTGGACCGCATCGACCCGCTGCTCGCCGACGACCCCGCCGCCGCCGAGCAGTTCATCTCGCTCGTCGCGCACCTGGCCCGCGCCCGCCTGCACGAGCGCCGCGCAGAGACGCGAGCCGCCGCCGAGCACGCTGCGCGGGCGCTCGAGCTCGCCCGGCGCGGCGCGGGCCGCGTCGAGCTCGCCGCCGCGCTGCTCGCCCGGGCTCAGACGCTGAAGGCGACGGGCGAGCGCAGCGCGGCCGCCGACGCCCAGGCCGAGGCGCGCGCGACGCTGGCCTCGTGCGCGGACCCCGGCCGGCTGGCCCGCTACGCCGAGCCGTCAGCCGCCGCCCCGCCCGCTATCGCCGTGGCGGTTCCCGTGGGCGCGCCGGCCGACCCGCTCTCCGACCGCGAGCTCGCGGTCCTGCGCCTGCTGCCGGGCCCGCTCTCGCAGCGAGAGATCGGCCAGGAGCTCTACGTCTCGCTGAACACCGTCAAGACGCACACGCGCAACATCTACGCCAAGCTGCGGGCGGCCAACCGCGACGAGGCGGTCGGGCGCGCACGCGAGCTCGGGCTGATCTGATGCGCGCCGGCGCCCTGAGACGGCAGCTCGGCCTGCTCGGCACGGTCTCGGTCTCGGTCGGCGTCATGGCGCCGACGCTGGCCATGTCGGCGACGGGCGTCGAGCCGGCCCGGCTGCTCGGCCGCGCCGCGCCGCTGGCCTACGTCGTCGCTGCGATCGGCGTGGGCCTCGTCGCCTACGGCTTCACGCGGCTGGCCGGCGCGTTCAGCTCGGCCGGCTCGGTCTACGCGTTCGCCGGCCGGACGCTCGGCCCGCGGGCCGGGTTCGTGACCGGGTGGGCGCTGCTGGGCACCTACCTCGTCTTCCCCGCGGTCTCCATCTCCGCCATCGCGATCTTCGGCCAGGCGTTCCTCAAGAGCACCGGCATCGCCCCGCACGCGCCGTGGTTCCCGATCGCGCTCGCCGGCTGGGCGGTGATCGGCTGGATCGCCTCGCGCGAGATCCGCACGGCGGCCCGCTCGCTGCTGGCCATCGAGGTCGCGTCGATGGCGCTCATCCTGGTGCTGATGGCGATCATCGTCGTCAAGCTGGCGACCGGCGGCGCGCCGCACGGCCAGGCCCTCAGCCTCGACGTCTTCGCCCTCCCGTCGGGCACGGCGCTGTCGACCGTCGCGCTCGCCGCGACGTTCGGCTTCCTCTCGTTCGCGGGCTTCGAGGCGGCCGGCTCGCTCGGCGAGGAGTCCGACCGCCCGACCAGCGCGATCCCGCGCTCGCTCGTCGCAGCCATCGCCGTCGGCGCGGTCTTCTACGTCGCGTGCGAGGCCGTGCAGACGCTGGGCTTCGGCCTCGACCGCGCGGGGACGAAGGCGTTCGCCGGCTCGCAGGCGCCGCTGTCCGACCTCGCCGGGACCTACGTCGGCGCGGGGCTGGCCGACGTGCTCTCGCTGGCCGCGGTGGTCAGCGCCGTCGGCGCGGGCCTTGGCTGCGCCTCCGTCGCCGCGCGGATGCTCTACGCGCTCGGCCGCGACCGGCGGCTGCCCGAGACGCTCGCGGGCGTGTCGGGGACCGGCGCGCCCGCCGCCGGACTGGCCTTCGTGCTCACGCTCGACCTGCTCGGCCTGATCGCCTTCGCCGCCGCGGGCACGCCGGCCCAGAAGGTCTTCTTCTACCTTGCGACGATCGGCGTGCTCGAGCTGCTGGTCATGTACGCGATCACCAACGTCGCCGCGGTCCGCTTCCTGCTCGAGCGCGGCCGCCGGCGCGAGGCGCTGCTTCCGATCGCCGGGATCGCCGTCGCGGGCTACGTCTTCTACCGCAACGTCTGGCCGGTGCCCGACCCGCCGTTCAACCTGTTCCCGTACGTGGTCGCCGCGTGGCTGGCGATCGGGGTGGCTGTCGCGCTCAGCGAGCGCGCGGCCGCGCCGAGACCGACGCCACGTCGATGGCGACGAGCGTGACGGCGCGCAGCGGGCGATCGCCCGGCAGCCGCGGGTGGACCCGGCGGCGGGCCGGGAACAGCAGCCCGTCGAAGTCGCGGTGCTCCGTGCAGAGGTGGGCGGCGCGCGCGAAGCGGCTGATCACCTCGGCGGTGTAGTCGAGCCGCACGAGCCGGGCGCGCTCGTCGAAGTGGTAGACCTGCTCGCGCGAGTGGGCGGGCACGCCGGCCGGGTAGCGCACCAGCAGCCGCCGGTCGTCGAGCTCGGCGACCTCGAAGCCCGGCGCGGTGAAGCCGAACGGCGCGGTCATGTACTGCCATAGCGCGTAGCCGTCGAAGTACAGCTCGCCGAGGTCGTCCCAGCGCAAGCGCCCGGCGGCCGTTAGCGCGTCGGCGGCCGAGCGCTCGTCGCCGTCGATCCGCACGCGCCCGGCGTCGAAGACGCCCGTGCGCCCGCTCGCCGGGAAGTCGCGGAAGGTCACCAGCGGCCGGTCGGTCTGCAGCGTCGCGCGCACCTGGCGCCCGCGGCGTCCCTTCAGCGTGAACGCGGGGCCGCGCGCGTGCAGCGCGACGTCGAGCGCCTCGGTGGCCGCCCACCGCTCCGCGCCGCCGTGCGCCTCGATGGCCTGCTCGAGGAGCGACATGGGCCGACCGTAACGCGTGACGCGCATCCGCGGCCGGTGTTGTCGCGTCAGAGCCCTGTAACAGCGAACCCCGGCAGCCGACTGAGCGGTATGCGCCCCCCGATGCTCTACGAGCAGACCGACATCCCCGAGGGGATGACCTGCGCGCAGTACCGCCGGGCGCGCCGGCCGGCCCGCCGCCACCACGTGCGGCTCCGCTTCTGGCGTGGGGGCCGGCCGTGAGCCCGCGCCGCCTGCGCAACCTGCTCGGCGACCTGCTCGACGGCGGCGTCGTCGTGCTGGCGCCCTCCGCCGACGGCGGCGGCGATCCCCTGTACGCGGCCTGGCGGACCGCGGCGACCGAGGCGGTGCGCGCCTACGAGGCGTGGAGCGCGTCTCGCCGCGCCGACGACTATGCTCGCGGCGCGAGACGCCCGTATGACTCGGCCTCCGGACGCCTCGCATCCACGATCTATCGGCGGATCCAGGCTAATCCCAGCCGTTTCGGAGCGCCTCCTGGCAGAGCGCGACCCAGTCCCCGGTCGCGCCCACGCGCGCGATGACGCCGAAGAGCTGCCCAAGTCCGCGCGCGGGCCAGAGATCGTCGGCGGGCAGCGCGCCTCGGACGAGCAGGTCGGCCAGCGCGTCCGGGCGCTCGGCGAGGCGGTCGCGCGCGGCGCACACGGCGTCGGAGTCCAGGCGCGAGGGCCCCGGGCCGGCGAGGTCGGCGAGCGCGTGCAGCGCGAGCTCGAGCGCGGCGGGCCCGGCGCCCGCCGGCAGCCAGCCCAGCCGCCCGAGCGCCGCGCCCAGCGCGGCGCCGTCGCGCGCGGCGAACGCGTCGAGCGCGGCGACGCCGTCCGCGACGCGCCCCGGGTCGACGGTGCGCGTCGCGCCGAAGTCGAGGACGGCCAGCCGGCCGTCGGCGAGGACCAGCGCGTCGTCGAGATGCGGGTTGGCGTGGACCGTGCCGAAGCGCGCGGCGCCGAGCATGAAGCGGATCAGCTGCGCCGCTGCGGCGTCGCAATCCGCGCAGCGCGCGATCGGCGTCCCCTCGATCCACCCGGTCACCAGAACGTTCTCGCGCGCCAGGGCGGTGTGCGCGGGCGCGACCGCGAACGCCGGATGGCCGCGCAGCGCCCGGTGGAAGCGGCGCTGGACGTCGGCCTCGTGCTCGAGGTCGAGCTCCTCGAGCACGCGCTCGGAGAGCTCGCGCACGATCGCCCGCGCGTCGAGCGCCGGGAACGCGTCGGCGAGCGGGCGCAGCAGCCCGTCGAGCAGCGCGAGGTCCTGGCGCACGCCCGCCGCCAGGCGCGGGCGCAGGACCTTGACCGCGACCGGGTCGCCGTCGAGCACGCCCCGGTGCACCTGCGCGATCGGCGTGACGGCGACCGGCTCGCTGTCGAGGTCGTCGAGCTCGTCGGTCGGCCGGCCGCCCCACGCGCTGCGCAGCGCCCGCTCGACGTCTCGCGCCGACAGCGGCACACAGGTCGCCTCGCGCGCCGCGCGCAGCTCCCCGGGCAGCTCGGAGCGCCACGGCTCGGGCAGCCACTCGGCCTCGATCGCGTCGGCGAGCCGGGCGAGCCCGAGCCGCCCCGACGGCGCCGTGCGCACCAGCTTGAGCGCGGTCTCGACGAGCGCCTCCAGGCGCCGCAGCGCGGCGGGCCTCGCCATCAGCGGCGCGCCCGCAGCCAGAGGTAGCCGTAGGGCCCGAGCTCGACGCGCAGGCGCCCCCGCTCGACGCGGTGCTCGCGCAGCTCGAGCAGGTCGTCGACGCCGGTCACCTCGTCGCCCAGCTCGAGCTCGGCGGCGACCGAGTCGCTGGACAGGTTGTGGACGGCGAGCACCGTGGAGCCCTCCCAGTCGCAGCGGTGGGCGAACAGCTCGGGCGGGTCGTTCTCGATCAGCGTGCACGCGCCCAAGCCGAACTCCGGCGTCTCGCGTCGCGCGCGGACGAGACGCGCCATCCAGCTCAGCAGCGAGTCGCGCTCGCGCCGCTGCGTCGCGACGTTGACGCGCTCGGGCGAGAAGGCGCCACGCACGATCGGCCGGACGGGGTGCGGCGAGCTGGTGAACCCCGCGCCGGCGCCCGGCTCCCACTGCATCGGGGTGCGCACGCTCATCCGGCCCTCGAGGTCGAGGTCCTCCCCCATGCCGATCTCGTCGCCGTACAGCACGACCGGCGTGCCCGGGAGCGAGAACATCAGCGACCACGCCATGCGCAGGCGCGGCCCGTCGCCGCCGAGCATCGAGGCGGCGCGGCGGCGGATCCCGTGGCCGTAGACGCGCATGCGCTCCTCGGGCGCGAAGGCGGCGAAGACCTCGTCGCGCTCTCCGGGCTCGAGCTTGTCCAGCGTGAGCTCGTCGTGGTTGCGCAGGAACGTCGCCCACCCGGCGTCGTGCGGCGGCACGGGCAGGCGGCGGATGAGGTCCTCGAGCGGCGCCGCGCGCCCGCGCGCCAGCGACAGCCACAGCCGCTGGTTGATCAGGAACGCGAGCTCGAGGTGCAGCGCGTCGCCGTGCTCGCCGAAGTAGCTCTCGAGGTCGCGCATGTCGACGTTGACCTCGCCCATGAGCATCGCCTCGCCTCGCCGTCGGGTCGCGTAGTCGCGCAGCGCCCGCAGCCAGCGCTTGCCGTCGCCGGTCTCGACGCCGCTGGTCTCGACGTCTTCGACGAGGAACGGCACCGCGTCCATGCGAAAGCCCGAGACGCCGAGCTGCAGCCAGAAGCCCACCGTCTTGGCCAGCTTGTCGCGCACCGCGGGGTTGGCGATGTTGAGGTCGGGCTGGAACGGCGCGAAGCGGTGCAGGTAGTACTGGCCCGCGGTGTCGTCCCGCGTCCAGTTCTCGCGCGGCGTGCCGCGCTCGCGAGCGGGGTCGTCGCACCACACATAGAAGTCGCGATACGGCGACGACCGGCTCAAGCGCGCCGAGCGGAACCACGGGTGCTCGTCGGACGTGTGGTTGCCGACGAGGTCGACGATGATGCGCAGCCCGCGCCCGCGGGCGTGGCGGATGGCCTCCACGAGGTCGCCGTGGTCGCCCAGCCGCGGGTCGATGCCGAGGTGGTCGGTGATGTCGTAGCCGTCGTCGCGGTTCGGCGACGGGTAGAACGGCATCAGCCACAGGCACGAGACGCCCAGGGCGGCCACGTGGTCGACGCGCTCGATGAACCCGCCGACGTCGCCGACGCCGTCGCCGTCGGCGTCGCGGAACATCTCGATGTCCATGCAGTAGACGACCGCGTTCTTCCACCACAGGTCGCTGGTCGAGGCGAGGTGCACCGCGCGATGTTGTAACGCCTCACGCCGCAGCCGGACTGCGCGACCATGGCCGAGATGACCCTCCCCGCACGCGCCGCCCGGGCCGGCGGCTCCGTCCCAATCGCCGACTACGGGCTGCTGTCGGACTGCAGCTCGGCGGCGCTCGTCAGCCGCGACGGCTCGATCGACTGGCTGTGCCTGCCGCGCTTCGACAGCCCGAGCCTCTTCGCCCGCGTCCTCGATCCAGAGGCCGGGCACTGGTCGATCGCGCCGACCGGCGAGTACGGCACAGAGCGCCGCTACGCGCCCGGGACGCTCGTCGTCGAGACGACGTTCACGACGAGCACCGGCAGCGTGCGACTCACCGACGCGCTCGCCTTCCCCGAGGGCCAGCGCGGTCACGGCCTCGGCCACGACGCGCCCCACGAGCTGCTGCGCTGCGTCGAGGGCGTCGCCGGCGAGGTCGAGCTCGTCCTCGAGCTCGCGCCGCGCGCGGAGTACGGGCTCGTCCGGCCGCTGATCCGCGTCGAGGAGGGCGGCGCGCGCACGTTCGGCGGCCCGAACCGGACGGCCGTGCGCAGCGCGGTCGGCCTCGAGCTGAGCGACGCCACGCTGCGCGCGCGCTTCACCGTCCGCGAGGGCGAGCGGCTCGGCTTCTCGCTGCGCTGGGCGCCGGTCGAGGGCGAGCAGCCCGAGCCGACCGATCCCGCGCGCGTCGGCGACCGGCTCGCCGACATCGTCGAGGGCTGGCGCTCATGGGAGGCCGAGCACGACATCTACGACGGCCCGCACCGGGACCTCGTGAGGCTCTCCGCGCGCGTCCTGAAGGGCCTGACCTACCGGCCGACCGGCGCGATCGTCGCCGCCCCGACGACCTCGCTGCCGGAGACCGTCGGCGGCGAGCGCAACTGGGACTACCGCTACGCGTGGATCCGCGACGCCAGCCTCACCATGGAGGCGCTGTACATCGGCAGCTGCCCCGACGAGGCCGAGGACTTCATCTCGTTCATGACCAGCGCGGCAGGCGGGGGCGCGGGCAACGGCTACGCGCTGCAGATCATGTACGGCATCGGCGGCGAGCACGACCTGAGCGAGCGCGAGCTGCCCTTCCTGCGCGGCTGGCGCGACTCGGCGCCGGTGCGCATCGGCAACGGCGCGTGGGACCAGGTGCAGCTCGACGTCTATGGCGAGCTGCTCAACGCGATGTGGCTGTACCGCGAGCAGCTCGGCGACCTGCACCTGGAGATCCGGCGCTTCGTCGCCGACCTCGCCGACACCGCCGCGCGGCGCTGGCACGAGCGCGACTCGGGCATGTGGGAGATGCGCGGCGAGCCGCGCCACCACCTCTCCAGCAAGGTGATGTGCTGGGTCGCGCTGGACCGCGCCGTCAAGCTCGCCGACCGGCTGGGCGAGCAGGGCAAGCCCGACGAGTGGCGCGCCGCCGCCGACGAGATCCGCGAGGCCGTGCTGACACGCGGGTGGAGCGAGGCCAAGCAGGCCTACGCGCAGTCCTTCGACTCCGACGACCTCGACGGCGCCGCGCTGCTGATGCCGATCGTCGGCTTCCTGCCCGCCACCGACGAGCGGATGCGCTCGACGATCGAGGCGATCGCGCGCGAGCTGACCGACGACGGCCTCGTCCTGCGCTACCTCAACGACGAGGGTCTCAACGCCGACGGCCTCAGCGGCGAGGAGGGCACCTTCGTCATCTGCTCGTTCTGGCTGGTCTCGTGCCTGGCGCAGGCCGGCGAGGTCGAGCGCGCGGAGGCGCTCTTCGACCAGCTCGTCTCCTACGCCAACGACCTGGGGCTGATCGCGGAGGAGATCGACACCCGGAACGGGGAGCTGCTGGGGAACTTCCCCCAGGCCTTCTCGCACATCGGGCTCATCATTGCGGCATGGCACATCGACCAGGCAAAGGCGAAGGCGAACGCATGACCGACTACGACGTCATCGTGGTGGGCGCGGGGCCGGCGGGCGAGCACTGCGCGGCCGCGCTCGCCGGCGGCGGCCTGCGGGTGGCCATCGTCGAGCGCGAGCGGCTGGGCGGCGAGTGCGACTACTGGGCGTGCATCCCGTCCAAGACCCTGCTCCGTCCCGGTGAGGCGCTGCGGGCGGCGCGCGAGGCGCCCGGCGCCGCCGAAGCGGTGACCGGCCCGATCGACGTCGCCGCGGCGCTGGCCTGGCGCGACTTCATGGTCCGCGGCTACGACGACTCCAGTCCGCAGCGCTGGGCGGAGGGTGAGGGCATCGACGTCCTGCGCGGCGCCGGCCGGCTCGCCGGGGCCGGCGTCGTCGAGGTCGACGGGGCGCGCCACACCGCCGAGCATGTCGTGCTGGCCACCGGCTCGGATCCGGTGTTCCCGCCGATCCCCGGCCTGCGCGAGCTCGACGGCCTGTGGACCAACCGCGAGGCGACCGGGATGAAGGAGGTCCCGCGCCGCCTGCTCATCCTCGGCGGCGGGCCGGTCGGCGTCGAGATGGCCCAGGCCGTCGCGCGCTTCGGCGGCGAGGTCGCGCTCGTCGAGGGCATGGACCACGTGCTCGCGCGCGAGCCGCGGCCGCTCGGCGAGGCCGTCGCCGAGGTCCTGCGCCGCGACGGCGTCGAGCTGCACCTCGGCATGCATGCGACGCGCGCGCGGCGCGACGGCGAGGACTACGTCCTCGACTTCGGCGACGGGACCTCGCTGCGCGGGGATCGCCTGCTCGTGGCCACGGGCCGGCGCCCTCGGGTCGCCGATCTCGGCCTCGAAACCGTCGGCGTCGAGACCAACGGGCGCGGCGTCCCGGTCGACGAGCGGATGTCGGCCGGCGGCGGGCTGTGGGCGATCGGCGACGTCACGGGCATCTGGCCGCTGACGTACGTCGGCAAGTACCAGGGGCGCGTCGTGGCGGCCAACATCCTCGGCGAGGCGCGCCAGGCCAACTACGAGGCCGTCCCGCGCGTGGTCTTCACCGACCCGCAGGCCGCGTCGGTCGGCGCCGCCGTGGCGCCGTTCAGCGCGACCGCCGCGCTCGCCGAGGTGCCCAGGACCGCCACCTACACGCGCGCCTACGACCAGAGCAACGGGTTCATGACGCTGCTCAGCGACGGCGAGCGCCTCACCGGCGCCTACGCGCTCGGTCCCGAGGCGGGCGAGTGGTTGCAGCAGGCCACGCTGGCGATCCGCGCCCGCGTTCCGGTGGAGGTCCTGTGGGACACCATCCAGCCGTTCCCGACCTTCTCGGAGATCTACCTGCACGCGCTGCAGGCGCTGCGCGCCCAGCTGCGTGACGCCGCCCCGGCCCGGGCATGAAAAAGGGCGTGGAGCCGGTCCTTCCGCCTGACGGAGTTAAGCGGCTCTCACGCCCGTGTCGGTCAAGGTACGCCCCAAACCCCTGAATGTCGAGGGTTATCGGGATCGGAGGCTCCGCTGCACTCGTCCTTGCGGGCGTCGTGCTTGCCGTCGCCGGCGTGCACGTGGTCGCCTTCGCGGTGGCCGCCCTGGGCCTCGTGGGCCTGACGAGCTGGGCGTTCTACGAGATCGGCCTGAGCGAGGATCGCGACCGCGCCCGCGAAGAGCGGGCCCGCGACCGCGCTCAGCGCGAGCGCCCGCGACGGCTGCGCCTCCCGCCGCGCCGCTGACTTGTTTCCAACCGCGGCGTTTGCCGGCGCGTTTCAGCTCGCGGCCTCGCCGCCCCAATGGACTGGCCCGCGTGCACAGCCACCGCGACGCTGCCGATCATGGCCGCCGCCCTCGCTTGGCTGGCGGTGGTCGGGGCCGTCGTCGCGCTCTGCCGGGCGGCCGCGGCGGGCGACGCGCATCAGCCGCGCGCCGAGACACCGGCGGACGCCCCGCCCGAGTCGCCGCCGCGCACGCCGTACGAGGTCGTCGCCTGCGCGCTGGTCGACCTGGACGTCGAGCACGCGACGCTGTTCGCCGGCGACGCGCCCGAGCGGCTGCGCGCGATCTCGCGCGGTCACCTCGACACGCGCGCCGACGCCGAGCCGCCCGAGCTGCACGAGAAGGCGGCCGTCGCCGCCCTGCGCGCCGGCGCGCCGGTCGAGTTCGGCGGTGTGGCGCCCGCGCCGCTCGTCGCCGCCGCGCCGGTGCTGCGGGCCGGGCGGCCGGTCGGCGCGCTCGCCGTGAGCGCGCACCGCACCACGCGGGGGCGGCTGACCTTCGCCGAGCGCCGCACGCTCGGGGTCATCGCCGCGTCGGCGGCGGCGCTGCCGGGGCTCGGCCGGCCGCGCCGCGTCGGGCCGCCGCGCCGCTGACGCTCAGACCCAGACCGCACGCGGTCCTCGCTTTGTGGTATTTCCAGTCCAAACGTGACCGATCAGCGTTTTTGATCAATCGGGCTCGGGAAACCCAGGACCTCGCATGGCTGTGGCCGTCTCGCTCGAGCCCCAGGCCGCGGCCACGCTGCGGACCCTGACCGCGCACGCGGCGCGGCTGCTCGGCGTCGACAACGCCACGGTCCTCCTCTCCGACCCCGGCGCTCCGCACGGCCTCGCCGTGGCGGCCTCCGTGGGCGACGCGGCCGTCGCGCCCGACGCGAAGGTGGTGGGCCGCTGCGTGGCGACCGCCGAGCCGGTCCTCGCGGGCGACGGCGGGCGCTTCGCCCGCGGCGAGCCCGACGGCCCGTGCGCCTGCGCGCCGATCCTCTCCGACGACGGCTCGGTGGCCGGAGTCCTCGCCGCGGGCGAGGCCGGCGTCGATCGCCCGTTCGGCGACGACGAGCTCGACGCGCTGGCCGACGTCGCCGAGTTGATGGGCGGCGTCCTCGCCCAGGCGCAGGCCAGCCGCAGGGTTGCTGGGACGCTGCGCGCCGGCATCGAGGCGCTCGCCTCGCTGCTCGACCTGCGCGACGGCTACGCCGCGCGCGACGCCGGCGAGGTGGCGCGGCTGGCCTGCGCGGTCGGCGAGCGCCTCGGCGTGCACGGCGCGGCGCTGTCGGAGCTCGACGTCGCCGGCCGCGTTCACGACATCGGGAAGATCGGCGTCCCCGACGCCATCCTGCAGAAGCCGGGCCGCCTCGAGCCCGACGAGCGCGCGATCATGGAGCGCCACGCCGTGTGGGGCGCCGAGACGCTGGGCCGGATCCCGGGGCTCGAGGGCGTCGCGGAGATCGTGCGCAGCCACCACGAGCGCTGGGACGGGCGCGGCTACCCCGCCGGCCTCGCCGGCGAGGAGATCCCGCTCGCCGCGCGCATCATCGGCGGCTGCGAGGCCTACCGGGCGCTGACGAGCGACCGCCCGTACCGCCGCGCGCTCGACCCCGAGCGCGCCGCCGGCCTGCTCGGGCAGGGCGCGGGCAGCCACTTCGACCCGGGCGTGGTCGAGGCGCTGCTCGCCGTCCTGCGCCTGCGACCCGCCGGCGCCGCCCCGGTGCCGGGGCCGGCGGATGCGGCGCCCGCCCGGCCGCGCGGCGTGCCGCCCGCCCCGGCGCCCGCGGGCGGCGAGCGCCACCCGCTGCCCGCGGCCTTCGAGCGCCTCGAGACCCTCCCCGCGTTTGCGGAGTCGCGCGACCGCCTCCTGGCGGTGTTGCGCTCGCCGAAGCCCTCGGCGGGCGCCATCGTCGAGGCTGTCGAGTCCGACGTCGCCCTGCTCGTGGCCGTCCTGCGCCTCGCCAACCGCGTCCGCGGGGGCGCTCGCATCGCCGCCGTCCGCGAGGCCGTCGAGGCCCTGACCCCCGAGGGCGTCGAGCAGCTCGCCAGCCGCATCACGGTCGCCGACTTCTTCGAGCGCCGCCCGGCATGGCCGACGCCGCCCGAGCCCTTCCGCGCGCACGCCGTAGCCGTCCAGCGTGCCGCCGACCGGCTGACCCGCGAGACCGGGTACCGGGACGTCGACGAGCTGCTGGTCGCGGCGCTGCTGCACGACGTCGGCAAGCTCGTGCTCGGGCACGCTTACCCCGGCTATCCCGCCGAGGTGCACGCCGGCGCGCGCACGCCCGACGAGCGCGTGCGCGCCGAGCGGCGCGCGCTCGGCATCGACCACGCGCTGGTCGGCGGCGTGCTGCTGCGCCGCTGGGGGCTGCCGGGCAGCCTGGCCCGAGCGGTCGAGCGCCACCACACCGACGACGCCGAGCCCGAGGCGGCGCTGGTGCGCCTCGCCGACATGCTCGCCCACAACGCCCAGGGCGCGCCGATCGATCCGCAGCGGCTGCTCGAGGCGTCGCGTCACGTCGGCCTGACGTCCGCGGCGCTGCGGGCCGTCATGTACGAGCTGCCCACGTCCGGCATGGCGCGGCGGCGCTCGGCCGAGCCCTGCCCGCTGACCGACAAGGAGCTGCAGGCGCTGCGCGGCCTGGCCGAGGGCAAGGTCTACAAGGAGATCGCCACGGACCTGGGCATCGCCACCAGCACGGTGCGCAGCCACCTGCACAAGACGTACAAGAAGGTCGGCGCGAGCGACCGCGCGCAGGCGGTGCTGATGGCCACGGAGAACGGCTGGATCTGAGGATCGACTTCGTCGATCCTTCAAGCGCGAACTTCGTCGCGCGGGATCTGGCGGGACCCGCGGCGTGGTGCCGCCCGGCGCCCGCGGCGACCAGGCGTCATGCTGCGGGCGATGGAGGTGACGGACAAGGTCGTGGTGGTGACCGGCGGCGCGGGCGGCATCGGCCGCGCGCTCGCGCGCCGGATGGCCGCCGAGGGCGCCGCCGGCGTGGTGGTCGCCGACCTCGATGGCGCCGGCGCCGAGCGCGTCGCCGGCGAGATCGAGGCGGCCGGCGGGCGCGCTGTCGCGCTCGGCGGCGACGTCTCGGCCGACGAGGACGTGCGGGCGCTGCTCGAGCGCGCCGAGGAGGCCTTCGGGCCGGTCGACGTCTTCTGCGCCAACGCGGGCGTCGCCGTCGGCGCCGAGCCGCACACGACGCCGCCGGACGAGTGGGACCTCGCGTTCGCCGTCAACATCCGCGCGCACATCGTGGCGGCGCGCCACCTCCTGCCCGGCTGGCTCGAGCGCGGCTCGGGCTGCTTTCTGTCCACGGCGTCCGCGGCGGGGCTGGTGAGCCAGATCGGCTCGGCGCCGTACGCGGTCACCAAGCACGCCGCGGTCGCCTTCGCCGAGTGGCTGTCGATCACCTACGGCGAGCGCGGCGTCCACGTCGCCTGCCTGTGCCCGATGGGCGTCAACACAGCGATGCTGCACGCCGGCGGCGACGAGAACGTCGCCAGCGCCACGGTCACCGCCGCGGGCGCGGTCCTCGAGCCCGAGGACGTCGCCGACGCCGTGATCGACGGGCTGCGCGCCGAGCGCTTCCTGATCCTCCCGCACCCCGAGGTGCTGACGTTCTTCCAGCGCAAGGCGAGCGACTACGACCGCTGGCTGGCCGGGATGCGCCGCCTGCAGCGGACGGTCACCCGGGCGGCGCCGGGCTGATCGTCGACCACACGCCGGTCCAGCGCTCGGCCCCGGCGGGTTCGGGCGTCGTCGAGCGGATCAGCGTGCGGACCTCGCGCAGCGCGACGGGCAGCGTCGTCAGGTCGAACGTGCCGCTGGCGTCGATGTCGGCCAGGATCGCCAGGCAGCGCTTGAGCGCCGTCGCGTTGGCCGTCGCCCACGACTCCAGCCGCGCGAGCGCGTCGCCCTCGGCCGGCCCCTCGACGAGGATGTCCGCGGTGAGCTCGCCGTGCAGCGCGAACAGGTCGTCGCGCAGCGCCGCGCGGGCCATCGCCTGCCAGCGGTCGTCGCGCGGCAGCGCGGCGATCCGGTCGCGCAGCCAGTGCAGGCGCAGGCGACCGCCGATGAGGAAGTGCAGGGCCACGACGTCGTCGAGCGCGCGGCCCGTGGCCTGCTCGGCCTCGACGACGTCCAGCGCCGAGAACAGCGCGTCGAGGCTCGCCACGCGCTCGGCCAGCGGCGCCGGCACCCCGGCCTCGCCGAGCCCGGCGACCCGGGCCTCCCACGCCTCGCGGTCGGCGTCGACGAGCACGCCGGGCACCGCCGCCGCCACCGTGCGCGCGCCCGGCGCGTAGCGGGCAAGCGTCGCGGCGATGTCGATCGGGTGACGGCGGTTGCGCAGCAGCCAGCGCGTCGCGCGCTCGACGAGCTTGCGCGCCGCGAGCAGCATGTCGATCTGCGTCGCCGCCTCGACGCGGTTGTCGAGCGCCTCGATCTGCTCCCAGAACGCGCGCATCTCGAAGACCTCGCGGGCCACCGCGTAGGCGCGCGCGACGTCGGCGGCGGGGGCGCCGGTCTCCTCGCGCAGCCGGAAGACGAACGTGCTGCCGGCGCGGTCGACCAGGCTGTTGGCCACGCGCGTGGCGATGATCTCGCGGCGCAGGCGATGGCCCTGCAGCTGCTCGGCGAAGCGCTCCGGCAGCGGCGCCGGGAAGTAGCGCGCGAGGTCCTCGGAGAGGTGCGCGTCCTCGGGCAGGTCGGACTCGAGCAGGTCGGCGTAGAGCGTGACCTTGCTGTAGGCGATCAGGACGGCGAGCTCGGGCTGCGCCAGGCCGACGCGGGCGGCGCTGCGCTCGGCGATCGCCTCGTGATCGGGCAGGAACTCGATCTCGCGATCCAGCCGCCCGGCCTGCTCGAGGCTGCGCATGAAGCGGTCGTGGACGTGCAGCATGCCGGCCGCCTGCGCGCCGGCCAGCGAGAGGGCCTCGGTCTGGCGGTAGCTGTCGAAGAGCACGGCGTCGGCGACGGCCTCGGTCATCTCGGCGAGCAGCTCGTTGCGCTGCTTGACGGTCAGGTCGCCGCTGGCGACGACCGAGTCGAGCAAGACCTTGATGTTGACCTCGCGGTCGGAGGTGTTGACGCCGCCGACGTTGTCGATCGCGTCGGTGTTGATGCGCCCGCCGGCCAGCGCGAACTCGATCCGCCCGCGCTGCGTGAACCCGAGGTTGCCGCCCTCGCCCACCACGCGGCAGCGCAGCGCGGCGCCGTTGACCCGCACGGCGTCGCTGGCCTTGTCCCCCGCGTCGGCGTGCGTCTCGCTGCTCGCCTTGACGTAGGTGCCGATGCCGCCGTTCCAGAGCAGGTCGACGGGCGCGCGCAGCAGCGCGCGGATGAGCTCGGTCGGCGTCAGGCGCTCGGCCTCGACGCCGAGCACCTCGCGGGCCGCCGGCGCGAGCGGGATCGACTTCGCCGTGCGCGGCCACACCCCGCCGCCCTCGGAGATCAGCGACGGGTCGTAGTCGCCCCACGACGAGCGCTCGAGCTCGAACAGCCGGCGGCGCTCGGCCCAGCTGGTCTCCGCGTCGGGGTCGGGGTCCAGGAAGACGTGGCGGTGGTCGAAGGCGCCGATCAGCCGCGTGTGGCGCGAGAGCAGCATCCCGTTGCCGAACACGTCCCCGGACATGTCGCCGATGCCGACGGCGGTGAAGTCGGTCGACTGGATGTCGACGCCGAGCTCGCGGAAGTGGCGCTTGACCGACTCCCACGCGCCGCGCGCGGTGATGCCCATCTTCTTGTGGTCGTAGCCCGCCGAGCCGCCCGAGGCGAACGCGTCGCCGAGCCAGAAGCCGTACTCGCCGGCCACGCCGTTGGCGATGTCGGAGAACGTCGCCGTGCCCTTGTCGGCGGCGACGACGAGGTAGGTGTCGTCCTCGTCGTAGCGCACGACGGCCGGCGGCGGCACGACGCGGCCGTCGACGATGTTGTCGGTCAGGTCGAGCAGGCCGCAGATGAACATCCGGTAGCACGCGACGACCTCGGCGAGCAAGACGTCGCGCCCGCCCGTCGACGGCGGGCGCTTGACGACGAAGCCGCCCTTGGCGCCCACCGGGACGATCACCGCGTTCTTGACCATCTGCGCCTTCATGAGGCCGAGGATCTCGGTGCGGAAGTCCTCGCGGCGATCCGACCAGCGCAGGCCGCCGCGCGCGACCTTCCCGCCGCGCAGGTGCACGCCCTCGGTGCGCGGGGAGTACACGAAGATCTCGAAGCGCGGGCGCGGCGCGGGCACGACCGGGATGCGCGAGGGGTCGAGCTTGAACGACAGGTACGGCTTGGGCTCGCGGTCCGGGCCGACCTGGAAGTAGTTGGTGCGCAGGGTCGCGGCGATGACGGTCAGGAAGTTGCGCAGGATGCGGTCCTCGTCGAGGCTCTCGACGCCGTCGATGGCCTCCTCGATGACGCCCGCGATCTCCTCCGCCGCGTCGGTGTCGCCGCCGCGCCCCGGGTCGAAGCGCGCGCAGAAGAGCTCGACCAGCCGGCCCGCGATCTCCGGGTGGGCGAGCAGCGCCTGCTCCATGTAGGTGTTCGAGAACGCCGTCCCGGCCTGGCGCAGGTAGCGCGCGATGGCGCGCAGGATGGTGATCTGGCGCCAGGTCAGCGGCGTGCACAGGACCAGCGCGTTCATCCCGTCGTCGTCGCTGGCGCCGTGCCAGACGTGCGTGAACGCCTCGCTGAAGCGCTCGCGCACGGCGTCGATGTCGACCGCGCCGTCGGCGGACTGCGCGAGCCCGAAGTCATAGATCCACGCCGGCGGGCCGGCGACCGGCCTGATCTCGTAGGGACGCTCGTCGCCGACCCGCAGCCCGAGGTTCTGCAGGATCGGCAGCACGTCCGACAGCGAGGCGGCGGCCCCGGAGCGCAGCAGCTTGCAGCGCAGCTCGGTCGCCGGCGCCTCGATCGGGCGGTACAGGCTGACCGCGAGGTTGCCGTGCTCGGGCAGCTCCTCGATGCGCTGGATGTCGGCCACCGCGGAGCGCGCCACCCAGTCGGCGCGGTAGGCGGTCGGGAAGGCCTGGCCGTAACGGTGGTTGAGCTCGTTGCCGCGCTCCTCACCGAACTCGCTGACCAGCGCGTCGTGCAGGTCGTCGACCCACGAGCGCGTGGCCTCGACGATGCGCGCCTCGATGTCGGCGACGTCGTAGTCGGGCAGCGCGCCGGGGCGCGTGCGGGCGATGAAGTGCAGCCGTACGAGCACCGACTCCGACAGCCGCAGCTCGAAGTCGACGCTCTCGGCGTTGAACGCGTCGCTCAGGATCTGCTGGGCGCGCAGCCGGTTGTCGGTGTTGAAGCGGTCGCGCGGCAGGAAGAGCAGGCACGACAGGTAGCGCTCGTACTCGTCGCGGCGCACGAACAGCCGCACGCGCTGGCGCTCGCCGAGGGACAGGATCCCCATGGCGATGGCGAACAGCTCGTCGGCCGAGATCTGGAAGAGCTCGTCGCGCGGGTAGGACTCGAGGATCTCCAGCAGCGCCTTCTCGTTGTGGCCGGCGGGCGGGAACGCCGCGCGCGCCATCACCGTCTCGACCTTGCGCCGGACCAGCGGGACGTCGCGCACGCTCGCCCGGTAGGCCTCGGTCGTGTAGAGCCCGAGGAAGCGGCGCTCGCCCACGACCTTGCCCGACTCGTCGAAGCGCTTGACGCCGACGTAGTCGAGATAGGACGGCCGGTGGACGGTCGCGCGTGAATTGGCTTTCGTCAGGTTGAGCAGCCGCGGCGAGCGGGCCAGCGCGAGGGCGCGGGGCGGCAGGCGGGCGAAGCCCGGCGAGGGCGCGCTGCCCGCGCCGCTTTGGCGCAGGATCCCCAGCCCGGTGCCCTCGACGGCGACCAGGCGGTCCTCGGCGACGAGCTCGTACTCGCGGTAGCCGAGGAACGTGAAGTGATGGTCGTCCAGCCACTCGAGCAGCGCCTTGGCCTCCTCGACCTCGACGGCCTCGACCGGCGGGGGCGACGCGTCGAGCTCGGCGACGAGCTCGTGGACGCGGGCGCGCATCGGCGGCCAGTCCTCGACGGTGGCCCGGACCTGGCCGAGCGTCCGCAGCAGGTCCTCGCGCAGCGCGTCGAGCTCGGCCGGCTCGGTCTCGCGGTCGATCTCGGCGTGCAGGACGGACTCGGCCACGCCTTCGCCCTCGGGCGCGCCGGGCGGCAGCACCTCGAGCATCCGTCCCTGCTCGTCGCGGCGAGCGCGCACGACGGGGTGCAGCAGCAGGTGGATGCCGTGCGAGCGGCGCGTCAGCGCCATCGTCACCGAGTCGACCAGGAAGGGCATGTCGTCGGTGGCCATCTCGACGACGGTGTGCGTCGACTGCCAGCCGTGCTGCTCGAAGCTCGGGTTGTAGACGCGGACCTTCGCCTCGCCGGGCGCGCGCTGCTCGAGGAACTTCCAGTGCGCGAGCGCGGCGCCGTAGAGGTCGAGGGCATCGCGACCGACGAGGTCCTCGGGCGGGACCCACCGGTAGTACTCGCGCACGAATTCCTCGAGCTGGGGCGCCTCGTCGGCGTCGCAGCGCTCTCGTATGCGCGAGCAGACCGTCTCGATCAGCGCCGCGTCGACCTGCTCGACCTTGACCGCCATCAGCCTCTCCCTCCTGTGCCCGTGACCCTACTCTCCCGAACGTGGCGACCGAGCTCGCTCCGGGGGTCTGGATGTGGCGCCGCGAGCACCCAGAGTGGGGCCCGGGCGCGGACTACGAGCCCGAGGTCTCCTGCTACGCGGTCGAGCTGCCCAGCGCGCGGCTGCTCATCGACCCGCTGTGGCCCGAGGAGGACGCCGACGTCGACTGGCTCGACGCCCTCGTGCGCCGGCGCCGCGTCATCGTCGCCGTCCTCAAGCCCGACCACCTGCGCGAGGGCGCCGAGCTCGCGCACGCCTACGGGGGGCGCGTGGTGACCAACGCCGCGGTCGCGTCGCTCCTGCATCCGACGGTGCCCTTCAGCGTGCTTGAGCCCGGCGAGCCTCTCGCCGACGGCGCGCGGCTGTTCGAGGACGGCCGCGGGCGCGGCGAGACGCCGCTGTGGCTGCCGACGCACGGCGCGATCGCCTTCGCCGACGCGGTGCGCGGCGACCCGGCGGGCGGCCTGCGCGTGTGGTCCTATCCCCCGGGGCGCGAGGAGGCGACGCGCGCCGCGCTCGAGGTGATCGCCGCGCTCGAGCCGGACCTGGTCCTCGTCGGGCACGGCGATCCCGTGGTGAGCGACGGGGCGGCCGCGCTGCGCGAGGCGCTGCGGCGGCCGCCCTGGGTCGAAGAAGAAGCGGATTAGCTCGCGATCGCGTACGTGACCGTGACCTGCTGCACGACCCGCGGCGGGACGATGCAGACGTGGCGGGTGCGCCGGCCGACCACGCGCCGCCGGCCGTTGGCGTCTCGCCGGACGATCGCCACCCGCCGGTCGCCGCAGTACTGATCGACCCCGAACGGGCCGAACTGGTAGCCGAACGGGCCGTAGGGGCTCGCCGGGGCGTTCGAGATGGTCAGCAGGTCGCCGAGCGTGACGCCGGCTGCGGTCGCGAGCTTCTCGGCGTACTCGCGGCCCTCGCGGATCGCGTCGGGCAGCGCCTGCGCCTGGGCGGCGTCGACGGCCGCCTTGATCGAGTCGTTGCTCTTGCGGTCCTGCGGGGTCACGTTCGCGGTCGCAACGCCGACGGCGACGATCGTGCGCTGCTGCCCGGGGGCGACGTCGGCCCGGGCGGGAGCGGCGAGCGGCCCGCAGAGCAGCGCCGCCGCGGCGAGCGCGAGCGCTCGCGGTGCAGTGAGGGAGATGGAGGTCATGACCACTTCTACATCGCTGAGCGTCTCAGCGGTCCCGGCCGAACCCGAAGAGGCTGCGGGCGATGGTGCGGATCTGGATCTCCTCCGAGCCCTCGGTGATCCGGTAGCGGCGGTGGTGGCGGTAGATGTGCTCGAACGGCTTGGCGCGGCTGTAGCCGATCCCGCCGTGGACCTGGATGGCGCGGTCCTGCAGCGGGACCAGCTCGCGCTCGATGAAGGCGTCGAGGTCGTCGAGCAGCCGGCGGAACGTCGTCGGGAACCTGCACCGGCTCAGCGCAGACCGCGCGCGGCGCTCTCGAGCGCCTCGCGCGCCTCGGCGGCCAGGCGGCGGACCAGGTCGCCGGCGGGGACCTCCTCCGCGAGGGGGTACGCCTGGCCGGCCCAGAGGTTGATCGCATCGGCGTCCCCGCGCTCGCGGGCCGCCGCGCGCACCGGCGCCGTCACGTGGTGCAGCTCGGGGTACGCGCTCGGCGCGCCGGTGTGCTCGCGCATGAAGCGGTTGGTGATGCCGCGGGCCAGGCGGCCGGTGAACGCGCGGGTGAGCGCGGTGGGCGCATCGCCGCCCAGCGCCGCGCGGTGCGGCGTCGACGTGCCCGCCTCGGGCGTGAGCATGAACGCGGTGCCCAGCGCGGCCGCCGCGGCGCCGGCGGCGAGCACGGCGGCCAGCGCCCGCCCGGTCGCCAGCCCGCCCGCCGCCACCAGCGGCAGGTCGGTCGCCGTGCCGACGGTCTGCAGGAGCGCGAGCAGGCCGACCTCGCCGGGCGCGCCGTCGTCGAACGAGCCGCGGTGCCCGCCCGCCTCGACGCCCTGCACGACGAGCGCGTCGGCGCCCGCGCGCGCCGCGATCTGCGCCTCGCCCGGCGTCGTCACCGTCACCCACACCGCGACCTCCGCCTCGTGCAGCTCGTCGACGACCGCCGGCGGTGGGCAGCCGAAGGTGAACGAGACGACCGCCGGCCGCTCCTCGACCAGCAGCGCCACCTTGCCGGCGAAGGCGTCGTCGTCGTGGCGGGGCTCGCCGAGCGCCACGCCGTAGCGCTCGCTCTCGGCGCGCAGCGCGTCGGCGTAGCGCTCGACGAGCGCTCGATCGCCGGGCGGGCCGGGCGGCGCGAACACGTTGACGCCGAACGGCCGCGCGGTGCGCGCGCGCAGGTCGTCGAGGTCGGCGCGCAGCGCGTCGACGCTCTTGTAGCCGGCGGCGAGGAAGCCGAGGGCGCCCGCCTCGCCGACCGCCGCGGCGAGCGCGGGTGTCGACGGCCCGCCGGCCAGCGGCGCCTGGGCGATCGGAAGCTCGAGCTCGGTGAGGGAGAAGCGGGCCACCGCAGGGCACTATGCCGCGTGCTTCACTCGTACGGTGCTCACGACCTTCGCCGGGACGCATCTCGACCGCGCGGGCGAGCGCCGGCGCGACGACGCGTGGGTCGCCGAGCGCGCCGCTGACCCGGCGAGCCGCGCGGTCGCCGTCACCGCCGCCGGCGTCGCCCTCGCCGCCGGCGACGAGGCGCGGCTCGGGCGCTTCCCGCTCGCCGGCCTGGACGGCACGCGCGTGCTGCTCGGCCTCGAGGACGGGGTCGCGCTGTTCGCGGTCGAGGTCGACCGCCCGCCCGGCGGCCGGATCGCCGGGCTGCGCGAGGCGGCCGCGCTGCTCGAGCAGCGCGAGGCCGCGCTGGCGGCGTACGCGTCGGCGCTGCTCAACTGGCATCGCGCCCACCCGCACTGCGCGCGCTGCGGCGCCCCAACCGACCTCGCCTGGGCGGGCTTCGTCCGCATCTGCCCGCGCTGCGGCGCCCACCACCACCCGCGGACCGACCCCGTTGTGATCATGCTGGTCACCGCCGGCGACCGCGCCCTGCTCGGGCGCCAGCCGCAGTGGCCGCCCGGGCGCTACAGCGCGCTCGCCGGCTTCGTCGAACCGGGCGAGAGCCTCGAGGAGGCGGTCGCCCGCGAGGTCCGCGAGGAAGCGGGCGTCGAGGTCCGCGACCCGCGCTACGTGGCCTC
Organism: Actinomycetota bacterium; assembly: GCA_005888335.1. The sequence goes on from VAWY01000094.1 coordinate 23,774, forward strand.
GCAGCCGTGGCCGTTCCCGACGTCGCTGATGCTCGGCTTCTTCGCCGACCACGCCGGCGGCGAGCCCGCCGCGCGCGACGGCGAGCTCGACGACGCCCGCTGGTTCACCCGCGACGAGCTGGCCGCGGCCGCCGCCGGACAGGGCGCCGTCCACGTCCCGCCGCCGCTGGCCATCGCCCGCGTGCTCATCGATCGCTGGCTGGCCGGCGGAGGCGTATCGTCGCCACCATGAGTGCGACGACGATCGACACACGCCACGTCCTCGTCCGCGACGACGGAGCCGCGGCGACGATCACGCTCAACCGCCCCGAGAAGCGCAACGCGCTGAGCCTCGAGCTCATGGAGGAGCTGATCGGCGTGCTGCGCGCCGCCGGCGCCGATCCGCGCGTGCGCGCGATCGTCATCGAGGGCGCGGGGCCGGCGTTCTCGGCGGGCCACGACCTCGCCGAGATGGTCGGGCGCGACGTGGGCTTCTACCAGCGGCTGTTCGACACCTGCAGCGAGCTCATGGAGGCCATCCACCGCGTGCCCCAGCCCGTGATCGCCAAGGTCCGCGGGATCGCCACCGCCGCCGGCTGCCAGCTCGTCGCCGCATGCGACCTGGCGATCGCCGCCGACGAGGCGCGCTTCGCCACGCCCGGCGTGAAGATTGGTCTGTTCTGCTCGACGCCGATGGTCCCGCTCTCGCGCGCGATCGGCCGCAAGCGCGCGCTGGAGATGCTGCTCACCGGGCAGTCGATCGACGCGCCGACCGCCGTCGACTGGGGGCTGGTCAACCGCGCGGTCCCGGCCGCGGAGCTCGATGCCGCGGTCGCGCAGCTCGTCGACGCCATCGCGCGCTCGAGCCCGCTCACCGTGGGGATCGGCAAGGAGGCCTACTACGCGCAGATCGAGCTCGACGAGCACCGCGCGTACGACCTCACGAAGACCGTGATGACGATGAACTCGCTCGCGGGCGACGCCCAGGAGGGCATCTGCGCATTCCTGGAGAAGCGCCCGCCGGAGTGGCGGGGGACCTAGGCCGGGGCGGCTGCCCCCAGGTGCGCCAGCGCCGCCTCGAGCAGCTGCGCCGGGCGCTCGAACCAGATCAGGTGACCGCACTCGGGCACCAGCTCGAGGCGGGCGTTCGGGATGAGCTCGGCGAGGCGCTCCCCGTACGCCGGCGGGATGAGGCGGTCGTCCTGTCCCCAGACGACCAGCGTCTCGGCGGTCACGCGCCCGAGCAGCCCCTCCAACCGCGGGTCGTGCAGGTACGGGTTCCATGCGACCCGCGCCGTCGCGGCCATCGCGCTGACGAACGCGGCCAGCGTCTCGTCGTCGATGCCCTCGAACGTCGGCACGACGAGGCGCGCCATCGGATGCGACGGGTCGTGGAAGAGCAGCGCGCGCGCCTGGTCCTCCTGGCCGAGCTGAAGGCGGAACATGTCCTGCATCGGGACGTCGGGCAGGCGGATGCCCGCGCTCGCCGCCAGCACCAGGCGCCCGACGCGCTCGGGGTAGCGGGCGGCGATCTCGAGCGCGATCCATCCGCCCAGCGAGCACCCCATGACGTCCACGCGCTCCCAGTCGCGCCCGTCCAGAAAGGCGAGGTAGTGGTAGACGAGGTCCTCGATGTCGTGGATGTCCTCGACGCCCTCCGACCCGAAGAAGCCGGGGTGCAGCGGCGCGTGGACCGCGTGATGGGCGGCCAGCCCGTTGAGCACGTCCAGCCAGACGTAGGACTCGCCGGCCGCGGAGTGCAGGTAGAGCAGCGGCGGGCCGTCGCCGCCGACGGCGACCTGGATCGTGTGGCCGCGGACCTCGGTGGGCTGCAGCTCCATCACGCCACCGCGAACTGCTCGTCGGGGAACGCGACCTGCTGCGGGACCGGCTCGGCCGCGTCCGGGAACGCCTCGGCGAGCCGGGGCATGACCTGCTCGGCGAAGCGCGTCATGTTCGCCCGCGCCTTGTCGGACGGCATGTTGCCCAGCTGCATGAGCGTGAGCAGGTTGCCCGCGCCGAGGTCGGTCAGGTGCCCGGCGAGCTTCTCGAAGACGGTCTCCGGCGAGCCGACCGTCGCGAACGACCCGGCCTCGACGTCGTCCCACGTCTTGACGCCGGAGATGAAGCTCGATTCGACGCCCTTGAAGATCCGCAGCGCCGACTGCACGCTCGTGTAGCCGGGCGGGGAGAGCAGGATGCCGGGGATCAGCTTGCGCTGGAAGTACCAGAAGTGCTCCTCGAACTCGCGGCGCGCCTCCTCGTCGGTCTCGCCGACGTAGATCGGCATCAGCAGCCCCATCTGCTCGGGGTGCGCCTGGTAGCCCTCCTTCTCGCACGCCCGCTTGAACAGCCTGTAGGTCTTCTTGAAGAAGTCGATGTGGAAGTACGGGATGCCCATGTACGCGTAGCGGTGGCGGGCGACGAACTCCATCGTCTCCAGCGAGCCGACCCCGGGGATCCAGATCGGCGGATGCGGCTTCTGCAGCGGGCGCGGCCACGTGTTGACGTAGCGCAGCTTGTAGTGCTCGCCGTAGAACTCGAACGGCCCCGGCTGCGTCCAGGCGCGCATGATGATCTCGTGCGCCTCGGCGAACCGCGTGCGTGCCTCGGCCGGGTTGATCGAGAACGAGTAGTACTCGGGGCCGCCGCCGATGACCTGGCCGGCGATGATCCGCCCGCCCGACATCAGGTCGAGCATCGCGATCTCCTCGGCGACCCGCGTCGGCGGGTCGTAGAGCGGCAGCGCGTTGCCGACGATGGCGATCCTCACACGGCTCGTGCGCTGCGTGAGCGCGGCCGCGATCAGGTTCGGGCTCGGCATGAGGCCGTAGGCGTTCTGGTGGTGCTCGTTGACGCAGACGCCGTCGAACCCGAGCTCCTCCGCGTAGGCCAGCTGATCGAGGTACTCGCGGTAGTAGCCCGCGCCCGTCTCCGGGTCGTAGAGCTCGTTGGGCACCCAGACCCAGGCCGAGTCATGGTGCTCCTCGAAGTCGTCGGGGAGGTCGCGGTACGGCATCAGGTGGAACATGAAGAACTTCATGCGGCTCCCCTCTCGGCCTGGGCGACGGTCGGGCCATTGTCACCCCCGGCGCCGAGGACGCGCAACTTCTGCTAGCTGCTAGCTATACTGACGGCTAGCGCTAGCCAGTAACGCGGCTAGCAGTACGCAGAACCCCAGCCCGATCAGGAGGCAGCCATGCCCACCCAGGCCAAGTCCACCAAGACGACCAGCAGCAAGAACGGCTCGACGCCCGGCGTGACCGCCGTCGTCGACGTCGCCCGCGACGCCGGCCGCCAGTACCTCGACACGGTCGAGAAGACCTGGGAGCGCGTCGCCGACTTCCAGGAGGAGCTCGGCAAGGCCAGCGGCACGGGCGTGCTCGTCAGCCTCGGCCGCACGCAGGCCAACGTGACCCGCGAGGTCACCGGCGCCTACCTGCGCGCCGCCCGCAAGATCGTCGGCTGACCGGCGACTCGCGAACGAAGTTCGCGCAAGGTCAACGCCGCCGAAGGCGGCCGTTACCCCCTCAGCCTTCCGTCCGCCGCCGGCCCCGGCGCTGCCTGGGCCCGGCGGCGACGAAGGCCTCGTAGACCTCGATCAGCGCCTGGCGCTGGCGCGCGGTGAGCCGCGCGTCGTCGCGGATCGCGCTGATCACCGCCGCCTCCTGGTCGCCGGTATCGTCGCCGGCGGCGCCCGCGCTCTCGTAGAGGTCGTCGAGCGGCACCTTCAGCGAGCGCGCGATGCCCTCGAGCACGCTGTCGGACGGCTCGCGCAACCCGCGCTCGATCTGCGAGAGGTACGGGTTCGAGATCCCCACGATCCTCGCCAGTTGGCGCAGCGACAGCTCGTTGAGCTCGCGCTGGCGGCGTATGAGCTCACCCAGCGACGGCTGGTCGGACCGCGCCATGGGCGCAGCGTATCCCGCGGCCGGACGACCTCACGCGGTCAGGCGGTACCGGCACGTCCGGCAGGCGCGGGCGAGGATCGAGATGCTCGCGCCGCACTGCGGGCACTCGCGCTGCGGGTCGCGGACGAAGACGAGGGCGGCGATGCCGATCAGCACCGCGCTTCCGACGAGCAGGAGGTAGATGGCCAACCCGGTCATGACGCTCGGTGGTCATCGTGGCCTCGGGCGCGCCCGACCGCCACGGGGGACGACCCTGAACTCGAACCCTGAACTCGCCGTCCATGCGAGGCTTGCGGCGATGGCGACTGCGGCCCGACCGGCGCTCCTGGAGCGCGAGCGCGAGCTCGGCGAGCTGCTCGCCGCCGCGCGCGACGCCGAGCGCGGGCGCGGTCGCCTCGTCGTCATCGAGGGCCCCGCGGGCATCGGCAAGACGCGCCTGCTGCGCGAGGCGCGCGAGCGGGCGGCGCGGGCAGGCATGCGCGTCCTGGCCGCGCGGGCGTCCGAGCTCGAGCGCGACTTCCCGTTCGCCGTCGTGCGCCAGCTCCTCGAGCCGGCGCTGGCGGCCGCCGACGACGGGGCGCGTCGCGAGCTGCTCGGCGCAGCGGCAGCGCCGGCGGCCGCCGTCGTCGGCCCGTCGCCCGACGTCACCGCAGGCGACCAGGCAGCGGACCCGTCGTTCGCGACGCTCAACGGCCTGTACTGGCTGGTCTCCAACCTCAGTGAGGCGGTCCCCACCCTGGTCGCCGTCGACGACGGGCACTGGTGCGACCAGGCGTCGCTGCGCTTCCTGAGCTTCCTCGCGCCGCGGCTCGAGGACCTGCCTGTGCTCCTCGTCGTCGCGACGCGGCCGGCCGCTGACGACGCGGCGCTCGCACGGCTCGCCACCGACCCGGCCGCCCGCCTGCTGCGGCCGCGGACGCTGAGCGCCGCCGCGGTGGCGGAGCTGGTCCACGCGGCCTTCGCGGGCGCGGCGTCCGACGAGTACTGCGCCGCCGTCGAGCACGTCACGGGCGGCAATCCGTTCCTCGTCCACGAGCTCCTCGCCCAGCTGGCCGCCGAGGGCGGCTCGGGCGCGAGCGAGGAGGCGGCGCACGTCCGCGACGTCGTGCCGGCGACCATCGCGCACGCCGTGCTGGTCCGGCTGGCCCGCGCGCCCGAGTCCGCGCGCCGGCTGGTGCGGGCGCTGGCCGTGCTCGGCGACGGCGCCGAGGTGCGCCTGGCCGCGGCGCTGGCCGAGCTGCCGCGCGACGCGGCGGCCGACGCCGCGGATGCGCTCGTCGCCGCCGGCGTGCTCGAGCCCGGCCGCCCGCTGCGCTTCCTGCACCCGCTGCTGCGCGCCGCGGTCTACGACGACACGCCGGCCGCCTGGCGCGCCGCGCGCCACGCACGCGCCGCCGGCCTGCTGCGCGCCGAGGGCGCCGAGCCCGAGCGCATCGCCGTGCACCTCGTGGCCACCGATCCCGGCGATGCCGAGGCGGTGGTCGAGACGTTGCGTCGCGCGGCGCGCCGCGCGCTCGACCGCGCCGCGCCGGAGTCGGCGGTCGCCTACCTCAAGCGCGCGCTGCGTGAAGGGCGGGGCGACCGCGACGAGCTCGCGCGCATGCTCGTCACCGCCGGGCTGCGCGCCACCGACCCGGCGGCGTTCGAGGGCATCGGCTTCGATCTCGTCGCCGAGATGCTCGCCGATCCGCCCGCGTCGACCGCCGTCGCTGCCGAGCTCGGCATCTGGCTGTACGGCGGCGGCCGGCGGCGCGAGGGCGCGCGCCTGCTCGAGCAGGCCGCCGCCGCGGCGGCGCGCTCGGGCGACCACGACCTCGCGATGCGCCTCGCCGCGCAGCGCATCGCCTCCGACCAGCTGCGCCTGTCGAAGGCGCGCGAGGAGATGGCGGCGTACGGCGCGCGCGTGCGCCCGGGCAGCTCCGGCGAGCGGCTGTTCCTCGCGATGGAGGCCTACGCGGCCTCGCTCGGCGGAGAGCCGGGCGCGGTCGACGTCGCGCGCCGCGGTCTCGACGGCGGGCGCATCTTCCGCGAGCAGCCCGGCTCGCCCGCTCCCTACGGCGCGCTCTGGGTCCTGCTGTTCGCCGACGAGCTCGACGAGGCCGGGCGCGTCATCGAGTTCGCGCTGCACGACGCGCGCGAGCGCCGCGCGCTGATCGGCATCACGCTCGGCACCGCGTTCCGCGGCCGGCTCGCGCAGGCGCGCGGGGACGTCGCCGGCGCCGAGGCCGACCTGCGCAGCGCCGCCGAGCTCATCCGCGTGCACACCGCCGACGTGCGCGCGCTGCCCACCGTGCTCGCCTGGCTCCTCGACGCGCTGGTCGAGCGCGGCGAGCCGGCCGCCGCGGAGCGCGAGCTCGTCGCCGTCGGGCTGGGCGCGGAGATCCCGCCCGCCCCGTGGCTCAACGACGTCCTGTTCCAGCGCGGGCGCGCGCGCCTCGCGGTGGGCCGCCTCGATGACGGCCTGGCCGACCTGCTCGAAGCGGGCCGGCGCGACCAGGCGGCCGACCGCTCGAACCCGGCCGCGATGCCGTGGGCGTCGGCGGCCGCCCCGGCGCTCGCCGCGCGCGGCCGCGGCGACGACGCGCGCGAACTGGTCGCCGACGAGCTCGACCGGGCGCGCCGCTGGGGCGCCGCCCGGCCGATCGCCAACGCGCTGCGCGTGAGCGGCCTGCTCGAAGGCGGCGACGCGGGCCTCGAGCGCCTCCGCGAGGCCGTCGCCCTGCTCGAGGACTCGCCCGCCCGGCTCGAGCACGCCCGCGCGCTCGCTGACCTCGGCGCCGCCTTGCGCCGGGCCAACCGCCGCGCCGACGCGCGCGAGCCGCTGCGCCGCGCGCTCGACCTCGCCCGCCACGGCGGCGCGCTGGCCGTCGCGCGCCGGGCGCACGAGGAACTTGCCGCCACCGGCGAACGCCTGCGCCCGCTCGCCGCGGCGGGGGCCGATTCCCTCACGCCCAGCGAGCGACGCATCGCCGAGCTGGCCGCCGCCGGCCAGAGCAACCGCGAGATCGCCCAGGCGCTGTTCCTGACGGTCAAGACCGTCGAGACGCACCTGTCCAACGCCTACCGCAAGCTCGACATCCGCTCGCGCCGCGAGCTCGCCCCGGCGCTCGCCGGCTCGAGGTCCTGAGCGCCGTTCGTCGCGCCGCCGTGCCCGCGGAGCACCAGGGCGATCGCCCCGAGGACCTCGGCACGCTCGCCGAGGACGCCGGCGACGACGTCGACGTCTGACGCGGCCGACGGGATCGCGGCGCGCGCCAGCGCGTCGCGCAGCGGATGAAGGAGCAGCTCGCCCGCGGCGCCGAGATCGCCGCCGACGACGATGCGCTCGGGGTTGAACAGGTTGCAGAGGTTCGCCGCCGCCCCGCCGATCGCCGTGCCCGCGTCGGCGATGACCCGCCGGCACGCCTGGTCGCCGGCGACCGCTCGCTCCAGGACCTCGCGCATCGTCACGGGACCGAGCGCCGGCTCGAGCAGCGCGAGCAGGGCCGGCCCGCCGACGAGCGTCTCCAGGCAGCCGCGGTTGCCGCAGCGGCAGACCGGCCCGGCGGGGTCGACGATCGTGTGGCCGATCTCGCCTGCCGTCCCGCCGGCGCCGCGGAAGGGACGCCCGTCCACGATCAGCCCCGCGCCGATCCCCGTCGCCACCTTGAGGTAGGCGGCGTTCGCGCAGCCGCGCGCGGCCCCCCAGGTCCACTCGGCCAGCGCGCCGAGGTTCGCGTCGTTGTCGACCTGGACCTCGAGGCCGAGCCGCCGGCTCATCGCCTCGTGGGCCTCGACCCCGACCCACCCCGGCAGGATCGTCGAGGACCCGAGCCGGCCCGACGCGGCGTTGACCGGCCCGGGAAGGCCCATGCCGACCCCGACGACCGCCGAGGCCTCGACGCCGCCCTCGGCGAGGACGTCGTCGACCAGCGTGACGGCGAGCGCCATGCCCTCCTCGGCGGGGTGGTCGGAGTCGATCTCCGCCGTGCGCTCGGCGAGCACCTGGTGGCCCAGGTCGGCAAGGGCGACGCGGACGTGGCGCTTGCCGAAGTCGATGCCCAGCGCCGCGCCGGCGGTGGGGTCCAGGCGCACCACGGACGCCGGCCGGCCCCGGGCGTCGCGCTCGCCGTCCGCCGGGCGGTCGCCCTCGACCACGAGCGCCGCGTCGCGCAGCTCGGCGACGATGCTCGAGATCGTCGCGCGCGACAGCGCGGTCCGGCGCGCGAGCTCGGCCCGCGACAGCGGCCCGGCCTCGCGCAGCGCGGCGATGACGCGCCGCCGGCTGGCCTGCCGCCGCGGATCGCCGCCGCCCGCCTCGCCGCCGCTCATGGCGCACAAGGTGACGCGACCCCGTCGTATTTGTCAAGTAATGGCTGCTTGATGAGCGTTTCCACGGTGCAATACGTCGCAATTTGACATTGCGAGGCTGGCTTGCCAGCCTGTCGGACCGGAATCCAGGCAGGGGGAATCTTCGATGATGAGCAGGTCAGAACGCCGCCGCGCGTCGTGGTTCGTCGTGCTCGCCACCGCGCTGTCGCTCGGCGCGGGGGCGCCGGGCGCGACGGCCGCCGGCGCGCCGTGCCCCGACGCCGGCGCGCACCCGTGGTGCAGCCGGTCGCTGTCGCCCGATGCTCGGGCCGGCCTGCTGCTGCGGGCCCTCACCCAGGACGAGAAGATCACGCTGCTGTCGGGCGGCAGCGCGGGCAACCACACCGGCGCCACCCAGGCGATCGATCGCGTCGGCCTCCCGCCCGCCTACGTGACCGACGGCCCTGTCGGCGTCCGCCAGGGCTCGGCCACCGCGATGCCGACGCCCATGGCCGGGGCGGCGACCTTCGACCCGTCGCTCGCCTTCCTGTACGGCAAGACGGTCGGCAACGAGGCGCGCCTGAAGGGCAACGACGGCGTCCTCGCGCCGACGGTCAACATGATGCGCACGCCGCTGAACGGGCGGACGTTCGAGGCCTTCGGCGAGGACCCGTTCCTCGTCGCGCGCACGACGGCGAGCTGGATCGAGGGCGCGCAGTCCGAGGGGGTGTTCGCGACCGTCAAGCACTTCGCCGCCAACAACCAGGAGGGCGAGGACGAGACGGGCGCGACCGCCATGCCGGGCGCGATCGTCGGCGCCGGCCAGCAGGACACCCGCTACGTCGAGAACTCGATCGTCGACGAGCGCACGCTGCGCGAGATCTACCTGCCGCAGTTCGAGGCCGCCGTCAAGGAGGCCCACACCGGCGCGGTCATGTGCTCGTACAACCGGCTCAACAGCGACTGGGCCTGTGCCAACCAGCACCTCATCGGCGACATCCTCAAGCACGAGTGGGGCTACCGGAACCTCGTCATGTCCGACTGGGTGTTCGCCTCGCACCACGCCGAGACCGCCAAGCACCTCAACGGCGGCATGGACCTCGAGATGCCGTTCCCCCAGGCCTACACGCCGGCGCTGGTCAGCGCCTCGCTCGCCACCGGCCAGTCCAACCAGGCGGCGCTCGACGACCACGTCCGTCGCATCCTGCGCACGCTCTTCGCCTTCGGGTTCTTCGACCGCCCCGCGTACACCGACGACGACAACCAGATCGACACGGCCGGCCACGCACAGGACGCGCAGCGCATCGAGGAGTCGGCCATCACGCTGCTGGAGAACCGCGGCGCGCTGCCCCTCGACGCGGGCAAGCTGAAGTCGCTGGCCGTCATCGGCCCCTACGCGGACAAGTTCGTCACCGGCGGCGGCTCGGGCAACGTCACGCCGTTCTCAGCGGTCAGCGCGCTGCAGGGCATCAAGGCGCGCGCCGGGTCCGGCGTCACCGTGACCTCGGACGACGGCAGCGACGCCACGCGCGCGGCGGGCGTCGCCAAGGCCGCCGACGCGGCCGTCGTCTTCGTCGGCGACTACGAGACCGAGGGGGCCGACCGGCGGTGCCTCAGCCTCGAGTGCCCCGACCAGGGTGACCAGGACGGGCTCATCGACGCGGTGGCCGCGGCCCAGCCGAACACGATCGTCGTCCTCGAGACCGGCGGGCCGGTGCTCACGCCGTGGCGCGACAAGGTCGCCGCGCTCGTCGAGGCGTGGTACCCCGGCGAGCAGGGCGGGGCGGCGATCGCCAGCGTCCTCTTCGGCGACGTCGACCCCGGCGGGCGCCTCCCGGTCACGTTCCCGCGGCAGGAGAGCGACCTGCCGACCGCGGGCGACCCCGAGAAGTACCCCGGCGACGCGCAGCAGAACGTCCGCTACAAGGAGGGCGTCCTCGTCGGCTACCGCTGGTACGACGCCAAGGGCATCACGCCGGCCTACCCATTCGGCTTCGGGCTGTCGTACACGAGCTTCGCCTATCGCGACCTGGCGGTCAGCGCTGCCGGCGACGGCTCGACCGGCGCGACGGTGAGCTTCGACGTGACCAACGCCGGCTCGCGCGCGGGGACCGACGTCGCGCAGCTCTACCTCGCGCTGCCGCAGCCGGCGCCCGACGTCGTCCAGCCGCCGCGGCAGCTCAAGGGCTTCCAGCGGGTGACGCTCGATCCCGGCGAGACCAGGCGCGTGACCATGCGCGTCGACCAGCGCGCGCTCTCGTACTG
>VAWY01000095.1 GCA_005888335.1 Actinomycetota bacterium
AGGCGCACGGCGGCGTCGAGCGTGCGGGCCGGCTCGGTGGCGTCCGCCCCCGGCACCCGCGGCGGGACGGCGCGCGCCCCCGTCGCGACGACGAGCCGGTCGAAGGGCTCGACGCCGCCGCCCGCCAGCGCGAGCTCGCGCCGGTCGAGGTCGATCCCGACGACCTCGGTGTTCGTGCGCACCTCGATCCCGTTGGCCCGGTGGGACTCGGGCGACCGGGCGACCAGGTCGTCGACGGCATCGACCAGCCCGCCGACGAAGTACGGGATGCCGCACGCCGAGTACGAGGTGAACTCGCCGCGCTCGAAGGCGATCACGTCGAGGCCGGGATCGCGCCGCAGCGCGTTGGTCGCCGCGCTCATGCCGGCGGCGTCGCCGCCGACGATCGCCAGCCGGTCGCCCACCGCGCGCAGCCTACCCTTGGGGAGTGCCCGAGCTGCCCGAGGTCGAGATCACCGCGCGCCGCCTCGACGCCGCCCTGCGCGGCGCCGAGATCGAGTCGACGCTCGCGCCCGGGATCAACGCGCTCAAGACGTTCGACCCGCCGCTGCACGCGCTCGACGGGCGCGCGATCGCCGGCGTGCGCCGGATCGGCAAGCACCTCGTCGTCGACGTCGCCGGAGATCCCGAGCTTCACGGGCTCGTCCATCTGATGAACGCCGGGCGCCTGCAGCTCTACGACAAGCGCGCGTCGCTGCGCGACCGCACGTCGCGCCTGCTCGTCCGCCTGACCGACGGCCGGGAGCTGCGCCTGCGCGAGTTCGGCACCAAGCAGGCCGCATGGGTCAAGGTGTTGCGCGCCGACGCGCTCGCCGCCGACGAGGCGATCGCCACGCTGGGGCCGGAGGCGTGGCCCGAGCCACCCGAGGACCTGCGCGCGCTGCTCGACGTCGCTCGGCCGCTGCACTCAGTGCTGCGCGACCAGCGCGTCATCGCCGGCATCGGGCGCTCGTGGGTCGACGAGATCCTCTGGGAGTCCAGGCTGTCGCCGTTCAAGCGCGGCGACGACCTCGACGACGACGAGGCCGCCGAGCTGCGCGGCGCGATCGCCTCGACCCTCGACGGCGCGATCGAGCACTACGAACGCGTCGTCGAGCTGCCGATCCCCGACAAGCTCCCCATGCCGCTGCAGGTCCACCGCCACCAGGGCGAGCCGTGCCCGCGCTGCGGCGCGACGATCGAGGCCGTCTTCTACGAGGACTACGTCATGTGCTACTGCCCAGCCGAGCAGACCGGCGGCAAGGTGCTCAAGGACCGCCGGCTGTCCCGGCTGCTGAAGTAGTCGTCAGGTCTTCGCGGTGGCGGTCTTGCGGCTCGCGCCGCGCCCGTTCGACCCGCGGACGGACTGGGCCTCGTCGACGGCGCCGCGTGCGGCACCGACCACCGCGTCACCCGCGCTGATCACGCCGGCGAGCCCGTAGACGACGCCCTTGCGCAGGGTGTCACGAACACGCTCGGAGAGCACAAGCGAGATGGCGCCTGCGGCCACCGCGGTTCCCGTGTTGACCTCCATGGGCCCCTCCTTCGAGAAGGACGGTCTAGGACTGAATCGGGCGCGAGGTTACGCCTTGGCTCAACCTCTCGCAATGCCGGAGCGTAAAATCTAGGCCGCGAGCCCCTGGTCCTGCGCCTCGTCGGCGGGCTCGACCGTCGCATCGACGATCTCGCCGCTCTGCGCGGCATCGTGCGTCACCACGAGGATGGAGATGTTGGGCCGCGCGCGCCCGTCGGCCAGGATCGCCTCCTGCGCGGCGAGCCCCTGCTCCTCCAGCGCCGCGGCGATCCGCTCCGCGATCAGCAGGATCCCGGGATCGACCTGCCCGCTGGGCAGCGCGGCGACCGGCTGCTCCTTCGCGGGAGCGACCAGCGCACGCCGCGTGCGCCCGGCGACCACGTCCAAGACCACCGTCTCGACGGCGATCGACGCCACCTTCCTCAGCAACCACATGATGATCTGCGCCATTGCCCTCTCCTTTCTCGGGCGGCAACGCACCTGGACCGAGGGTCAATCGTCGTGGGGGGCGACCCGCGCGACATGAGTAGATCGCGCACGACAGCGCGCCGGATCCCGCTGCAAGAACGGCAAGTCGGTTGTCGATGGGCCGGAGTGAAGCGCATCGCGCGCCGGCCACCGTGAAAATCCCGTGAGCTTCCAGGATTTTGGCGAGGCGAAAAAAAATCTCGCGCTGTCTCAACGACTGAGTTATCGTTCCGCGCCGTGCGGACTCTGTCCCGCCGGAAGTTCTTGTTGGGAGGGTCACTCGCGGCAGCGGGAACCGCCGCCGCCCAGTGCATGCTCACCAACGGCCGAGGGCCGGCGCCGGCGGCGGCCGCGGACTACGAGCACGGCGCCCATCGTCTCGTCACGAGGGGCACCGGCCACCTCGGCATGGTCGGCCGGGTCGACCCTGCCGTGAACGGGTTCGACCCCCGCGAGGTCGTGCGCGACTTCGACTGGGGCAAGGCCCGCCGCACCGCCGCCGGGCGCACGGTGCGCGAGTGGGAGCTCGTCGCCGAGGACAAGGAGATCGAGATCGCCCCCGGCATCAAGTACGCGGCCTACACGTACAACGGCCGCGTGCCGGGACCGACCCTCCGCGCCCACGAAGGCGAGCTCCTGCGCATCCGCTTCGTCAACCGCGGAGCGCACCCGCACACGATCCACTTCCACGGGATCCACACTTCCGGCAACGACGGTGTGCCCGGCGTCGGCCAGGGCAACGTCGGCGTCGGCGGCGAGACGACGTACCACTTCGAGGCCGCGCCGTTCGGCCTGCACCTCTACCACTGCCACTCCAGCCCGCTCGCCGATCACATCACCAAGGGGCTCTACGGCGCGTTCATCATCGACCCGAAGCAGGGCCGCCCGGACGCCGACGAGCTCGTCCTCGTGCAGAACGGCTTCGACACGAACTTCGACCGCTCGAACGAGGTCTACGCCGTCAACACCGTCGCCTTCGCCTACCTCAACGACCCGATCAAGGTCAAGCAGGGCGAGCTGGTCCGGATCTACCTGGTCAACGCCCTCGAGTTCGACCTCGTCAACTCGTTCCACATCCACGGGAACTTCTTCGAGCTCTTCCCGATCGGCACGTCGCTCGAGCCGACCGAGTACACGGACACGGTCGTCCAGGGGCAGGGCCGGCGGGATGTCCTGGAGCTCCGGTTCCCGCACACCGGCACCTACATGTTCCACGCCCACGTCTCCGAGTTCGCGGAGCTGGGCTGGATGGGGTTCTTCGAGGTGGTCTGATGGAAGCTCGCGCCCTGCCCGTCCGCCGATCGTCGTGGCTCTCCGGCATCCTGCCGCTGATCCTGCTCGGCGGCGCGATCCTGCTGTTCGTCGGGCTCGACGCACCGGGTCTCGAGCGCCGCGGCATCCCGATCGAGGACGTGGCCGTCGAGCGCACCACGCTTCGGCCCGGCGTCATCGAGCTGCGCCTGCGCAACGACGGGCCGGACCCGGTCCGGATCGAGCAGGTCGTCGTCAACGACCGCTTCACGAACTTCAGCCAGACGCACCAGACCGTCGGGCGCCTGGGCTCCGACAAGCTGACGATCATCCATCCGTGGGTCGAGGGCGAGGCCTACGAGATCGCCATGGTCACCGCGACCGGCGGGACGATCGGGGCGGAGGTGCCCGTGGCGACGGAATCGCCGCAGGCCGACGCCGGCTTCTTCGGGCTGATGGCGCTCATCGGCCTCTACGTCGGCGTCATCCCGGTGGCCATCGGGATGCTGTGGCTGCCGTGGATCAGACAGATCGATCCGCGCTGGATCCAGTTCGTGCTCGCGCTGACCGTCGGCCTGCTCGCCTTCCTGGCGATCGACGCGGTCCTCGAGGGCCTCGAGTTCGCCGGCGAGGGGGCGAAGGTCTTCGGCGGGCAGGGGCTCGTCTTCATGGGTGGGGTGGTCTCCTACCTGCTGCTGGCCGGCGTCGACGCCTGGGTGCGCAGCCGCGGCGCCAAGAACCGCGCGAGCGGGGTGAGCGGCATGCGCGTCGCCCTGCTGATCGCGCTGGGCATCGGGATGCACAATCTCGGCGAGGGGCTCGCCATCGGCTCGTCCTACGCGATCGGCGCGCTCGCCCTGGGCGCCACGCTGGTGGTCGGCTTCGCGCTGCACAACACGACCGAGGGCCTTGCGGTCGTCGCTCCGATCGCGCGCGACACGCCGCCGCTGCGGCGGCTCATCGGGCTCGGCGTGCTGGCGGGCGCCCCCGCGGTCGTGGGCGCGTGGATCGGCGCGTCGGCGTTCGACACGAGCCTGGCGGCCTTCCTGTTCGGCCTCGGCGCGGGGGCGATCGCGCAGGTCATCGTGCAGCTCGCACCGAGCATCCGCGACCGCAACGGGAGCGTGCTCAACCCGCTGACAACCGGCGGATTGCTGACCGGCCTCGCGCTGATGTATGTCACCGCGCTGGCGATCCCGGTCTGATTAGAGTGCCCTGGACGCAGCGATGAGCGCGGCCGACCGCGAACGCTTCGAGGTGACGGTGGTGAGTGCCATCCCTGGGCGCCTGCGGTTCAAGGTGCCGGTCGAGCGGCGCTCGCCCGAGGCGATGCGGCGGATCACCAACGCCTTCTCGGCCATCGAGGTCTCCGGCGTCGACACGAACGTCCAGACGGGGAGCGTCCTCGTCCACTATGACCCGGAGAAGCTGCCGTTCGACGAGCTCGAGGACGCGTTCGACGAGTTCGACGCGACCCCGGTGTTCGGGCCCCGGCTCGTCGAGCGCGGCGTCGCGGAGGCGTCACCCAGCGCGAGGGTCGTCGATGTCGCGCGGGAGCTGAACACGCGTGTCGCCCGCGCGACGAGGGGCGCGGACCTGCGCCTGCTCGTCCCGCTGGGCCTCGGCGCGCTCTCGGTCCGGCAGGCCTTCCGCGATTCGCCCGGCCTAAAACAGGCTCCCTGGTACGTGCTTGCCTGGTACGCTTTCGACAGCTTCGTGAAGCTGAACGGCAGGGTCGTTGCCGAGTCTGAACGCGCCGAACGGCGTGAAGTTCCCGAGGAAACGCGCGGTGCCGCCGAGAGCGGCGCCGGGGATGGCCAAGGGAGGACCGGATGAACCAGGCGGTTGTCATCACAGGTGCGTTCGTCGCCATCGGACCGCTGCGTCGGGCAGTGGCCCGGCCGGCCGCGAAGCTCGCGATCAGGGGCGGTTTCACCGTCGTCGACGCGGCTGCGGGGGCGTTCAAGGGCCTGGGCGACGTGTACGCCGAAGCCCGGGACGAGGCTCGCGGCAGGGGCGGATCCCCGGCCGCCGCGACCGACGGTGCCGCGACCCATGGCTGAGCCCCGTCCGGCGCCCCGCCGCCGGCTCGCGCCGGCGCCCCAGCGACCACCCGTCTGACGGCATCTGGGCGCCATGGCGACGAGCATCTCCTCGGCGGAGAACGGCCACCTCGCGGCCCGATTGTCGGACGGTCGGCAGTTCGGCGCACCGAAATCGCTGAAGCTCGTCCACTCGGTTCCCGGTCGCGTCCGGCTGCGCGTTCCCCGCGTGGCCGGCGACAACCCGTACGCCGCCCGGCTGGCGACGCTGATCGAGCAGCACGAGGCCGTCGACGCCGTCCGCGTGAGCGCGCCGACCGCGTCGATCGTCATCCGCCACCAGCCGCTGATCTCGGCCGACGAGATCCGCGCGCTCGTCGAGCGGCAGGCCGGCGCGGCGTGCGATCCGACGGTGCCGGTGCCCGAGCTCGCGCCGCGGCCGACACCCGCGAATCGCAAGTGGCTTCCGGCCCTGCCGGCCGGGCTGGCCTTCCTGAGCGGTCCGCTCGGCGTCCCGATCCCGGCGACGATGATGCTCGGCGGCGTGGCGGCGGGCGCCTTCCCCATCGCGCAGCGCGCCGTGCGCAGCCTCGCGACCGAGCGGCGGCTGACGCTCGACGTGATGGACACGACCGCGATCGTCCTCACCACGCTGCAGGGCTCGTTCGCGGCGCCCGCCATGGTGATCGGCCTGGTCGAGGTCGGCGAGGCGATCCGCAACCGCACGGCGCGGGCCTCCAAGCGCGAGGCATACGACCTCCTGGCCACCATGACCGAGGCCGACGCGGTCTGGGTCGAGCGCGGCGCGGAGCGCCACCGGGTGCCGATCGATGAGGTGGGCGCCGGCGACCACGTGATCGTCTACCCGGGCGACCGCATCCCGGTGGACGGAAGGGTCGTCCAGGGCAGCGCGCTGATCGACGAGCACCAGCTGACCGGCGAGTCGATGCCCGTCCTGCGCGGGATGGGCCAGCCGGTGTTCGCGTCGACGCTGCTGCGCGAGGGCCACCTGCACATCCGCGCCGAGCGGGTCGGCTCGGACACGCGCGCCGGCCGCATCATCGGGCTGGTCCAGGACGCGCCCGTCCACGACACGCGAGTGGAGAACTACGCGGCCAAGGCGGCCGATCGCATCCTGCTGCCCTCCTTCCTGCTCTCGGGCGGACTGCTGCTGCTCACCCGCAACCCGTCCGTGGCCGCCTCGATCCTCATCACGGACTTCCTGACCGGCATCCGCGTGTCGGTGCCGACGACCGTGCTGGCGTCGATGACGAGCGCCGGGCGGCGAGGGATCCTCGTCCGCAGCGGCCGCGCCATGGAGAAGCTCGCGGCTGTCGACACGATCGTCTTCGACAAGACCGGGACGGTCACGCGCGGCGAGCCGACGATCACGGGCGTCGAGGCGGCGCGCGACGCGATGGCGCCCGCCGAGGTCCTCGCCATGGCCGCCGCGGCGAACCAGCGACTGCGCCACCCGCTGGCCGAGGCGGTCGTCCGCTACGCGCGCGAGCGCGGCATCGAGCCGCCGCCGCGCCGCAACCTGCACTACGAGATCGGGCTCGGCGTGCGCGCGAGCGTCGACGGCCTGTTCGTGCTGGTCGGCAGCGACCGGCTGCTGCGGCTGTCGGGGATCGACGTCGGGCGCTTCGCGGAGCGGCGCCCGACGGGGTGCGAGTCGCAGATCTTCGTCGCGGCGAACGGCGAGCTGTGCGGGATGATGACCTACACCGATCCGCCGCGGCCCGAGAGCAAGGAGGTCGTCGACACGCTGCGCAGCGATCACGGGATGGCGATTCACCTCCTCAGCGGCGACAAGCGCGCGTCGGTGGCCTCGATCGCCGACGTGATCGGGATCGACCCCGCCGATGCCCACGCGGAGCTGTTCCCCGAGGACAAGGTCGAGATCGTCCGCCGGCTGCAGGCCGAGGGCCGCAGCGTCGCCTTCGTCGGCGACGGCGTCAACGACGGCCCGGCGCTCGCGTACGCCGACGCCTCGGTGTCGTTCGGCGGCGCCACGGACGTGGCGCGCGAGACCGCCGACGTCGTGCTCACCGACGACGACCTGCGGGGGCTCCCGGAAGCCGTCGCCACCGCGCGGCAGGCGATGGGCATCATCCACCAGAACATCCGGATCATCACGGGGATGAACGTCGGCGCGCTGGCGCTCGCCCTGCCCGGCGCGATCGGGCCGGCGTCCGCGGCGCTGATCCACAACGGCTCGACGATCGTCGCCGGCGCCAACGGGCTGCGGCCGCTGGCGGGGCGTGGCGAGAGGCCCGTGCCACCTGAAAGAGGAGATTCCAGACGTGCGTGAGGTATTGACGGGGACTCGCCGCGGCATCGGCTTCGCGCTGGGGTTCAGCGCCGTGCTGGCGGCGGCGAACGCGCTGCGCCGCGGCGGGCGCCAGACGGTGAAGACCGCGATCAAGGGCATGATCCAGGCGCGCGAGGCGGGCGCCGAGGCCGCCGAGCAGATGCAGGACCTGTACGCGGAGGCGGCAAGCGAGTACGCCAACGACCGCGTCCGGGCTTACAGCGGCTTCGCCTGGGTCCTCCCGGTCGCGCAGCAGGTGCTCGAGCTGGCGTAGCCCGGTCAGACGAGCGGCAGCTTGCCAGCCCACTCCGCCCTGGAGATGGGCCGGCTTGCCGGCGCGCCGGCTCGCCGGCGGGGCGCCCGCCCGCCGGGGCTGGTCGGCTCGAGATGGATGAGGACGTCGGCCTGCCTGAACCGCGTCTCGATCGTCCGCTTGAGCTCGTGGCTGACCTCGTGGGCGCGCTCGAGCGACGTGCCCGCCCGGAACTGGGCGTGGAGGTCGACGTGGCGCCGGCTGCCCGCCCGCCGTGCGCGCACCTTGTGGAAGCTCTCGAGCTCCGCGGCGCAGTGGTCCTCGATCGCCTCCCACACGGCGACGAGCTCGTCGTCGGGCAGCGACTCGTCGAGCAGGGTCCGCCCTGCGCGCGTGACGATCCGGATGCCCGAGACGACGATGGCGACCGCGACGAGCAGGGCCATCGCGGGGTCGAAGGTCGGGGTTCCGGTGACCTCGACGAGGAGCAGCGCGCCGAGCACGGCCCCCGACGTCATCGCGTCGGCGCGCAGGTGCGCCGCGTCGCCCTCGAGCGCGGCGGAATCGGTAAGCCGGGCCTCGCGGCGCAGGAACGTCGAGACGCCCAGGTTGGCCACCAGCGAGATCGCGACGACCACGACACCGAACCCCACGTCCCGCAGCGGCGTCGCCTCCGCGAGCCGATCCCACGCCTGCGAGACGATCACGGCGGCGCCGACGAGGATGAGCAGGCCCTCGAACGCGGCCGCCAGGTTCTCTGCCTTCTCGTGCCCGTAGGGGTGCGACTCGTCGGCCGGCTGGTCGGCCTTGCGGATCGCGAACAGCGCGATGAACGACGCGAGCAGGTCGATGCTCGAGTGCACGGCGTCGGTGAGGAGGGCGATCGAACCGGTTACCCCGGCCGCCACGAGCTTGAGCACGATCAGCGCCGCGTTCGAGCCGACCGACAGGGCCGCGGCGCGGGTCTTCCGGCTGTGCGCGGTCAGCTCCGCGGACATCGGGCGATTGTCCGAGCGCCCGTGGGGGCCCGCATGAGCATTCCGCGCCGATGTGCCTGCGCGGCGACCTCCTGTCGCTTGCGCGAACTTCGTTCGCGAGAACGGCGACATCCTGTCGCTCAAGCAAACTTCGTTCGCGTGAAAGCCGGTACGCAGACGTGCGCCCGGTGGGTAACACGAGCACCACCATTGCGTTGTTCGGCGAGCCATACTTTCCGTATGCCAAGGTGGGCGTAATGGCCGCAGTGCCCGCACCGGGGTTCCAGCCGGAGGGCATCAGCGAGGCTGTGCAGGACTACGCGAAGGCGATCTACGCCCTCGAGGTCCGCACCGGGGGAGAAGCGGTGCACACCAACGCGCTGGCCGAACGGCTCGGCGTGACGCCCGCGTCGGCGTCGGGCATGGTCAGGCGGCTGGCGGACCTCGGGCTCGTGCGCCACGTCCGCTACAAGGGCGTGCAGCTCACGGACGCCGGCCGGCGCGTGGCGCTGGAGGTGCTGCGCCACCACCGGCTCGTCGAGCTTTACCTCGCCGTCCACCTCGACGTTCCATGGGACCGCGTCCACGAGGAGGCCGAAGCCCTCGAGCACGTCATATCTGAGGACCTCGAGGCGCGCATCGCCGCCAAGCTCGGCCACCCGACGCACGATCCGCACGGCGACCCCATCCCGAGCGCCGCGCTGACGATCGTCGAGGACGAGACGCAGAGCCTCGACGCGGTGGCCGTCGGCCTGACGGGGCGCTTCGTGCGCATCTCGGACTCCGATCCGGCGATGCTGCGCTATCTCGCGGCGCGCGGGATCGGCATCGGCGACCCCTTCCGGGTCGTCGCCCGCCAGCCGTTCGAGGGCCCGCTGACGGTGCGCTTCGGCGAGACCGACCATGTGCTCGGCGGCGCGCTCGCGCGCGCGATGCGGGTCGAGCTCGACGGCTGACCGCGGCCGGCGCGCCGGCCCATAGGCTCCTCTCTCATGATCGAGCAAGGCCAGCCCGCCCCCGACTTCGACCTTCCCGACCAGGACGGCAACCCCGTCCGGCTGCGCGACCTGCGCGGCCGGCGCGTCGTCCTGTACTTCTATCCCAAGGCCGACACGCCCGGCTGCACCACCCAGGCCTGCGGCGTGCGCGACCGCGCGCCCGACTACGCGGCGGCGGGCGCCGTCGTCCTCGGCGTCTCGCCCGACCCGGTCGCCAAGGTCAAGCGCTTCCACGACAAGTTCACGCTCGGCTTCAACCTGCTGGCCGACACCGACCACGCGGTCGCCGACGCCTACGGCGTCTGGGCGGAGAAGTCGATGTACGGGCGCACGTACTGGGGCAACCAGCGCACAACCTTCGTCATCGACGAGGACGGCGTCGTGCGTCACGTCATCCCGAAGGTGTCGCCCAAGACGCACGACGACGAGGTCCTCGAGGCGCTCGCGCAGCTGCAACCCGCGTAGCGCCGCTTGACAGGGTTGCGCCGCCCCGGGTAGGAGCCAGGGCATGCGCTCTCTCCTGCCCGCGCTGCTCGCCGCGGCGCTGCTCGTCGCCGGCTGCGGCGGCTCCAACAAGAGCGGCGGCGGCTCGGGCGTCAAGCCCGAGACCTGGGCGTCGACCGTGTGCACCTCGCTGGGGTCGTGGGAGCGCGACCTCAAGGCCGGCGCGACGGGCCTCGACAAGACGCTCGAGAGGGCCGCGGCCCGTCGCGGCCTCGCCGGCGTGCGCGCGGAGCTCGCCGACTACCTCGGGCGGACGGTCGGCCGGACCGACGCCGTGCTCAAGCAGGTCGACCGCGCGGGAACGCCCGGCGGCAAGGACGGCGCGGCGGTGCGCGCCGTCGTGCACGACGCTCTGATGAGGATGCGCCAGATCCTCGCCGACGCCCGCGCGAAGTCCCGGCGGCTGCCGGTCGGCGACCCCAAGGCGTTCGTGCGCGAGGTCACGAGCCTCGGCGAGGTGATCGACCGCGCGGCCACGCGGACCGGCAATCAGCTCGACCGCGACCTCGAGCGCCGGTACGGCAAGACGGACATCGGCAAGGCCCTCAACGAGGAGCCGGCCTGCAAGAGGCTCGCGGGCTGAATGCCGCGCTCGATCCTCTTCACCGGCTTCCCCGGGTTCATCGGCGCGCGCCTCATCCCGCGCCTCCTCGGCGGGGATCCCGAGGCGCGCGTCGTCGCCCTGGTCGAGCCGCGCATGGAGGCGCGCGCCCGCGAGCTGGCCGCCGAGGTCGGCGGCGGGCGCGTCGACGTGCAGCCCGGCGACATCACCCGCGAGCGCCTCGGTCTCGACGCGGCGACGTACGACCGCCTGGCGGCCGAGACCGTCGAGGTCTTCCACCTCGCGGCGATCTACGACCTCGCGGTGCCCGCGGCGCTCGCCGAGCGCGTCAACGTGACCGGCACCGGGAACGTCGTCGACTTCTGCCGCGCGTGCACGCGCCTGGAGCGCCACCTCTACGTGTCGACCGCGTACGTCGCCGGAACGCGCTCCGGCCTCGTCCTCGAGGAGGATCTCGCCGCCGGCCAGGGCTTCAAGAACCACTACGAGTCGACCAAGTTCGCCGCCGAGGTGCTGGTGCGCTCGTCGATGGGCTTCGACGGCGTGCCGACCACGATCGTGCGGCCGGCGATCGTCGTCGGGGACTCGCGCACGGGCGAGACCGCGAAGTTCGACGGGCCCTACTACATCCTGCGCACGGCGGCCGCGATCCCGGGCCCGATGCCGCAGCTCGGCAACGCCGACGCCCTCTTCAACGTCGTCCCCATCGACTTCGTGGTCGAGGCCATGGCCGTGGCCGCGCGCGACGAGACCGCGCTCGGCCGGACGCTTCACCTCGTCGACCCCGAACCGCTGCCCTCGGCGGAGGTCGTCTCGCTGCTCGTCCGCGAGTACGACGGCCGCACGCCCTCGATCCGCGTGCCGTCCGGCCTGGTCGATCGCGCGCTGCGCTACACGCCGGTGCGCGCGCTGATGGGCGGCACGCCGCGCGAGTCGCTCGTCTACATGAACCATCCCGTCCGCTTCGACGTCAGCAACGCAAACGAGATCCTCGGGCGCCACGGGCTGCGCTGCCCGCGGCTGCCCGAGTACGCCGGAAACCTGGTCTCGTTCTTCCGGGCACACGAGGACGACCCGGCCTTGCGCCCGGCCTGACGCGGGCGTAGAAACGCGTCAGACCAACCCTCCGAAGGAGGACGACGCATGACGCGTTACTTCGTCGACTGCCGGGAGATGCCGAGCGAGATCGGCTGCGATCTCGCCATGGCGGGCAGCGAGGACCACCTCGTCGAGGCGGCGGCGGTTCACGCCGTGACGGCACACGGCCACGAGGACACGCCCGAGCTGCGCGAGATGATCCGCGGCGCAATGAAGGAGGAGATCCCGGGAGCGCTCGCGTAACGCTCGAAGCGCTCGACGCGGACCCGCACCCGCTGCTCGCGCGCCTGCGTGCGAGCGAGCCGGTGGCATGGGTCCCGGCGCTCGGCGCCTGGCTGGTCACGCGGCGCGACCTCGCGCTGGCGGTCCTGCGCGCCGACGCGACCTTCACGGTCGACGACCCGCGCTTCTCCACGGCGCGGGTCGTCGGGCCGAGCATGCTCTCGCTCGACGGCGACGAGCACGCGCGCCACCGCGCCCCGTTCGCCGCGCCGTTCCGGCTGGCGGCGGTGCACGCGCGCCTCGGCGCCGTCGTCGCCGAGGAGGCCGAGCGGCTCGCCGACGCGATCGCTCCGGCGGGGCGCGCCGAGCTGCGCCGCGAGTTCGCCGGACCTCTGGCGGCCGCGGTCGTCACGCGCGCGCTCGGGCTCGACGGCGCCGACACCGCGGCGGTCCTGCGCTGGTACGACGCGATCGTCGCCGCGGTGACGGGGGTGACCGCCGGGCGCCCGGTCAGCGCGGCGGGCCGCGAGGCGTTCGCCGAGCTGCGCGGCGCCCTGCTGCCGGTGGCCGCCGACGCCGGCGGGCTTGACCCCGACGAGGCAGTCTCCAACGCCGCGGTCCTCCTCTTCGGCGGCATCGAGACGACCGAGGGCATGATCGCCAACGCGGTCCTGCACCTGCTGACGCACCCCGAGGCGCTCGCGCTCGTGCGGGCCGATCCCGGGCTGGTGGCGGCGGCGATCGAGGAGTCGCTGCGCCTGGAGCCCGCCGCTGCGACGGTCGACCGCTACGCCACACGCGACGTCGCGCTGGGCGGTGCGGCGATCGGCCGCGGCGACCTCGTCACCGTGTCGATCGCCGCCGCCAACCGCGATCCGGCGACGTTCCCCGACCCCGACCGCTTCGACGTCCGGCGCGAGAACGCGCGCCAGCACCTCGCGTTCGCCGCCGGCCCCCACGTCTGCCTGGGCATCCACCTCGCCCGCCTCGAGGCGCAGACCGCGATCGGCGTGCTGCTCGAGCGGTTCCCTGGCCTGCGCCTCGCCGGGCCGGCGGCGCCGCGCGGCCTGGTCTTCCGCAAGCCGCCGGAGCTGCGGGTGGTCTTCTAGTGCTGCGTCAGGTGACGATCGCTCCGCCGAACGGGGCGAACGTTGCCTGACGCGGCACTAGCCTCTTCGACCATGCCCGCGCCCCGCCCACCCGCGGCGGTCGTCTTCGACTGCGACGGCCTCCTGCTGGACACCGAGTCGGCCTGGTCGCGCGCCGAGGCCGTGCTCTACGGCCGCCGCGGGCACGCCTTCACGCTCGAGCACAAGCGCGAGCTGCTCGGCACGTCCGGGCCGCGGGCGCGCGGGATCATCGAGCGCCACCTCGGCCTGCCGGGCGAGGGCCGCGCGCTCATGGCCGAGCTGCACGAGCTCGTCTTCGCCGAGATCGCCCGCTCGGCGCCGCCCCAGCCGGGGGCGACCGACCTGCTCGCGGCGCTGCGCGCGAGGGGCGTGCCGGTCGGCGTGGCGTCGAACTCCCCGGCCGAGCTCGTCGACCTCGCGCTGCGGGTGGCCGGGCTCGCGGACGCGTTCGACGCCGTGGTCACCGCGGACCTGGTCGAGCGCCCCAAGCCCGCCCCGGACGTCTACGAGGCGTCGTGCCGCGCACTCGGCGTCCCGCCGCAGCGGGCGGTGGCGCTCGAGGACTCGCGCACCGGAGTGGCGGCCGCCAGGGCCGCCGGGCTGTTCGTGGTGGGCGTCCCGTCGCTCGAGGGCGTGACGCTTCCCGACGCGGATCTCGAGGCGCCGTCGCTGCGCGCCGCCGAGGTCTGGAGCGCCGTCGGGCTGCGGCTCGCCGCGTAGACGGCCGTCTAGGCTGATCGGCGGTGCCCGCCGCCGACGTCTCGTCCTTCTTCGACGCCGTCGACTCGTTCTTCTCGAGCCTCGCGGCGGTGCACTGGGGCTCGCTGCTGATCGGGCTGATCTGCTTCGGGATCTACCTCACGCTGCGCTCGCGCGCCTACTTCCACGCGCTGCGGGCCGCCTATCCGATCGAGCACATCCAGTGGCGGCGCATCTGGGGCGCGTACATCGCCGCGTACGGGTTCAACAACGTCGTCCCGGCGCGCGGGGGCGACGTGATGAAGCTCTTCCTGGTCAAGACCTCGGTGCCGAACTCCACCTTCTCGGCCATCGGCTCGTCGTTCTTCGTCGAGGCGGTCTACGACGCGAGCATCGGCATCCCGGTGCTGCTGTTCGCGTTCACGCAGGGCGTCTTTCCGAAGCCTCCCGACTTCGCCGCCCTCGATGCCTTCGACCTGAGCTTCTTCGCCTCGCACGCGCGCTTCACGCTGTTCTTGATCACGGCGCTGGCCGTGCTCGGGCTGGTCGGCTTCGCGCTGCTGAGCCGGCGCGTCGTCGCGTTCTGGGCGCGCGTGCGCCAGGGCCTGACGATCCTCTTCGACCGCCGCCGCTACCTGCGCGAGGTGTGGCTCGTGCAGTTCGCCGGCTGGCTGTTTCGCTTCGCCGCGTTCTGGAACCTGCTCGAGGCGTTCGGCATCGGCGGCTCGGTGCGCAACGTGCTCCTCGTGCTGGGTGTCAACGCGGTGGCGTCGATCGTCCCGTTCACGCCGGGCGGCGCGGGGGTCCAGCAGGCGTTCCTCGTCAAGGTCTTCGCCGGCGCGGCGAGCGGCGCGACCGTCGCCGCGTACTCGGTCGGCCAGCAGATCGCCATCGCGACGTTCTCGCTGGCCCTCGGGTTCGTCGCGCTGGTGGCGATCTTCCACTTCACCTCGTTCCGGGCGGTCATCGAGGCCGGGCGGGAGGCCCGTCAGGCGGAGGCGGCGACGAGTTGACGCGCTGGCCCGGCGCCGCCGCGCAGCTGGCCGGCCGGCGCGTCGTGCTCGAGCCGCTGGCCGACGCGCACGCCGGCGAGCTGTACCTCGCCGCGCAGGACCCGCGGATCTGGGAGTGGCTGGACCCCGACGCGTCGGCGTCGCCGCAGGCGTTCGCCGCGTGGTTCGCCGAGGCCGTGGCGGCGGCGCGGCGCGGCGAGGAGGTGCCCTTCGCGGTGCGCGACGCGCGCTCGGGCGCGGTCGTCGGCTCGACGCGCTACCTCGCGCTCGCCCCCGAGCACCACCGCCTGGAGGTCGGCTGGACGTGGTACGCCCCCGCGGTGTGGGGGAC
Organism: Actinomycetota bacterium; assembly: GCA_005888335.1. The sequence continues at coordinate 15,376 of VAWY01000095.1, forward strand.
GGGCGTCAACGCGGAGTGCAAGCTGCTGCTCCTCGGCCATGCCTTCGAGCGCCTGGGCTGCCGGCGCGTCGAGCTCAAGACCGACGCGCGCAACGAGCGCTCGCGCGCCGCGATGCTCGCGCTGGGCGCGACGTTCGAGGGCGTCTTCCGCAAGCACATGCAGCGTCGCTACGGCGTGCGCGACACCGCCTGGTACAGCGTGGTCGACGACGAGTGGCCGGCGGTTCGCGCGCGGCTCGAGGAGCGTTTGCTCCGTTCGTGCTGAGCCGTGGCTGCCGGCATGGATGCCGGCCGGCCCCGGACTGCTCAGAAAGAGAATCCGGCCGCAGGCCGAAACCTCTTACTGAAGACCCTGGCGCGCCTCGCGCACCAGCGTCACGGCCTCGGGGAAGACCGTCGCCATCAAGCTGCGGATCTGCTGGGCCTGCTGTTCGGCGTTGCCCTGCACGTTGACGCGGTTGATCGCCGCGACGGTCATCTGCACGGCGAGGCCGATCGCGTTGTCGGCCCACGCGAGCCCCTGCTGGCGCTGCATCTGCTCGGCGAACTCGGCCATCCGCCGCTGCAGCTCGTCCGGGTCGCCGAAGAGGTTCTCCCAACCGCTCATCTCCACGTGAGGCTAGCGTTCGCGCCCATGCCTGTGGTCGAGGGCGCCGGGGTCGAGCTCGCCTACGACGAAGCCGGCGCCGGGCCGGCCGTCGTGCTGGTCCACGGGATGGCCGCCGACCGCGCCATCTGGCCGCCCGAGATCGCCGGCGCGCGGACGATCGCCTACGACCGCCGCGGCTACGGCGAGTCGGGCGCGCCCGAGCCCTATGCCCGCACGACGGTCGCCGAGCAGGCCGAGGACCTCGCCGCGCTCGTGCGCGCCCTGGACGCGGCGCCGGCCGTCGCGGCGGGCGCCGACCTCGGCGCCCTGGTCGTCCTCGACGTGCTCAAGCGCCACGCGGGAGTCCTGCGCGCCGCGGTCCTGATCGACCCGCCGGTCTTCCAGCTCGTCCGCGAGGCGCTCGAGCCGCTGGCCGCCGAGCGTCTGATGCTCGAGGAGGCGTTGCGCGACGGCGGACGCGAGCGGGCGGTCGAGGCCTGGCTCGCCACGCGCGGCGCCGCCGCCGGCGAGCGCCTGACCCGCGCCCGCCGCGATGCCGGCGCGTTCTTCGCCGACTACGGCGGCCAGGCGACGCTGCCGCTCAGCCGCGGCGACCTGCGGGCGATCGAGGTCCCGGTCGCGGTGCTCGACTCGGGCGGCGCGGCCGCCCACGCGCGGGCGGCGAGCGACGCTGTCGCGCGACTGCTGCCGGCCGCCCGGCGGGGCGGGACCGAGGACGTCGCCGTGGCGCTGGCGGAGCTGCTCGGATGACGCGGGTCATCGCGCTGCTGCGCGGGATCAACCTCGGTCCTCACAACCGCATCGCCATGGCGGACCTGCGCGAGGCGCTCGAGCAGGCCGGCTACGCCGACGTGCGTACCCACCTCCAGAGCGGCAACGTCGTGCTCACCGCGGACCAGGCTCCCGACAAGGTGGCGCGAGTCGTCGAGGGGGCGATCGCCGAGCGCTTCGGGCTCGACGTCCCGGTGATCGTCCGTACGGCCGCCGAGATGCAGGCGGTGGTCGCCGCCGACCCGCTCGGCGACGTGGCCACGAAGCCGTCCTGGCGGTTCGTGGTGTTCCTGGCCGAGGAGCCCGATCCGGCCGCGCTGGACGCGATCGCCCAGGAAGACCTCGGGAGCGAGCGGATCGTCGCCGTCCGCCGCGAGCTCCACGTCTGGTGCCCGGAGGGCGTGCGCAAGAGCCGCGCGATGAAGCTGGTCAACCGGGTGGCCCCGGGGGCGACGTTCCGCAACTGGAACACCGTGACCCGGCTCGCCGAGATCGCTTAAGCACATTCCGCAGCGCGGCCGCGAGGACGCGCCGTTTCGCGTGCAGGCGGTGACTCTCGGGGTCGGGGCGGTGTTGCCGGGAGCAACATGGAACGAATCGAGACTGCATGAGCCGCCCCCTCACCACCCTTCTGCTCGCCGCCGCGCTCGCCGCGCCGGCCACCTCCCCGGCGGCGGCGGCGATCTCCGCCCCGCCCGCCGCCGGGCACAACATCACGGTCTTCCCCGACCGTGACTTCGTGCACGTCGACGGCTACGCGCCCGGTCAGGCGCTCACGATCAGGGTGGTGCGCAACGGGACGGTCGTGGGCACGGCGAGCGGCTCGGCCGACGCGGCCGGGGTCTTGGAGGTCAACCACCCCGGCGGCGTCTGCTGGGACACGCTGACCCCGGACATCCTGCCCGGCGACGTCGTGCAGGCGCTGACGGATGCGGCCGTCCCCGCGGGCGACGCGACGACGACCGCGGACGTGGCCGTCACCGCCGGGCCGGCGCTCGACGCGGCAGGGCACGTCGTCGTCCACGGCATCGCCCGCGACGCGACCGGCGCGCCGCTGCCCATCGGCCAGGTCGAGCAGCGGATGGTCAACGCCGCGGGCTTCACCGGGACCCAGCACAGGCGCGACGCGCGCGCCCCCGGCGACGGCACGCTGACCTACGACGCGCCCGGCTCGATCCACTGGACCGCGACGTACGCGTTCACGGCCGCCGACAGAGCCACCGCGCTGGACCCGGCGACGATGACGCGGGCGATGTGGCTCGGGGCGAACCCCCTGCTCCTCAACGAGCTGACGATCTCCGAGTTCGCCACGCCCGGCGGCCCGACGCCGGGCTGCAACGCGCCGCTGGCCCAGACCGCGATCACCACGCTCAGCCGCACGCTCGTCAACGCCGCCAACGCCGGACAGGACCTCACGGTCCAGGGCATCGCGCAGGGCGGCGCCGCGGGTGTCACCGGCGTCAGCGTCAGCGTGCCCGAGTCGGCCGGCAGCGCGCCCGTCGCCGCCACGCTCAGCCCTCCGGGCGCGGCCGGGCAGATGACCTGGGCGGCGACGATCCCCGCCGCCGCGCTCGCCGACGGCGCGCTGCCGCAGGGCGACTTCCACCTCGTGGCCACCTACGCCGGGCCGGGCGCCCCGCCGGCGGAGACGCGGACATTGCGCAAGGACACGATCGCCCCGGCGCCTCCCACGGCCACGCCCGCCCCGGGCACCTACACGACGGCGCAGGCCGTCTCGCTGAGCTCACCCGAGCCGGGCGCCGCCGTGCGCTACACGGTCGACGGCCGCGACCCGGTCGCCGCGAGCCCCGCGTTCGGCGCGCCGCTGTCGATCACGTCCTCGCTCGGCGTCCGGGCCGTCGCGGTCGACGCCGCGGGCAACGTCAGCCCGGTGGCCGCCTTCGACTACGCGATCGCGCCGCTCCAGCCCGTCGTCGTCCACGACCCTGCCCCCGCTCCGGTCGTCGTCCACGACGCACCGCGAAGCAGCGGCGGACGGATCGCCGGTCTGCGCATCGCCGGCCGCGTCCGGCTGCGCGTCGCACGGCATGCCGGCATCGCCGTCAGCTTCGTGGCGGGGACGGACGTCACGGTGGCGCGCCTGCGCCTCTTCAAGGCGGGCGCCCGCAAGCCCCTCGCCACCAAGCTCGTGGCGCTTGTGGCCTCCGGCCGCCAGACGGTTCACCTGCGGGCGCGCTCGGTGCGCGCCGGCCGCTATCGCGTCGAGGTCACCGGCGGACCGAGCGCCACGGCGCTCGGCCCGCCCGTCACGGCCGTGGTCACGCTGCGGCGTTAGCACCGGTGCTTAGGCCGCTGCGACCTCGGGGCGGGCCTGGTCGCGGCGGCTGATCGTGAGGTAGGTGACGAGGGCGAGGAT
>VAWY01000096.1 GCA_005888335.1 Actinomycetota bacterium
TCGCCGATCGAGGCGCCGAGCGGGCGGGTGAGGATGTAGGCCAGCCAGAAGCTCAGGACTGGGTTGAGGCGCAGCGCGTAGTGGGCGAGGGCGATGACGGCGATCGCGCCGCCGAAGATCCCGGCCGAGACGCCGTAGCCGAGGCTGAGCTTCTCGGCCATCAGGTCGCCGGCGGCGGTGCCGAGGGCGAAGGTGAAGAGGATGGCCAGCCAGTAGAAGCCCTCGCGGCGGCGGGTGAAGATCGTGTGGATCGACAGGGTGCGCTCGACGGCGAACCAGACGGCGAAGACGATCGCCAGCACGATCGAGAAGACGGTGGTGCTGGTGGTCAGCGGGACGTGGTAGCGGTCGCTGAGGTTGTCGGTGATGAGCGTGCCGAAGACGCTGATGACGACGACGACGAGCCAGTAGGCGGGGGCGACGTAGCGGCGCAGCGCGAACTGCGCCAGCAACAGGACCACGAGCAGCGCGCCGGCGACGTAGGTCGTCTTCGTCAGCCCGAAGCCGAGGTTCTCGTTGAGGTAGTCGGCGGCGGTCTCGCCGACCGTCGTGCACATGATCTTGATGAGCCAGAAGTAGAAGGTGACCTCTGGGACCTTGTTGAGCATCCGCCGGACCCTGCCGGTCGCGGCGCGCTGGGCGATCGTCGTCATCGACTTGCTCCTCTCGCTGGTATCGCAAGCCAGTGATCGGCGCGGTCGCCGGGAAAACTGATGACTCTGCGCACCGTGTTCAGGTGCTGTTCAGTCCCGGCGCGCGAGCACCGCCACCGTGCCCCCGCGCCCGGCGAGGCCCGCGGCCAGCTCGGCCAGCGCGGCGACCGGGGCCAGCGGCACGGCGAGCGCCGTCGGCACCAGATCGGCGGCGCGCAGCGGCGCAGCGCGCTTGAGCGCCAGATACAGCCACGAGGGGGTCGGCGTGACCCGCGAGACCAGCGACTGCCACAGCCCGAACGGATTGTGCTCGAGCAGGACGTGGTGCGTGCGCGCGGGCGCGAGCCCGTCGCGGGCGAGCAGCGTCCGCAGGCCCGCGGCGGTGAAGTGCGTGCGGTGGCGCGGCAGATCGAGATGGAACCAGCGGCCGCCGCCGAGGCGCGCCTGCAGGCTCGCCAGGTTCGGCGCGCCGACCAGCACGACGCCGCCCGGCCGCAGCCAGCGGCGTACGCGCTCGAGGGCGCCCGCGGGGTCGTCGACGTGCTCGAGGACGTGCCAGAGGGTCACCGCGTCGAGCGAGCCGGGCGCCAGGCGCGCGTCCTCGATGGCCGCCTGCTCGAGCGTCACGCCGTACACGCCGCGCGCGGCCGCCACGCCGCGCGCCGACGGCTCGATCCCCGTCGCGTCCCAGCCCGCCGCGCGGGCCGCGGCGACGAAGCGCCCGCGCCCGGCGCCGGCGTCGAGCAGCCGCCCGGGCGGGCGGATCGCGCGGTGCAGCAGCGCGAGGCGCCGGCGGTCGAACGCCGCGAGCACCGGAGCGGCGAGCCGGGCGCCGCGTGGCGCGACCGGCGCGTACGCCCCGCTCTCGTGCGAGCCGGCCGGCGCCGCGGTCACCGCCGTGCCGCAGCGCGCGCAGCGCCGCAGCGCCACGGGGGCGTGCGGCGGCTCGGCGGCGGGAGCGCAGCGCCACGGCGCGAGCGGCCCGCCGCAGGCGGGGCACGCCTCCGGCGCCATAGAACTGAAGGTAGTCCGCGGCCCGGGCATCCTTGCCCGTGCCTCTGATGCCGAATGGCTTCGTCCGGCCGCCATATGATGCGCCCCCCATGGCGAAGCTCACGCCCGCCCAGCAGCGCTGGCGCAACCGCATCGAGCTGCTCATCCGGCTCATGCAGCCCGGTCTCGACCTCATGCTGCTCGCCGGCGACCGTCTGTCGCGCTCGGTGGGCCGCTCCGACGACGAGCCGGTCCCGGCCATCCGCTTCCCCGACGACGTGCGGCCGCTCGCGCCCGGCCAGCCGCCCCGGCCCACCGGCTGACGTTCGCCGGTGCCCGAGCCCATCAGGACCCCCGAGGAGCAGCTCGCCTGGGAGGCCGAGCGCCGGCCGCGCGCGATCGTCGCCGCCGTCGCCGCCGCGGCGCTCGTCCTCGGCGGGTCGATCTACGCGTCGGTGGCCGCGTCGCGCGACTTCCCCCAGGTCGGGCTCACCGAGGCGATCACGCCGGCGCTGCAGGGCCGGCCGAGCGCCGCGATCGATCCGCACGTCGCCGCCGCGCGCTTCTTCGACGACAACGCCGCGCAGCTGACGGCCGGGGCGGCGATCTCGGCGCTCGGCACGTTGGCCATGGCCTACGCGCTGCTCTACCTGGCCGAGGCGATCCGCGCCCGGCGCCCCGAGTTCCAGGGGGCGCTGCGCTGGCTGCCGCTCATCGGCGCCGTGCTCGCCGCCGCCGCGAGCATCGGGCGCCCGGTGGCCTTCGCCGCCAACGCGCGCGACTACCTCCACGGCCCGCGCGCCGCCAACGCCCTGGACCAGATCTCCAACCACGGCGCCACCCCGCTGCTCAACGCGCTCGGCATCGCCGGCCAGTTCGCGATCGCCTTCGCCTTCGTGCTCATCGGGTTGAACGCCATGCGCGTCGGCCTGCTCACGCGCTTCATGGGCGTGCTGGCGATCATCGTGGGCGTCCTCTTCGTGATCCCGCTCGGGCCGCTGCCCATCGTCCAGGCGTTCTGGCTGGGCGCGCTCGCCCCGCTCTTCGCGATGCGCTGGCCCGCCGGCCAGCCGCCCGCGTGGGTCACCGGCCGCGCCGAGCCGTGGCCGAGCGCGGACGAGGTCCGCCGCCGGCGCGACGCGTCGCGCGCCCACGCCGAGGCGCGCGCGATCAAGGCGTCGCCGGCGGCCTCGGAGGCCGCCGAGCCGGTGCGCCCGCCGCACCCGTCGTCGAAGAAGCGGCGCAAGAAGCGCCGTTAGGGCGCCCGCCCGCGCAGCACCGCGACCTCCTCCTCGCGCTGGCCGGCGCCGAGCAGCCCGCGGCGCTCGAGCGTGTGGACGCGCGCCGACATCAGCGGCCCGAGCGGCCCGCGCCGGCGGACCACGACCCCGGGCTCGAGGCCGGCGGCCCGCATGCGCTCGAGCGTCGCGTCGATCCCGCAGATCGACGAGTGCACGAGCATCAGCGAGCCGCCCCGGCGCAGGTGCTCGGGCGCCTGGTCGACGATGCGGTCCAGCAGCGCGCGCCCGTCGGCGCCGGCGTCCCAGTGGCGCCTGCGCCCCCGGCGCGGCAGGCCGTCGTGCTCGCCGGGCAGGTAGGGCGGGTTGCTGACGATCAGGTCGAAGCGCAGGCGGCCGACCGGCGCGAACAGGTCGCCGCGCAGCGCGCGGACGCGCACGCCGTTCGCGCGCGCGTTGAGGCGCACCGCGAGCACCGCGCGGCGCGAGAGGTCGACGGCGGTCACCTCGCGGGCGCCGCGCCGCGCCGCCGCCACGGCCAGCACGCCGCTGCCGGTGCACAGGTCGAGCACCGACGCGCGCGGCGGCAGCGTCGCCACGCGCAGGGCGTCCGCGAGCATCCACGTGTCGCTGAGCGGCCGGAAGACGCCCGGAGGGACGAGCACGCGCACGCCCGACACCTATCCTCGCCCGCTTTGCGGCAAACGGTTGTTCCCGCTCCCGGCGCCGAGGCGCTGCGCGCCCTCTTCGACGCTCCCGCGCCGCTCACGATCGGCGTCGAGGACGAGTTCATGCTGCTCGATCCGGAGACGCTCGACCTCGTGCCGCGGGCGGCCGAGGTCCTCGCCGCCGTCGCCGACGATGCGCGCTTCAAGCTCGAGCTGCCCGCCAGCCAGCTCGAGATCATGCTTCCGCCGCTCAGCGGCGCCGACGGCGCGGCGGCCGCGCTCGCCGACGCGCGCGCGGCGCTCGTCGCCCGCGCCGCGCCGCTGGCCCGCCCTGCGGCGCTGGCGCTGCACCCGTTCGCCGCGACCGAGGGACGGCTGAACACCGGCGAGCGCCACAAGCGCATCGAGCGCCGCTACGGCGCGCTCGCCCGGCGCCAGCTGCTGTGCGCGCTGCAGGTCCACGTCGCGGTGCGCGGCGCCGAGCGCGCGCTCGCCGTTCACGACGCGCTGCGCGGGCACCTGCCCGCGCTGACGGCGCTGACGGCCGCCGCGCCCTTCCACGGCGGGCGCGACACCGGTCACGCGTCGTGGCGCCCGCAGGTCGCCGACCTGCTGCCGCGCCACGGCATCCCGCCCGCGCTGCGCACGTGGGAGGCGTACGCCGAAGCGCTGCGCCCCCTGCCCGAGCCCGGCCAGTGGTGGTGGGACGTGCGCCCGCACCCGCTCTACGGCACGCTCGAGGTCCGCGCGGCCGACGCGCAGGCGAGCGTCGAGGACGCCGAGGCGGTGATCGCGGTCGTCCACGCGCTGGTCGCCTGGCTGGCCGAGCGCCACGACGCCGGCGAGCCGCTGCCGGTTTCGGCCACCGCGCCGCTGGCCGCCGACCGCGCCGCGGCGGCGCGCGCCGGCCTGGTCGCCGAGCTCACCGACCCCGACACTGGCGAGCGCGCACCCGCTCGCGAGCGCCTCGCCGCGCTGCTCGCCGCGCTCGCACCCGTCGCCGCGCGTCTCGGCGGCGGGCGCGGCCTCGCCCGCGCCCGGGCGATCGTCGCGGCGGGCGGGATCCCGGCGCGCCACCGCGCGGTCGCCGCCGCCGGCGGCCTGCGCGCGCTGGCCGCCGACGTGGCGGACGGGTTCGCGCCCCTCGCCCGCGGGTAGGGGGCGCGCCGTGCTGGCGATCGGCGAAGTCGATCGGCTCCCGCAGCCGCGCGGGGAGCTCACCCGGGTCCTCGTCGATGGGCTGCGCCGCCCGGTCGGCCGCCTGCCCGAGGTCGACGTCGCGCCGCCCGCCGATCCGCTGGCCGACGAGGACCTGCACCTTGCGCTGTACCTCTGCTACGAGCTGCACTACCGCGGGCTGCCCGGCGTGGCCGACGAGTGGGAGTGGGAGCCGACGCTGCTCGCCGCGCGGCGGCGCATGGAGTCGGTCTTCCTCGACGGGCTGCGCGCCGCCGTCCCCGCCGAGCCCGCGCCCGCGCCCACGCGCATCGACCTCGCGCTGCGCGCGATCGCCGAGGCGGACGACGCGCCGTCGCTGTCGAAGCACCTCGAGCGCGACGGCACACTCGAGCAGCTGCTCGAGTTCGTCGTGCACCGCTCGGCCTACCAGCTCAAGGAGGCCGACCCGCACTCGTGGGCGCTCCCGCGCCTGAGCGGCCGGCCGAAGGCCGCGCTCGTCGAGGTCCAGGCCGACGAGTACGGCGGCGGGCGGGTCGAGCGCATCCACGCCGAGCTCTTCGCGCAGGCCATGGCCGCCCTCGGCCTCGACGCCCGCTACGGCGCCTACGTCGACGCCATCCCGGGCGTGACGCTGGCCACGGTCAACCTGATGTCGCTGTTCGGGCTGCACCGCCGCTGGCGCGGCGCGATCGTCGGGCACCTCGCGCTCTTCGAGATGACCTCGTCGATCCCCAACCGCCGCTACGCCAACGCGCTGCGCCGGCTCGGCTGCGGCGAGCGGGCGACGGCGTTCTTCGACGAGCACGTGGAGGCCGACGCCGTGCACGAGCAGGTGGCCGCGGTCGACCTCGCCGGCGGCCTGGCGCGCCAGGAGCCCGCGGTCGCGGCCGACATCCTCTGGGGCGCCCGCTCGCTCGCCGCCCTCGAGGATCGCTGGGCGCGCCACCTCCTCGGCGCCTGGGAGCACGGCACCAGTTCGCTCCGCAGCGCGCAGATCGTTACGGTCTCAGGATGCTCGGGATGACCGTCCTTGCCGTCGCCTCCGCGCTGACGGCCTCCAGCAACGCTTCGAACTTCAGCGCGAAGGTGACGAACCCGTACTTCCCGCTGCCGATGGGGACGACGCTGACCTACCGCGGCAGCGACGAAGGCAAGCCCACGCGGGAAGTCCTCACGATCACCCACCGCGTCAAGACGATCGTGGGCGCGCCGTGCGTCGTCCTGCGCGACAAGGTCTACAAGGGGGGCCACCTCGAGGAGGACACGACCGACTGGTACAGCCAGGCCAAGGACGGCACGGTCTGGTACTTCGGGGAGGCCACGCGCACGCTCGACAGCAAGGGCCGGACGGTCAGCCGCGAGGGCTCGTGGCAGGCCGGCGTCCGCGGCGCGAAGCAGGGCATCTTCATGCCCGCCCACCCGAAGGTCGGCCAGAGCTTCCAGCAGGAGTTCTACAAGGGCCACGCCGAGGACCACTTCCGCATCGTCGACCTGCGCGGCTCGGTCAAGGTCCCGTTCCGCAGCTTCACGAACGTGATGATCACGCGCGAGACGACCCCGCTCGAGCCCGGCGTCGTCGACGCCAAGTGGTACGCGCGCGGCTTCGGCACCGTGCGCGAGAAGACGCTCAAGGGCGGCAGCGAGACGAACGAGTTGGTGGCGGTGACGCGCGGCGGCTAGGGCCGGTTCTCGGCGCCGCTCGGCGCGCGGAAGCGGACGAGCTTGTGGGTGCCGTCGCAGAACGGTCGGATCCGCGAGCGCCCGCAGCGGCACAACGCGACCGTCTCGCGCCCGACCTCGATCGCGTTGCCGTCCTGGTCGCGCAGCGCGAACGGCCCGCGGACGAGCAGCGGGCCGTCGCGGTAGGGGGTGATGACGACGTCGTCGTTCACGGCGGCTGCCTACCCGCGCGCGATCGGCTAGACACCGTCGCGTGCTCTTCTCGCTGCAGGACGTCTCCGTGGACCGCGGCGGCCGGCCGGTGCTGCGCGACCTGAGCCTCGAGATCCCCGAGGGCGCCACCGCGATCGTCGGGCCGTCGGGGGTCGGCAAGTCGACGCTGCTGCGGCTGCTCAACCGGCTCGCCGATCCCGACGCCGGCGCCGTGTACTACCGGAGGCGCGATGTGTGCTCGCTGGATCCGCTCGCGCTGCGCCGGGAGGTCGCGCTCGTGCCGCAGCTGCCCGCGCTGCTGCCCGGCACGGTCGCGGACAATCTGCGCTTCGCCGCGCGCCTGGCTGGGCGCGACGTCGACGGCGAGGTGCTGGACCGCGTGGGCCTGGATGCGTCGTTCGCCGACCGGATCGCCACGCGGCTGTCGGTCGGCGAGCAGCAGCGCGCGATGCTCGCCCGAACGCTGGTCCAGCAGCCGAGCGTGCTCCTGCTCGACGAGCCGACGTCGGCGCTGGACCCGGACGCGCGCGACGCGGTCGAGGCCACGCTGCGGCGCCTGCGCGCCGAGCTCGGCCTGGCGACCGTGCTGGTCACCCACGACCCTGCGCAGGCCGAGCGCCTGGCCGACCGCGCGGTGAGGCTGGAAGCTCCGTGAGCACGAGCATCCACGTGACGCTCGGCGAGGTCGCCGCGGCGCTCGGCCTCGTGGCCGTCGCGCTCGCCGTCTCGCTGTGGCAGCGCAGCGGTGTGGAGGGCGACATCGGCGTCGCCGTCGCGCGCTCCTTCGTGCAGCTCACCGCGATCGGCTACGTCGTCAAGCTCGTCTTCGATACCGACTCGCTCGCGCTCGTCGTCGCGCTGATCAGCGCCATGGCGCTGATGGGCGCGTTCACCGCCCGCGGGCGGGCGAGGCGGGTGCCCGGCGCGTTCTGGCCGCTGCTCGTCGCGCTGGCGGTCGCGGGCGCCGCGACACTCGGGCTTGTCGTCGCGCTCGGCGTCTTCCCCGCGACGCCGCGCTACCTGGTGCCCGTCGGCGGCATGATCATCGGCAACGCGATGACGTCGGCGGCCGTGGCCCTCAACCGGCTCGGCGACGACGTCGCCGCGGCCGCGCGCGAGATCGAGGCGACGCTGGCGCTGGGCGCGACCGCATCACTCGCCGTCCGGCCGCTGGTGCGCCGCAGCCTGCGCTCCGCCGTCATCCCGCTCGTCGACCAGACCAAGACGACCGGGCTGATCGCCTTCCCCGGCACGATGGTCGGCATGCTGCTCGCCGGCGCCGCGCCCGTCGATGCGGTCCGCCTCCAGCTCGTCCTGCTCTACGTCCTGCTCGGCGGCGTCTCGCTCGCGGCACTCGTCGCCGTCATGCTCGCGCACCGCTCGTTCTTCACGCCCGCGCACCAGCTGCGCGAGCTGCCCGAGCGCGCCGAGCTCTAGGCGGAGGTCGCCGCGCCTTCGCCCGCCGTGATCGTCGTCACCGGCAGGCCGAGCCCGGCGACCTTGTGCGGCAGGTCGAGGCGCAGCCAGCGCGACACCCGCGCGGGCAGCGTCGAGATGATGATCTCGTCGTAGCCGTCGATGTTGATCGCGTCCTGGATCGCGTTCATCGGGTTGGGGTCGCCGATCTTGCCCGCGACCGGGCCGCCGGCGGCCTGCTCGAGCAGCGGCACCGCCAGGGCGAGGACATCGCGCGCCTCGTCCTCGGGCTGGTCCTCGGGGTCCATCACCTTGGCCAGGCCGCCGACCGTGTTGGGCACCAGCAGCGTGAAGTTGCACGGACCGCGGGCGGCGCGCTCGCGGACGGCTTCGATGAGCGCGGGCGTCGCCGCGGTCTTGTGCGCGACGACCAGGACGCGAGTGGGCTCCATGGGCGCGGAGTCTCGCACGCGCTAGGAGCGGGCGTTGCGCTGCAGGTCGCCGAACAGCAGGTCGAAGAGCTCGGGATAGGCGTCGAGCGAGACGGCCCGCGGATCGACGAAGTGCTGCAGCGCGAGCCCGACGTCGAGGGCGATGAACGCGCTGGCGAGGTCGCGCGGGTCGGCCGGCGGCTCGCGCCCGGCCTCGGCGTAGGCACGGGCGATCTGCTCGGCGCCCAGCCTCCGCGTCTCGCTCCAGAAGCCCGCCGCCAGCCGGCGCGTGGCGTCGTCGCGCCCGGCGTGGGCGAGCACCTCGAGCCAGAGGCGAAACAGCCAGCGCCCCTCCGCGCCGCGGATCAGCCTGGACGCCCGCGCGCCGATCTCGCGAGGTTCCACGCCGGCGCTCTCGCGGGCCATTGCGCGATAACGCGCGAAGGCGCGCTCCTGGAGCAGCTCGACGAAGAGCTCCTCCTTGCTGGCGAAGTTCGAGTAGAAGGCGCCGCGCGTGAAGCCCGCCTCGGCGGCGATCGCCTCGACGCTCGCGCCGGCGAACCCGCGCTCGACGAACACGCGCGCGGCGGCGTCGAGGAGCGCGGCGCGCGTCTGCGCGCGCCTTTCGGCACGGGTGAGCCGGACGGTGGCCACTTGGATATGGAACTGTATCCGGATACACTTCTGTATGTGACTGTTCGGGCCAAGCGTGTGGCCCTGGTCGCGGCCATGGGCCTTGTGACCCTCAACGTCTGGACGGGGGCGCCGCTGTTCGCGCTGTGGGTGGGCTCGCGGCTCGTGCAGGAGCATGGCCGGCTGACGATGGCGGCCGCCGGCGCGATCATCGTCACCCTCGGCGCGACCGCCTTCGGACTCCTGCGCCTGCTCGGCGTGCTGACCGCCCGCTATGACGAGGTCACCGGCCGCCCGCCGCCGCCGCGCCAGCAGGCGCCGTGGCTGCGGAGTCTGCGCGGCGAGCGCCCGCACGCGCACGACGCCGAGCACCGCCTGCGGCCCGTCGACTACGTCGTC
>VAWY01000078.1 GCA_005888335.1 Actinomycetota bacterium
CCTTGATCGGCGAACCCGTCCCCGCGACATGAGCGTGCTCTTCATCACCGGCGCCGGTCGCGGCATCGGCGCCGAGACGGCCAGGCTGGCGGTCGCCCGCGGGCACCGCGTCGCGATCGCCGACATCGACGCCGACGCCGCCAGGTCCATGGCCGGCTCCCTCGGCGAGAACGCGCTGGCGATCGAGCTCGACGTGCGCGACGCCGCGGGCTGGACACGAGCGCTCGACGAGGCGTGGGCACGGTTCGACGGCGTCGACGTGCTCGTCAACAACGCGGCCGTGGTCCACTCCGGGCTCCTGCACGAGCTTGCGCTCGACGCGCACCGGCAGATCCTCGAGGTCAACGTGCTCGGCGTGATCGCCGGCATCCAGGCCGCCGTGCCGCGCCTTCTCGAACGCGGTCGCGGCCACATCGTGACGGTGGCGAGCGCCCAGTCGTTCGTCGCGGTCCCGGGCGAGATCAGCTACGCGGCGACCAAGCACGCGCTCCGAGCGATAAGTCACGGCCTGGCGCTCGAACTGCGCGACACGCCGCTTCGCTTCACGATCGTCTACCCGCCCGCCGTCGAAACGCCGATGCTCGAGAGCCTGATGGACGACGATGCCAACGCCATCGCCTTCGCCGACCCACCGATGCCCGCGTCCGTCGTCGCCGAGGCGATCCTCAAGGCGGTTGACCGCCGACCGGCCGAGGTCTTCATCCCGCCCTTCCGGGGAAGGCTCCTGCGCGAGCTCGGCACGCGACCGGCGATCATGCGCCGGCTGCTGCTCAGCGCCGAGAAGCGAGGCCGCAAGAGGCTCGCCGAGCTCCGCCGCCAGCGACGCGGTGGCCTATGACGCGCACCACCCGCCGCACCATTTCGTCTGTCGCAGGGCGTCCCGGTGGCGCCGGCCTCGGCGCTCTTCGGGCGGGCGCCGGCGGGCGGCAGGATCGTCGCGCGCCCTGGTCCCGGCGCTCGGTAGCACGCCGGTGCGAGCGCTCGTTTCCAGGCGAAGCGAGATCGGCGACGAATGCGGGAGGAACGTGGCCGAGCGAATGATCGAGACGAATGGCGTCGAGCTGTGCACGGAGGAGTTCGGCGATCCCGCCGACCCGCCGTTGCTGCTGATCATGGGGATGAGCGGGTCAATGCTCTGGTGGGAGGAGAGGTTCTGCCGGATGCTCGCCGACGGCGGGCGGTTCGTGATCCGCTACGACCACCGCGACACCGGCCGATCGGTCACCTACGAGCCGGGACGGCCCGGATACCAGGCGCGGACCTGGTCGGCGACGCCGCCCGGGTGCTCGACGCCTATAGCATCCCGGCCGCGCACGTGGTCGGCGTCTCGATGGGCGGGGCGCTTGCGCAGCTGTTCGCGCTCGACTCGCCGATCGCGTCCTGTCGCTGGTCCTCATCAGCCCGTCTTTCGCGGTGCCGCGTGAGCGGGACCTGCCGCCGAGCACCGAGGGCTACGCGCGCTTCATGGCGACGGTGAAGGTGGACTGGTCGGACGCTGCGTCGGTGATCGAGTATCTGGTCGCCGACTCGCGGGCGCTCGCGGGAGGCCGGCGTTCGTTCGATGAGGCGGGCATCCGCGAGCTCGCCCGTCGCGACGTCGAGCGCGCGCACAACTTCGCCAGCGCGCAGAACCACGGCGCCCTACCGAACGGCGACGCGGCGACCGAGGGCCCGAGCGGAGCGCTCGGGCGACGGCGTGGGCGGAGCTCTGGGGAGGCCTTGCGATGCCGGCGTGCGAGGCGGTGGCGGAGACGATCGAGCATTCGGGCGAGGAGGCGGTACGGAAAACGATCATCGAAGCCGCCGCGCCATTCCGGCGGCCTGACGGCTCCTACTCGTTCCAGAACAGGTTCAGGTACCTCATCGCGCACGCGCAGGTCGCCGCCCACGAGCGGCTCCTTTCGCGTGCTGGCGTAGCGCCGGTCCTCGCGCAAAGCGATAGCGCGGTTGCTGCGAACATTGCGGCATGCCACGGCTTGGTGCGAAGGAGCGTGCGCAGCTTCCGGACAGCGCGTTTGCGTACATCGATTCGCGCGGCCGGCGTCGTCTACCGATCCACGATGCATCGCACGTCCGCAACGCGCTCGCTCGCTTCAACCAGGTGATCTTCGAGGGCGAAGCCGCGCGGGACCGTGCGCGCAGCCGCCTGCTGAGAGCGGCGCAGAAGCACGGCATCATGCCGATCGGATTCATCAGCGCGCAGCTGCAGCCACAGCTGAAGCTGCCAACGGGCCAGGTCACGTTCCTGTTGACCGATATTGAGGGCTCGACAGAGCTGCTCGCGAGAGTCGGGGATCGCTATGCCAGCCTGCTCGCTGACGTTCGACGCGTCGTGAGCGGGGCGGTGCGCCGTGCCGGCGGTCACGACGTGTCCGCCCGCGGCGACGACGTCTTCGCGGTCTTCGAGGGCGCGCCCGCGGCGCTCGAGGCCGCGCTGTGGATTCAGCGGGCGACGCGCGACCGCGACTGGCCGCAGGCATCGACGGTACGGCTGCGGATCGGCCTGCACCGCGGGCGTCCTGCGCTGACCGAGACCGGGTACGTGGGGCTGTCGGTCCACGCTGCCGCGCGCATCTGCTTCGCCGCGCATGGCGGCCAGATCGTCATGTCCGCCGCGGTTCGCGGAGAGGTCGTGGACTCTCTGCAGGAGGGTGTCGGCTTGAGGAGCCTCGGCGCATGGCGATTCCGGGGACTGCCCGAGCCGCTCGTCATCTTCCAAGTGGACGCGCCTGACCTTCCGACGGACTTTCCCCCACCCCGATCTGCGATCGAGGCCAGGCAGCCGACCTGATCGCCGGGCGCGCTTTGCCACTCTCGAAGCTGTGGCGGAAAGCGACCGGCTGCCCAGCGCCGCGCATCCCCGAGATTCTCGCGGGCCTGTCCGAACAAGCTCACCGACCCCGACCGACCAACGAGTCGCCGTCCTGAGGCATCTGTTTCGCGAGAGAGCCGCTGTCTCGCGCATTGCGAGACTGTCATCGCCCGCGCTCGGGCGGCTGCCTCCCAAAGCGCTGGACGCACGCGCCAGCGGAAGCGCCGGGTTGGTAACGGCGACCGCTGCCGTCGCGACCTGCCGGGCGCGCTGGGTGCCGGTAGCGTCTGGGCATGCTCTTCCCCAAGAGGGTCTGGGTGGGGTTGGCCGACGGGTCCGTGAGCGTCGCCTTTCGGTACTGGAAGCGCCCGACGGTCAAGGGCGGCGGGACTCTGCACAGTGCGGTCGGTGTGCTGGCGATCGATTCGGTCGACCGGATGGCGATACGGGCGATCACGCCGGCCGAGGCGCGGGCCGCCGGCTACGAGAGCCGTGCCCGCCTCCTCGCGGACCTTGCGAAGTACCGCGCGCCCGGCACCAGGCTGTACCGCATTACCTTCACTATGAACGAGAGGACCCGCGGCGGGCACTGCGCGAGAACGACCGCCTCGGCCCGAGCGAGCTTCAGCAGTTGCAGTCGCGGCTCGCTCGGCTCGACCGCGCCTCGTCCCACGGGCCGTGGACGAAGGACGTGCTGGAGTTGATCCGCGACAACCCGGCGACGCTCGCCGCCGACCTTGCCGCGCGGCGGGGGCGGGAGAAAGCTGCGCTTCAAGTCCGACGTGCGAAAGCTGAAGGCGTTTGGCCTGACGGAGAGCCTGCGTGTCGGCTACCGGCTCTCTCCGCGGGGACTGGCCGTACTGCAAGCCATCGACGTGCCGTGACGCCGCCGCCCTGAGCACCGCGCGTGACGCGCGGCGCCTCAAGCCCGCTCCTCGCGCAAAGCGGCGCTGCGTGCGCGGGCGATCCGGCAGGAGATTCCGGAAACAGGGCGGACCTACAGCGGCGCAGACGATCTTGACGTTCTGGCGCGGGATCGACACCTTGTAGGAGTGGGTTCGCGCTTGGCGGGACTGGTGCTGGTGGCGTTCGTGGGTTGGGTCATCGCTGCAGCGTGTGCCCCGCGAGTTCTTGGTGCCGAGCACTTCCACGGCAAGCGCTACGTCGCGAATCCGACGCGTCAGCGGGCGATGGACACGAGTCGAGCGAAATCGATCGGGCGCCGAGTGATCCGAACGGTCTTTGCCGTCCGCCTTGGTACAGAGATCTACGCCTGCAGCCGGCATCTCTTCTCCGAGTCTGGCTGCGATTTTCAGTTCACCTCGAAGTACGGCAATACGACGTGCGGCAACTTCAAGGCGAGGGCCTACAGGTCGCGGATCGCCGTGTACTACGACGCCTACAACGGTGGCTGTGGCGACTTCTAGGTCTCTGGTGGTGTCGCTGGCGAGCGCCGCGATCCTGCTCTGCATGCCCATCTCGGGGCACGCGAAGACGCGAGTCATCCATTGGTCTCCGACGAACGGTGAAGGTGCGCTACGTACAGGCCTTGTGGCCACGCCGAAGTTTGGCGGCGATTGCTGGACAGGCTCCTTCGTGCTGCATCGCGGCTATCGCTGCGCCGCGGGGAACTTCTTGTACGACCCCTGCTTTAGCGATCCCACGCGTGATGACGCCGTCTTGTGCGTGGGCTCACCCTTCGAACACCGTGTCATCCGTCTCCGCGTTTCGGGCCGTATGAACCGCAGCTTCAGCGCGCGGATCGGAGTCGTCTGGGCCGTGCGGTTAGCTAACGGCCTTGAGTGCACGTTCTTCGCCGGCGGCGCCACCAACGCCGACCGCGAGGGGCGCCGCCTGAACTACGGCTGCCGCAACTCATCTTCTGTTCTCTGGGGCAACCCAATCAGGCAAGGTCGGACGTGGCATATCCGGCTGACACATTCATCTCAGCCCGGACCTGAGCGACTCGTCGTCATCCGAACTGCCTTCATCGGCCGCAATCAAAGCTGAACGAGCGCACGGAGGCGCTGGCGCTCGAATGCCGCGCCTTCGGCAAACGACCAGGCGTCGCTCCGCAGTTCCGGTTCTCGTCCACTCCGGTAGCCAGCTCAAGGCCGCGCGGGCTTCTGCTTCGACCCAACCGCTTGCAAGGAGTCTGCAAGCACCCGGGCCGGCACGGTCTCGAGTTCCGCGCGTTGCAGTGAAGTCGTCCATTGCGGCGAGATGCGCGCGCCGCGAGCAAAGCAGGAGCGCGATGCGATAGCGACGCACGTCTCCGCGGAGACCTCACTTATGGGAAGGCGACACGGTGTTGCGGTCCATGTTCATCCGCCCTGGGGCCGCCCCATCGCGCAGACCGCGGGGACCGGGCGCAGGTCCTCGACCAGCACCCTGTCGACGAAGAATCCGCCCTCGCGTAGCCGGTCGGCCAGCTCGTTCCCAAGGTCCCGGGCTCGCTCCGGCGCGGAGTGGCGCGCGTCCCAGAAGAGGTAGACGGCCCCGTCCCGGGCGAGGTGCTCGCGGACGGCACCGAGCGCCGCCTCCGGCTGCTGCCAGAAAGGCGCGACGTTGAAGGCGAAGACCTTGTCGAAGCGCCGATCGCCGAGGTCGGCGTCCTCCAGCGCGATGGCCTCGAGCACAGCCCTGCCCGCGTCGACGTGCGCGCGGTTCCTCCGCGTGGCCATCTCGATCATCTTGGGCGAGCGGTCGATCGCGGTGATCGTTCCCGTCGTCAGCCTCTCGCAGACCAGGGAGACCGCGACGCCGTGGCCGCAGCCGACCTCGAGCAGGCGGTCGGCCGGGCGGACCTCCAGAGTGTCGACCGCCCAGACGAACCGCTCCGATGCCTTGCCCGCCATGCCCGAGCAATAGCATCACGCGCCCGTGAAGCCCAGGCTGATCTACTCGATGAGCGTCTCGGTGGACGGCTTTATCGCCGACCGCGACGGCGCGTTTGGATGGAGCGTCCCGAGCGACGAGCTGTTTCGCTTCCATCTCGAGCAGGTCCGCGGGCTCGGCAGCTGCCTGTTGGGCCGCAGGCTCTACGAGACGATGCTCGTGTGGGAGACGGATCCGTCGATGCGCGACAACGAGGACACGGACGCGTTCGCCGACGTCTGGAGCGCGCTCCCGAAGGTCGTCTTCAGCCGCACGCTAGAAAGCGTCCAGGGCAACGCCCGGCTCGCCGAGGCGCCGCTCGCCGAGGAGGTCGCCGCGGCACTCGCCGCGACCGACAAGGATGTCTCGATCGGCGGCGCCGGCCTGGCCGCGGCGGCTGTCGAGCTCGGCCTTGTCGACGAGCTGCGCATGTTCCGCTATCCGGTCGTCGTCGGTGGCGGCACGCCGTTCCTGCCGCCGGTCACCGAAGACGTCCCGCTCGACCTGATCGAGACCAGAACGTTCGGCTCGCGCGTGATCTACGAGCGCTACGGGCGCGCCCGCGATGAGTCGGACTGACACCGCAGTCCGAGTCCTCAGCGCCTCGCCGGACCGGGTACTCGCCGCGCTGACCGACCCCGACGCGCTTGCCGGGCCCGCTTAGGGAGCGCCAACGGGACACCGTTCGCCGCTTCCGCTCAGCTGCAAATGCGAGCGCCGGCTCGCCGCCCGTCGCGCGCCTGGTTTGGACGACGAGCGAGCGTCGATGGCCTCGCCGACCAGGGACTCGGATCCACGCGGAAGCAGCAGCCGACTACAGCCGCGATTGATAGGCGCGGGCCTCGGGGTTGTCGGGGTGATGCGGCGTTGGGTGCGACCGCACAGGCAACGTGGCTGAAGCAGGCCGCCAACCGGTCTCCTGGAGTGCGAAAGTCCTCGCGTGCGCTACGACGCACCACCGCTTGCAAGTCGCAATCACCCAGGAGGTTCGCGGTGCCGGACACCACATGCCACATGTCGATCTCACTGGACGGCTTCGTCGCCGGGCCGGACCAGAGCCGGGAGGATCCCCTCGGACGGCGCGGGCGGGAGCTGCACGGCTGGCACATCGGCGACCCGCGGGCCAACGACGCGGACAAGATCGCGAACGAGTGGCTCATGCGCCCCCGGGGTGCGTATGTGATGGGGCGGAACATGTTCGGCCCGATCCGCGGAGACTGGGATGAGGACTGGTCAGGCTGGTGGGGCCCCGAACCCCCGTATCACGCGCCGGTGTTCGTGCTGACCCATCACGGCCATGATTCGATCCAGATGGACGGGGGGACGACGTTCCACTTCGTCACCGAGGGCTTCGAGGCGGCCTACTCCGCAGCGTGTGAGGCCGCCGGGGACAACGGGGTGGACATCGCCGGCGGTGCCTCGACCGTCCGGCAGGCGTTGATCGCCGGGGTGATCGACGAGCTCACCCTCGACATCGCGCCCGTCCTGCTCGGTTCGGGCGAGCGCATCTTCGACGGCGTTGAGTCCTTCGGCTTCGAGCCCACCGAGGTCCTTCATTCACCGCTGACCACCCATATCCGCTATCGCCGCGTCAGCTGACTCCGCCGCCGCGCTGCGCAGCAGCATGGTCATTCACCCGGCTCGGTATGGCAGGTGGCGAGGCCGAGGCCGTCGGTGAACTACCCCAGCGCGGTGGCGGGGTGTACGCCTTCGGCGGTGAGGAACGCGTGCAGTTCGGCAAGCACGGCCGGACTGGCGTTGGTGAACATCCGTTCGCAGATCTGACTCAACTCGGTGGCCAGGGCGGTCCGGGGTGCGGCGGCCAGCGTGACCGGCTGGCCGAGGTGCGATCGGGGCGGGCTCACTTTCTGCCTCCGTTCGGTGTCCGGGTCGGATTGTCGCCGCTGTCGCGGGCGGCGAGAGCGTGGGCGAGGCGGTAGGTAGGCAGGATCGCGGTGTCCCCAGTTCTGTTTCGCGCGCGAAACTCGGGAGCGACCGGGGGATCTGGCCTGACTACCGCAACCGCGGCAAAGCAGGTGTCCCGGCCAGCGAGCCGCGGGGCCTTCATCTCGCCACAAGCGGGGCCAGCTGCTTGCTGAGTCTCTGCTAGCGATCGGCTCGAAGTAGAAGAGAGGCGGCGGCCGTTCCCGCAGCGAACGAGATCCGGGAGTCGTCGGAGATCGCGGAGTCGACGAGAGCCGCGCCCACGCCGCTGCTCCTCGCGCGAAGCAGCGCTCTGTAGAGCAGGCCGGTTGGATACCCAGTGGGAGTGCGGAGCTCGCGCAAAGGCTGCGGTCACAACCCGGGGACTCAGCTGGTCAGGCGGTCCGCCAGCTCGTGGAGGTCGCTGACCGAGACGTTGGCGTCGGGGTCTTCGCGAGCTGGTGAGCCCGGTCCGTACTCGAGCGGGCGGTCGACGAACGCCGTCTGCAGGCCGGACCTGCGCGCGCCCTTGAGATCGGCCGGGTGCGCGGCGACCAGCATGAGCTCGGGGGGCTCCAGGCCAAGGAGGCGCGCCGCGGTCTGGTACACCGCGGGCGCCGGCTTGTACGCCCGCGCGAGCTCGGCCGACAGCAGGCAGTCGAGGCGCAGGTCGCCGTGACGAGTGATGTCGACCAGAGGGAGACATGGGCATTGGAGAGCGCGGCGGTGACACGATCCCGGCGTAGCGCCTCGAGGCCGCTGCGCACGTCCGGCCAGGGGTCCAGTCGGTGCCAGGCGCCGACGAGCTCGCGGTGCGCCTCGACGGACAGATCGATCCCGCGCTCCGTCAGTACGACGTCGAGTGTTTCGCGGTGATGCTCGTCGAAGTTCCCCCACGGCCGCGCGCCGTCGGTCACTTCGCTGAGCACCGGCCAGTACTCGGCGCGCCAAGCGTCGGCCAGCTCCTCGGGGTCACCCGGCGCACCGCTCGTCCGAAACGCCT
>VAWY01000097.1 GCA_005888335.1 Actinomycetota bacterium
TGCCGCGGTCGTCGATGTAGGCGGTCTTGGCCTCCTCCTTGAGCCGGCGGACGATCTCGTGCGCGGTGTTCAGGCCGTCGGCGTCGCGGAAGACGGCGACGTGGCGGTTCATGGTCGTGCCCAGCTCGTCCTTGATCTCGCTGATCCGCCGGCCGTCGCGCGGGCGGGCGATGATCCCGTCGATCACGCGGACGTCGTCGCGCAGCTGGGCCTCCGAGGAGCTGGGCATGAGCATGGCGCCCGCGCGCTGCGCGGCGTGCTCGCCGGCGCGGCGGCCGAAGATGAGCGTGTCCAGCAGCGAGTTGGCCCCGAGGCGGTTGCCGCCGTGGACCGACACGCACGCGACCTCGCCGGCCGCGTAGAGGCCGGCGAGCGGCGTCGCGCCCCACACGTCGGTCTTGACGCCGCCCATGATGTAGTGCTGGCCGGGGCGGATGAGGATCGGCTCGCGCGTGATGTCCACGCCGGCGAAGTCCTTGCCGATGTTGACGATCTCGCGCAGCGCCTCGAGCGTGCGCTTGCGCGGCACGACGGTGACGTCGAGGTAGATCCCGGCGCCGTCGGGGCCGACGCCGCGGCCCTCGTTGATCTCGGTCTGCTCGGCGCGCGAGACGACGTCGCGCGAGGCGAGCTCCATCTTGTTGGGCGCGTAGGCCTCCATGAACCGCTTGCCCTCGGAGTTCAGGAGGTGGGCCCCCTCGCCGCGCGCGCCCTCGGTGATCAGAAAGCCGTTCTCGACGAGCGTCGTCGGGTGGTACTGGATCATCTCCATGTCCATCAGCGGCGCGCCGACGTCGTAGGCCTGCGCGATGCCGTCGCCCGTGCAGACGAGCCCGTTGGTCGTCGGCTTCCACGCCTGGCCGGCGCCGCCTGTGGCGAGGATCGTCGCCTTGGCGTTGAACACCTCCATCCGCCCGCTGCGGATGTCGCGCGCGACGCAGCCGACGCACGCGCCGCCGTCGCCGAGCAGCAGCGACGTGGTGAACCACTCCTCGTAGCGGTCCAGCCGCTCGTGGTACTTGAGCAGCTGCTCGTAGAGGACGTGAAGCAACGCCTGGCCGGTGATGTCGGCGACGTAGTACGTGCGCGCGGCCGAGGCGCCGCCGAAGGCGCGGGTGCCGAGCTCGCCCTTCTCGTCGCGGTGGAAGGTCACCCCGATGTGCTCGAGGTGCAGCAGCTCGTCGGGCGCCTCGCGGCACATGATCTCGATCGCGTCCTGGTCGCCCAGGAAGTCCGAGCCCTTGACCGTGTCGTAGGCATGCGACTCCCACGTGTCCTCGGGCTTGAGCGCGGCGTTGATGCCGCCGGCCGCGGCCACCGAGTGCGAGCGGACCGGGTGGACCTTGCTCATGATCGCTACCGTCGCGCCCGCGTCGGCCGCCGCCAGCGCGGCCCGCTGGCCGGCCAGTCCGGCGCCGATGATCAGGACGTCATGGGACGGCATGGACGCAAACCCTACCCGGCGGCGCGCTCGCTCAGCGTCCCGGCGCCACGGTGATCGCCCGGCGCACCTGCTCCACCGTGACGACCCCGCGGAGGAAGTCCTCGCGGTCGACGGCGAAGACCGCGCCGGGGACGGCGAGGGTCGGATGTTGCAGGAGATCCTCGAGCTGCTGGTCGGTGCGGATCAGCCAGTCCATGCGGTCGCCGTCGACCACCTCGCGGGCTGTCAGCGCCGGTCGGCCGGCGGCGAGCTCGGCGTCCACCTCGTCGCGCGTGAGGACGCCGAGGAAGCGGTTGTCGCGGTCGACGACGCCCACGAACGGCCAGCCGTGGGGCTCGAAGATCCGCTCGCGCGCCTCGAGCAGCGTCGTCTCGCCGTCGATCGTCACGGGGTCGGGGTCCATGACGTCGGCGACGGTCACCGTCAGCAGCTGATGGCGCATCGTGCCCTGGGCGATCGCGCCGCGGGCGGCGGGAAGCAGCAGGTAAGCGATGGCCAGGAACCAGAGCCCGTCGCCGACCGCGCCGCGCAGCAGCAGATACACGCCCAGGCCGCCGAGCAGGTAGGCGAAGCCGACGCCGCCGCGCCCGGCGATGCGCATCCCGCGATTGCGGTCGCCGGTGAGCTTCCACGCGGCGGCGAAGACGATCCGGCCGCCGTCGAGCGGGAAGCCCGGGGCGAGGTTGAACAGGAACAGCACGACGTTCATCGCGGCGACGAAGCTGAGCAGGACGTACGCCGGCGACGCGCTGGCCGACTGCCGCAGCGTGGCCGCGTCGATGAAATGGCTCGACGAGTCGACGAGCGACGCCGCCAGCGCGCAGGCGATCGCCACGAGCAGCGTGACGATCGGTCCGGCGATCGCCACGGCGAACTCGGCGCCCGGCGAGCGCGGCTCGCTGCGCAGCTGCGCCAGCCCGCCGAAGAACCACAGGTCGATGCGCTCGACCTCGATCCCCTGGCGGCGCGCGACGAGCGCGTGGCCGAGCTCGTGGAACACGAGCGAGACGTAGAACAGCAGCGCCGCCCCGACGGCGACGAGGTACGCCTGCGTGTCGGAGCCGTCCAGGACCGACTGGAAGTTGGCCGACAGCAGGAAGATCAACAGGAACAGCACGACGAACCAGCTCGCGCTGACGCCGATGCGGATCCCGAAGAGCCGCATCACCTGGATCGATCCGCCGCCGACCGGCATGGCACCTATGGTGGCAGGGTCGCGGTGGTCTCAGGCCAGCGCGGGCAGATGCCGCTCGACGATCGCTCGGGCGTCCACGCCGGCCGGCAGGGTCCCGTAGGCCAGGCCGCTGTCGCCGGCCAGCCGCGACGCGCAGAAGGCGTCGGCCACGGCGGCCGGCGCGTGGCGCACGAGCAGCGAGCCCTGCAGCGCGAGCGCGAGCTTCTCGACGATCCGCCGGGCGCGCGTCTCCACGGCTTCGGTGTCGTCGAACTCCGCTCGGGCGCGCTCGACGAACGCGTCCAGCCGCGCGTCCGCGCCGGCGGCGAGCTCGACCTCGGCGAAGAACGCCTCCAGCGTCTCCGGTGACTTGGTCAGCGCGCGCAGGACGTCGAGCGCGTTGACGTTGCCCGAGCCCTCCCAGATCGAGTTCAGCGGGGCCTCGCGATAGATGCGCGGCATCCCCGACTCCTCGACGTAGCCGTTGCCGCCCAGGCACTCCATCGCCTCGGCGGCCAGGCCGGGGAAGCGCTTGCAGACCCAGTACTTGCCGACGGCGGTCCCGAGGCGCTTGACGGCGGCGTCGTCCTCGTCGTACGCGCGGGCGAGGCGCATGGCCAGCGCGGTCGCCGCCTCGGACTCGACGCACAGGTCGGCCAGGACGTTCGTCATCAGCGGCTGGTCGATGAGCAGCTTGCCGAACGCGCTGCGGTGCGCCGCGTGCCACGTGGCGTTGGCCACGGCGACGCGCATGCCCGCCGCGCTGCCGACGGTGCAGTCCAGCCGCGTGTGGATGACCATGTCGATGATCGTGCGCACGCCGCGGCCGGGCTCGCCGAGGAGCCGGCCGTACGTGCCGGCGAACTCGACCTCCGAGCTGGCGTTCGAGCGGTTGCCCAGCTTGTCCTTGAGGCGCTGGAGCCGGAAGGTGTTGCGGCTGCCGTCGGGCAGGATGCGCGGGACGGCGAAGCAGGTGACGCCCTCGTCGGTCTGGGCGAGGACGAGGAACAGGTCGCACATCGGCGCCGAGCAGAACCACTTGTGGCCGGTGATGCGCCACCAGTCGCCGTCGGCCTCCGCGCGCGTCGTGTTGGCGCGCACGTCCGACCCGCCCTGCTTCTCGGTCATCGCCATCCCGCACTTGGCCGAGCCCTTCACGTGCGCGGGCTTGAGCTCGCCGTCGTAGGCGCGCGCCATGAGCAGCGGCTCCCACTCCGCGGCGAAATCGGGCGTCGAGCGCAGCGCGGGGATCGCCGCGCAGGTCATGGTGATCGGGCAGCCGTGGCCGGCGTCGGCCTGGGCGCTCATCGTCAGCGCGGCGCGCACGACCTGCCCGCCCTCGCGGTCGGCCGTCCACGGCAGCGAGTGCAGCTCGTGCTCGCTGGAGAGCGCCATCAGCTGGTGGTAGGCCGGGTGGAACTCGACCTCGTCGATGCGGTTGCCGTAGCGGTCGTGGGTGCGCAGGCGCGGCGGGTTCTCGTTGGCGAGCCGGCCCCACTCCTGGACCTCGCGAGCCCCCCAGATCCGCCCGACCTCGGCGCAGCGCCCGCGCGCCCAGCCGCCGCCCTCGCGCTCGAGCGCCTCGACGAGCGGCACGTTGTTCGAGAAGAGGTCGTAGTCGACCAGCGGCGGCGGCTGGTTGGTGACCTCGTGAGTCGTGATGACGGTGTCGACGGCCATTCAGGGCTCCAGTCGCTGGCACAGGGCGACGAGGTCGGCGACCAGCGCGTCCTCGTCCAAGTCGGGGCGGGTGGGGGAGAGCGGGCCGACGAGCACCTCGCCGATCGCGCCGACGAGGGCGGCGGCGGTCAGCTCGTCGCCCACGACCCGGCGGAAGGCGTCGCGGTACGCGCGCCGGAACGCGAGGCGCTCGGCCTCGACGACCGGGTCGACCGGCTCGGCGAGCAGCGCCCAGGCCAGCCGCCGGCCGGCGAGCGCGCGGCGGGCGAAGGTCTCGACCCCGCTCGCCAGATCGGGCGCGGCGGCGACCGCGTCGACCTCGCGCTGGGCGGCGCGCCGGAAGACCTCGGCGAAGAGCTCGGCCTTCGAGCTGAAGTGGCGGTACACGCTGCCGGTCGCCACGCCGGCCCGCTCGGCGACGGCGGCCACGGACGCGGCGCCGAACCCTCCGCCGGCGACGAGCTCGTGCGCCGCGCGGACGATCCGCTCGCGGGTGGCGGTCCGGCGCGCCTCGGTTCGCTCGGTGGCTCGGTACGGCATCTCCGACGAAGAAGTGAATCATGGTTCACCTCTTCAGGCAAGCGCGCCGTGCGAGTGCGCGTGGCCGGGTAGGCCCTGAGTCACTAGTTTTCGCCGCCGCTCAAGACCGAAGGACTCGTATGGCCAAGATCAAGGTGAAGAACCCCGTCGTCGAGCTCGACGGCGACGAGATGACCCGGATCATCTGGCAGTTCATCAAGGACCAGCTGATCCTCCCGTACCTCGACGTCGAGCTGAAGTACTTCGACCTCGGCATCGAGAGCCGGGACGCGACCGACGACCAGATCACCGTCGACGCCGCCAACGCGATCAAGGAGTGCGGCGTCGGGGTGAAGTGCGCGACGATCACCCCCGACGAGGCGCGCGTGAAGGAGTTCGGGCTCAAGCGGATGTACCGCTCCCCGAACGGCACCATCCGCAACATCCTCGGCGGGGTGATCTTCCGCGAGCCGATCGTCATCGGCAACATCCCCCGGCTCGTCCCAAGTTGGACGAAGCCGATCATCATCGGCCGCCACGCGTTCGGCGACCAGTACCGCGCGGAGGACTTCGTGGTGCCGGGCGCCGGCAAGCTGCGGTTGACGTTCACCCCCGCCGACGGCGGCGAGGCGATCGAGCGTGACGTCTTCGACTTCCCCGGCGGCGGCGTGGCGCTCGGGATGTACAACCTCGACGAGTCGATCCGGGACTTCGCGCACGCGTCGTTCAGCTACGCGCTCGAACGTGGCTTCCCGCTCTACATGTCGACCAAGAACACGATTCTCAAGGCGTACGACGGGCGCTTCAAGGACCTGTTCCAGGAGGTCTACGAAAACGAGTACAAGGAGACGTTCGAGCGGGCGGGCCTCACCTATGAGCACCGGCTGATCGACGACATGGTCGCCGCGGCGCTCAAGTGGGAGGGCGGCTACGTGTGGGCGTGCAAGAACTACGACGGCGACGTCCAGTCCGACACCGTCGCGCAGGGCTTCGGCTCGCTCGGGCTGATGACGAGCGTCCTGATGACACCCGACGGGAGGACGATCGAGGCCGAGGCGGCGCACGGCACGGTGACGCGCCACTTCCGCCAGCACCAGGAGGGCAAGCCGACGTCGACGAACCCGATCGCGTCGATCTTCGCGTGGACGCGCGCGCTGCACCACCGCGGCCGCATGGACGAGACGCCCGAGGTCATCGCCTTCGCCGACACGCTGGAGCGGGTGTGCGTCGAGACGGTGGAGAGCGGGAAGATGACCAAGGACCTCGCCCTCCTCGTCGGCGGCAGCCAGTCCTTCCAGACGACCGAGGAGTTCCTCGCGTCGGTCGACGAGAACCTCAAGCAGGAGATGAACGTCTAGTGGCTACTCGTGTTGCTGTCACCGGTGCGGCCGGCCAGATCGGCTACGCCGTCCTGTTCCGCCTCGCGTCCGGGCAGATGCTCGGCGCGGACGCCGAGATCGAGCTCAACCTGCTCGAGATCCCGCAGGCGGTCAAGGCCGCCGAGGGGACCGCGCTCGAGCTTCAGGACTGCGCGTTCCCGCTGCTGAAGTCGATCGACATCTTCGACGATCCCACGCAGGCCTTCGACGGGGTCAACGTGGCGCTGCTCATCGGCGCCCGGCCGCGGAGCAAGGGCATGGAGCGCGCCGATCTGCTCGAGGCCAACGGGCAGATCTTCAAGCCGCAGGGCGAGGCCCTCAACGCGGGCGCCGCCGACGACGTGAAGATCCTCGTCGTCGGCAACCCGGCGAACACCAACGCGCTCATCGCCGCGTCCAACGCGCCCGACATCCCCAAGGAGCGCTTCACCGCGATGACGCGCCTGGACGAGAACCGCGCGGTCGCCCAGCTGGCGGAGAAGCTCGGCGTCGGCGTCGCCGACATCAACGACCTCGTCGTGTGGGGCAACCACTCGCCGACGATGTTCCCCGACCTGTTCAACGCCAAGGTCAACGGCGAGCGCGCCGTCGACAAGGTCGACATGGACTGGTACGAGAACGAGTTCATGCCGCGGGTCGGCAAGCGCGGCGCGGAGATCATCGAGGCGCGCGGCGCGTCGAGCGCGGCGAGCGCCGCCAACGCGGCCATCGACGACGTCCAGGATTGGGTGCTGGGCGCCGACGGGCTGCGCTCGATGGCGGTCTGGACCTCGGGCCAGTACGGGATCGAGGAGGGTCTGATCTGCTCGCTGCCGTGCCGGTGCTCCGGTGGTGACTACACCGTCGAGGAGGGGCTCGACATCGAGGACTTCGCGCAGGGCAAGATCGACATCACGGTCAACGAGCTCAAAGAGGAGCGCGCGGCGGTGCGCGAGCTCGAGCTGGTCTAGTGCTGCGTCAGGTGACGTTCGCTCCGCCGAACGGGGCGAACGTTGCCTGACGCGCCACTAGCTCCTCGGGCTCCCTACGCGGCCTCGCGCGGGTGCCAGCCGCGACCCTCCTTGCGCACGAGCCCATCCTGCTCGAGCGCGGGGAGGACGCGGTAGAGGTAGTTCTGCTTGATGCCCATGCGCTCGGCGAGCTGCGGGATGGTGATCCCGGGCTCGGCCCGCACCAGTTCGAGCGTCTGGTTGGCGCGCGTGCCGGTCCCGCGCGGGCGCCCGCGTCGACCGCTGCCCGCGCCGGCCGCGCTCGGCGCGCCTGCCCCCGCGCCGCGACCACGCCGGGCGCGCGTCGGCGCCGGCGTCGTGCTCACCCCGTCGAGCGCGCGCAGCGCACCCTCGAGGCGGCTGTACTCCTCGACCGCTGGGCGCAGCTCGTTGAGCCGGGCCGCGATCTCTCGTTTCTTTTCTTCCAGGAAATCGGCCATTCACTAACTGTAACGGAAAGTCACACCTCACGGTGCAACTTTGCGCTCAGGGCCGCGGCCGTCTCGCTTCGAGAATTTGCTTTAAACGTTTGAGCGAAGCGTCGGCCTCGCGCTGTGGCACGCCGCCGGTGAGCGCGCGCGCCGCGACGGCGCCGAGCGGCCCGAACGGCGCGTGGAACTCGTTCTCGTACTCGAAGTGCGTGCCGCCGTCGCCGCCCGCCGACAGCCGGTCGACGATCCGCGCCTTCGACCGCGCCGGCCCCTTGCCCTCCCATAGCGCGTAACGCGGCGCGTCGACCTCCACCAGTTGCCAGTGCACGTCGAAGCTCACCCCGCGCAGGCACAGCCGCTGGTCCATCCGATAGCCCGGACGCAGGATTCCCCCGTCGTGATCCTTCAGCCCGCGGTGAATCGTCACCCACTCAGCTGCCTTGGTGGGATCCATGACGAACTCCCATACCGCTTCCGGAGGCGCGGCGATGTCGATCGAGGTGCGGACGGTGCTCACGTCGGCGGGACCGTACCTCAGCGTGCGACGAGGGGCTCGCCAAGTTGTTCCATGTCTCGCAGCGCGCGCTCGACCGCGGCGTCGAACGTGTGCAGGCGCACGCCGAGCAGCTCGGGAGCGCGCATGTCGCGCGGGAGCAGGTCGCCCTCGAGGCTTTCCATCAGGGGCCCGATCAGCGCGTGGTCCTCGCCGGCGATCGTCGCCGCGACGCGCGACGCGAGCGGCGTCGCGTTGAACGGCAGGCGCACCGGCGCGCGGCCGACGAGGAGGTGCTCGGCGATGCGCTCGACGACCTCGCCGTAGGTGAGGACATCAGGCCCGGCGATGTCGAGCGACTTCCCGGCGGCGGCGGGCGACGTCGCCGCGGCGACGAGAAAGGCGAGCACGTCGCGGCCGTCGATGGGCTGGGTGCGGAAGTCGCGCCAGGCCGGAAGCGGCAGCAGCCGCAGGCGCTCGACGAGGCGCACGAGGAACCGGAACGAGCGCGACCGCGGCCCGACGACCACGGAGGCGCGCAGCGCGACCGAGGCCGGGGTCGCCGCGATCACCGTCTCCTCGACCTCCAGGCGGCTGCGCAGGTGCAGCGACGCCGCGCGGTCCGGCGGGACCAGGCCGCCGAGGTAGACGACGCGCTCGACGCCCGCCCGCTGCGCCGCCGCCGCGAAGTTCTGCGCCGCGGCGCGGTCGCGGACGTCGAAGCCCTGGTCGCCGGGCTCCATCGAGTGGATGAGGTAGTAGGCGACGCGCGCGCCGTCGAACGCCTCGTCGAGCCCCGTCCCGGCGACCGCGTCGCCGGCCACGACGGGGACGTCGAGCGTCACCCGGGAGGGGTCGCGCGCGTAGCCGACGACCTCGTGCCCGGCGGCCAGCAGGCGCGGTGCGAGCGCCGCGCCGACGTAGCCCGTGATGCCGGTGACGAGGATCCTCATGCCGCTCGGACGGCAAACCTGCGCAACGTGCGGGCAGATGATCGGACCCGAAGCGAAAACAGCTCGATATGCAGGGCTTTCACGACCTGATCACGATTTCCCCGGCATTTGCGGGATAGCCGGGGAGAAACCTGCCCAGGGTCTGCTTCGATGCCCGGCGCAAACGAGGCCGGAGGTCGACGGGGCAGATGGCGAAGGGCGGCAAGGTGACGTGCGAGGCATGCTTTTTCCGGCGCAACCTGCTGTGCGCGCTGAGCCTCGACGAGCCCTGCGCGACGTTCCGACCGGACAGCCCGGAGGGGCTGCGCCCGCCGCGCCAGCTGCGCTTCACCTTCCGCGAGCAGCGCCGCACGCGCGCCGCCTACGCCTTCCCGAGCGCGGAGGAGCAGGCGCAGCTCCACGACTTCGTCGCCGCCTGACATCGACGGCAACCTAGTGGTCAGGCCGGCTCGGGCTCCGCGCGCCGGGCGAGCCAGCCCACGCCCGGCGTGTCGGTCAGCCCGTGCACGATGATCGAGCAGAAGACCGTCAGCGCGGCGAGGTTGAAGATCGCCTCGCCCGCGCTGAGGTCGCGGCCGAGGACGAGCAGCGAGAACGCCATCGTGGCGATCCCCTTGGGACCGAACCACGCCATGAACGCCTTCGTCGCGCGGTCCAGGCCGGTGCCCACGAGCGCGAGCCAGATCGCCACCGGCCGCGCGACCAGGAGCGTCACCGCGACGATCGCCGCGGCGCCAACGCCCGCGTCGAAGAGCCCGCCGAAGGTCAGCAGCGAGCCGAAGACGACGAAGACGCCGAGCTTGGCGATCTCGATGATGTCGTCGGCGCGCCGCTCGAAGTAGCCGCGCAGGTCGGGCCGCCGGATGCCGAGCACGATCGCCCCCACATAGACCGCGATGAACCCGTTGCCGTGCGGTGGCAGCACGGTGAGCCCGTAGATCGCGAAGGCGCAGCCGAGCGCGTAGAGCGACTTCTGATGCGCGGGGATCTCGTCGCGCTCCAGCGGCCCGGGCCGCGGCATGAGCAGCGAGGCGAGCGCGCCGAGCACGAGCCCGTAGGCCAGCCCCAGGCCGACGTCCTGCAGCACGAACGTCGCCGCGTCGAAGTTCCCGCCGCCCGGCGCCAGCGCGGCCGTCAGCGCCAGCACGGGAGGCAGCGCCAGGCCGTCGTTGAGGCCCGACTCGAGGTTGAGCGAGTGGCGGACCGTCCGCGGCACGCGCGGGTTGGTGACCACCGCGTTCGACAGGACCGGGTCGGTCGGCGACAGCAGCGCGCCGAGCAGGAACGCCTCCGTCCACGACAGCCCGACGAGCGCCTTGGCCGCGACCGCGACGATCCCCGCGGTCACCGGCATGCCGACGACGAGCTTGCGCAGCGGCGGGCGCCACGCCCGCTGGAGCATCTCGAACTCGACCTCGAGCCCGTCGCGGAAGAGGATCACCACCAGCGCGGTGATCGCGACGTCGCGGACGAAACCCGAGCGCGCGTCGAAGCGCAGGACGTCGAGGCCGTCGCCGCCCAGGGCGAAGCCGGCGACGACGAAGACCGCCGTCAGCGACAGGAAGCTGCGCCCGGCGAGGCCTGAGACCAGCGCCCCTCCCACGAGCAGCGCGCCGAGCACGAGCACGCCGGTCTCGTACGAGGTCACCGGGGTAGAGTCCCAGACGTGAGGGTCACTGTCCTCGGCAAGTCGCCGTCGTGGCAGGACGCCGGCGGGGCCTGCAGCGGCTATCTGGTGGAGGACGGCGAGACGGCGCTCCTGCTGGACTGCGGCAACGGCGTGTTCGCGAAGCTGCGCCGCTACCGCGACTACACCGAGCTCGACGCCGTGGTGCTCTCGCACCTGCACGCCGACCACTTCCTCGACCTCGTCCCCTACAGCTACGCGCTGACCTACGCGCCGCGCCAGCAGCCGGTGCCGGTCCACGTCTGGCCGGGTACGGACAGCCCGGCGCGCCCGGCGCTGCACGCGCCGCCGGGGGCGCGCGAGACCTTCCGCCGCGTCGTCGGCGCGTGGGGCAACGAGGACCTCATCGAGAAGGCCTTCGCGCTGGACGAGTACGACCCCGAGCACGATCTCGTCGTCGGGTCGCTGCGCCTGCGCTTCTGCGAGGTGCCGCACTTCGTCCAGACCTGCGCGATCGAGCTGCGCTCGACCAACGGCGGCGGGCGCTTCGTCTACGGCGCCGACTCGGCGCCGACCGAGAAGCTCGTCCAGTTCGCCGACGGCGCCGACCTGCTGATGGTCGAGGGCACGCTGCCGCGACCCGAGCGCGAGGGCCCGCGCGGGCACCTCACGCCGGCCGAGGCGGGCGAGCACGCGGCGCAGGCGAACGCGGGCCGCGTGGTCATCACCCACATCTCCGACGAGTTGGGCGACGACTGGGCGCGCGCCGAGGCCGAGCGCGGCTACGGCGGCACGGTTGAGGTGGCCCGCGAGGGCGCTATCTACGAGGTCTGATGCCCGAGCGCGACCTGTTCGCCGGCTTCGACCGCATGCGCCGCGAGATGGACGAGCTCTTCGGCGACGCGCTGGAGCGCTCGCTCGGCGCCCGGCGCGCCGGCTTCTCGCCGCGCGTCGACGTCTCCTACGCGGGCAACCCGCCGCGCGCCATCGTCACCGCCGAGCTGGCGGGGATCAATCCCGACGAGCTCGAGCTCGAGGTCCGCGGGCGCGAGCTCGTCATCGCCGGCCACCGCGGCCCGGTCGACGACACCGAGGGCCGCGTCTTCCAGCAGATCGAGATCGAGCACGGACCCTTCCGGCGCACCGTGCAGCTGGGCGCCGAGGTGGCCGCCGACGCGGCGAAGGCCACCTACCACGACGGCATCCTGCGCGTCGAGCTGCCGCTCGAGCAGCCCGAGGCGCGTCCGCGCACGGTGCCGGTGGAAGTGGAGGGCCGGTGATCGACGTCGTCTCCGCCGACCAGGAGCAGGAGGTCGCCCTCGGCAGCTCCGACGGCGTTCGGGACGCGCTGCCGGCGACGCTGCCCGTCCTGCCGCTGCGCGAGACCGTCCCGTTCCCGGACACGCTGACCCCGCTCGCCGTCGGCCAGAGCCGGTCGGTGCGCCTCGTCAACGACGCGTTGAGCGGCAACCGGATGCTGGTCATGGTCGCCTCCAAGCAACCGGAGCTCGAGACGCCCGGTCCGGACGACCTCTACGACGTCGGCGTCGTGGGCGTCATCGCGCGCATGCTCAAGGTGCCCGACGGGACGATGCGCATCCTCGTCCAGGGCGCCCAGCGCGTGCGCATCACCCGCTGGCTGCGGGAGGACCCCTACCTCGTTGCCGAGGTCGCCGAGCTGCCCGACGTCGTGCCCGACACGCCCGAGGTCGCGGCGCTGGCCCGCAACGTGCAGTCGACGTTCGGGCGCATCGTCGAGCAGGTCCCCTACCTGCCCGAGGAGCTGCACGTCGCGGTGACCAACCTCGACGACCCCTCGGAGCTCTCCAACTTCATCGCGAGCGCGCTGCGCCTGCGCCGCGACGAGAAGCAGGCGCTGCTCGAGCAGCCCGACGCCGCCGAGCGCCTGCGCGCGCTGTCCGAGGCGCTCGCGCGCGAGCTCGAGGTGCTCTCGATCGGCTCGAAGATCCAGTCGCAGGTCCAGGAGGAGATGGACCGCGGCCAGCGCGAGTTCCTCCTGCGCCAGCAGCTCAAGGCGATCCAGGAGGAGCTCGGCGAGACCGACGAGCGGACCGCCGAGGCCAACGAGCTGCGCGAGCAGCTCGCCTCGGTCCCGCTGCCCGAGGAGATCCGCGTCCAGGTCGACCGCGAGCTCTCGCGTCTGGAGAAGCTGCCGCCTGCGACGGCCGAGCACGGCGTGATCCGCACGTGGCTGGAGTGGATCGCCGGGCTGCCCTGGGGCAAGGCCACCGAGGACAACCTCGATCTCAAGCACGCGCGCGAGGTGCTCGACACCGACCACTTCGACATCGAGCAGGTCAAGGAGCGCATCCTCGAGTTCCTCGCCGTGCGCAAGCTCAAGCCCGACGCGCGGGGCTCGATCCTGTGCTTCGTCGGGCCGCCCGGCGTGGGCAAGACGTCGCTGGGCAAGTCGATCGCCCGCGCGCTCGGTCGCAAGTTCGAGCGCATCAGCGCCGGCGGCGTGCGCGACGAGGCCGAGATCCGCGGGCACCGGCGCACGTACGTCGGCGCGATGCCCGGCGTGATCATCCGCGCGCTGCGCGACGCGGGCTCGATGAACCCGCTGTTCATGATCGACGAGATCGACAAGATGGGCGCGGACTTCCGCGGCGACCCGGCCAGCGCGATGCTCGAGGTGCTCGACCCCGAGCAGAACGCGACGTTCCGCGACCACTACCTCGACGTGCCCTTCGACCTGTCGGGCGTCATGTTCATCACGACGGCCAACGAGATCGACCGCGTCCCGGGGCCGCTGCGCGACCGCATGGAGGTCATCTTCCTGGCCGGCTACACGGCCGAGGAGAAGCTCGAGATCGCCAAGCGCTACCTCGTGCCGCGCCAGATCGAGCGCAACGGGCTGACGCGCTCGCGGATCGCCTTCTCCGACGCCGCGCTGCGCACGATCATCACCGAGTACACGCGCGAGGCCGGCGTGCGCTCACTCGAGCGCGAGATCGGGTCGGTGTGCCGCAAGGTCGCTCGCCAGGTCGCCGAGGGCACCGCCCCGCGGCGGGTGAGCGTGTCGGCCGAGCGCGTGCGCGAGCTGCTGGGCAAGCCGCGCTTCCGCGCCGAGGTCAAGCGACGGACGCGCGAGCCGGGCGTCGCGACCGGGCTGGCGTGGACGCCGGTGGGTGGCGACGTGCTGTTCGTCGAGGCGACGGCGATGCCGGGGTCGGGCAAGCTGACGCTGACCGGCCAGCTCGGCGACGTGATGCGGGAGAGCGCGCAGGCGGCGCTGTCGTACGTGCGCGGCCACGCCGGCATGCCCGAGGGCTGGTTCGCCTCGCATGACATCCACATCCACGTCCCGGCGGGCGCCATCCCGAAGGACGGGCCGAGCGCGGGCGTCACGATCGTGACCGCGCTGTCCTCGCTGCTCACCGGGCGCCCGGTGCGCGACGACGTCGCGATGACCGGCGAGGTGACGCTCACCGGCCAGGTCCTGCCGATCGGCGGCCTGAAGGAGAAGGCGCTCGCCGCGCAGCGCGCCGGGATCCGCACAGTGATCGCGCCCGCCGAGAACGAGGCCGACGTCGACGAGATCCCCGAGCACCTGCGCCGGCGGCTGCAGTTCCGCTTCGTCCGCGACGTCGACGAGGTCCTCGAGGTCGCGCTCGAGCCGCCGCGGCGGGCACGCCGGGTGGCCGCGTAGCGCCTCCGAGGGGGTATGGTCCCGCCAGAACGGCAACCGACCCGAGGGAAGTGAGGATGGCGAAGTCCAAGGCGAAGGCGGCCAAGGCGGGCAGCACCGCCGCTGTGGCGACCGTCAGCCCGTACCTGCAGCGCCTCATCCAGGACGCCGAGCTGCGCAACAACCTCAAGACGGCGTACGACTCCGCGCGGGTCGCGTACGGCCGCATCAACAACGGCAAGGCCCCGGCCAAGCTGCTCGACGACCGCAAGCTCCAGAAGGAGCTCCAGAACGCCGCGAACGCGCTCAAGGAGGCCAGTGACTCCCTGCGCCGCGGACCCCGCAGGCGCAAGCGCCGGCTCGGGCCGGGCCGGTTGCTGTTCCTGGGCGTCGTCGGCACGGCCGTCGCGCTCGGCGTCAGCGAGGGCCTGCGCAACAAGGTGCTCGACGCGCTCTTCGGCGCCGAGGAGGAGTTCGACTACCAGTCGACCACCGTCCCGGCTCCGCCGCCGCCGACGCCGGCGGCCACCGGCTCCTGACTGACGAGGGCGCCCACCGGGCGCCCTCTTCGTCTGGCATGCTGAGGGCATGGAGGCCGCCACCACGGAGAGCCGCCGGTCCCTCACCGGCGACAAGGCGCAGCGGATCGTCGACGCGATGCGCCGCAGCGTCGCGCGCCGAGGGTCGGCGGGCTCGACGTTCGACCACGTCGCGCGCGAGGCGGGCGTCTCGCGCGGCCTGCTGCACTACTACTTCGGCTCCAAGGAGCAGCTGCTCGTCGAGGTCGTGCGCCGCGACGCCGAGCTGCGCATGGGCGTCCTCGACGACCGGCTCGCCGAGGCGCGCACCGCCGACGACTTCATCGACCTGCTCGTCTTCTCGCTCGAGGAGCTCGTCCGCGAGGACCCCGACTTCATCACGGTCGTCTTCGAGATGTTCTCGCTGTCGCAGCGCAACGACGAGATCGCCGCGGAGCTCGCCGAGCTGCTGCGGCGCACGCGCGAGCATGTCGCGGCGCTGCTGGCGGCCAAGCACGGCGAGGGCGTGCTGCACCTGCACGCGGAGCCCGAGGCGATCGCCGAGGTGCTCTTCGCCCTCGGCGACGGCATCGCGCTGCGCATGCTCGCCGACCGCGAGCGCGACTTCACCGAGACCATCGCCGCGGGGGTGGCGGCGGTGCGGGCGTTGTTGGACGACGTGTCGTAGGCGTTCTTGCGCTCCGCTCGGGCGGTTGTCGCGGGCTGGGGCGTGGTCGGATGGCACCGAGGGGAAGCGGATCGTGGTCGGCGCCCGGGCCGCGCGGTGACCCGGGAGCGGATCGTGGTCCGCGCCCCGGCCGCGCGGGCGCAGCGGCGGGCGGCGTTGCCCGCACGGGCCGCGTCGGGTCGCACGCGTCAAGAAGCGCATGACAGTCATGCGCTTCTTGACGCGCGGTGCCCGGGAGCCCGCGCCTGGCGTGTTGCCGCTCCGCCCGGGCGCGGACCAGGCCACGTTCCCCTCGGTGCCACGAGCGCGGCCTGACCCTCGAAAACGTGCCGCACGGAGCGCCGCGGCTAGCCTGCGCCGCCATGCGGCGATCGCTCACCACC
This sequence comes from Actinomycetota bacterium, assembly GCA_005888335.1. Next base: position 15,931 of record VAWY01000097.1, read on the forward strand.
GCCGCTGCGGCCGCCATCCTCCTCGCCGGCTGCGGCGGCAGCGACAACGAAAAGCCCTCCGCCACCAACGCGCCGGCGCCGAAGAAGCCCGCTCCGCCCGCCACGACGCCGGCGGCGGCGCCGAAGCCCAAGCCCAAGCCCGCCCCCAAGCGCCACGCCCCGCCCGCGAAGGCGATCGGCATCGGCGACCAGGGCGCCGCGATGTTCGGCGCGCCGCTGTTCCGCTCGCTCAGGATCGACAAGGCGCGCCGCGTCGTGCCCTGGGACGTGATGCAGATCCGCTCCGAGGTCCAGCTCACGGACGCCTGGCTGGCCGCCGCGCGCCGCGCCGGCGTCGAGGCGTTCATCAGCTTCGGCGCCTCCCGGCGCAACCCGGCCAAGCTGCCGAGCGTCGCGCAGTTCCGCGCCGCGTTCCAGGCCTTCCGCAAGCGCTATCCGCAGGTGCGCGTCTACTCGCCGTGGAACGAGGTCAACCACAAGTCCCAGCCGACCGCCGACCGTCCCGAGCGGGCCGCCGCCTACTACGAGGTCGTCCGCGACAGCTGCCGGAACTGCACCGTCGTCGCGGCCGACGTGCTCGACCAGCAGGGCTTCACGCGCTACCTCGCGCGCTTCCGGCGCGCGACGAGCGGCCCGACGCCTCACCTCTGGGGGCTGCACAACTACTCGGACACCAACCGGTTCCGCACGCGCGGCACGCGGGCGATGCTGCGCGCCGTGCCCGGCCAGATCTGGGTGACCGAGACGGGCGGCGTCGCGCGCTTCGGGCGCTCGTTCCCCTTCGACCTCCGGCGCCAGGCGCGCGCCACCGCGTACACGTTCAAGCTGCTGAAGCTGAGCCCGCGGATCCGGCGCCTGTACGTCTACAACTGGGCCGGGGCGCCGCCCGGCGCGCGCTTCGACGCCGGTCTGACGAACGCGGACGGCTCGCCGCGCCCGGCCTACCGGACGCTCGAGCGCGAGCTCTCACCGCGCGGGTAGCGCGTCCCGATCACGCCCAGCACCTCGAAGACGCCGAGCGCGATGAACAGCGCCGTCGGGCGCCCCTCGTCGGAGAAGCCGAACAGGAACGGCGCCGCGATGAACAGGGCGCCCAGCCCGAGGTCGGCGAGGACGTGGACGGAGACCGGCAGCGCGTCGTTGAGGCTCGTCGGGCCGGTCGTGCTCGCCGCCAGCACGAGGACGAACACGCCGGCGACGATCGACACCGCCGTGGGCGCGCCGAGCTGCGAGTAGCCGAGCACGAACGGCGCCGCGATGAGCAGCAGGCCCGCGAGGTAGTCGAGGATGCCGTGGACGGCGTAGGGGACGGGCCCCCCGTGGATCACACCGCGAACGCTAGCCGGGGAAGACGCGCGGCAGCCGCGCGAGCAGCCGCATGCTGCCGCGCGGGCGGAGGCGCCGGCGCAGCAGCAGGCGGCGCGGGTCGGCGCGCCCCGTCCCCACGTCGACGAAGTCGTCGAACGAGCGGAAGCGAAGCGAGAGCGACGGCTCGCTCGCCCGGCCGCGGACGACCGCGCTGTTCCCGTTGTCGAGCGACAGGTACCACGGCTCGAAGTCGTCGAACTCGTACTGGATGACGGTCCCCGCCGGCGCCTTCGCCGGGTCGGCGCCGCGGCGCATCTGGTCCATCAGGATCTCGACCGCCTCGGGGTCGCGGCTCGCGGGGCCGCGCTTCTCGCCGAGCATGCCGGCCTCGAGCAGCTTGATCCCCCGTACGCCGCGCTCGCGCGGCGGCAGGTCGATCGGGAACGGGAACGCCGGGATGTCCTCGGGATGCAGGCCGATCGCGCGGATGCGCGCCTCCTCGGCGCGGGCGCCCTCCTCGTAGAGGTCCTCGACCGAGAAGCCCCACGACTCCGTCCAGCGCCGGTCGGGCGGGTAGCCGGTCGCCGTCGTCCACGGCAGGACCTCGCGGATCGTCGAGACGATCGCGTCCTGGATCGGCTCGGGGTCGGCCTTGTAGAGGTCGGCGAGCAGGCGCACGCCGAACGCGATGTGGCGCTGCTCGTCGAGCGAGACGTGGCGGATCCCCTCGCGGAATCCCGGCAGGACGTCGTGCTCCTCGAGGAAGCGCTCGATCATGTGCTGCCCGGACTGGGCGAGGCCGGCCTCGATGACGATGTGGTAGAGCGTGATCGCCCTCGCCAGCTGGACCGGCGAGTGGTCCTTGCGCAGCTCGTCGGCCATGCGATCCAGGCGGCCGAAGACCTGGCGGTGCCCCCACGTGAGCTCGCCGAGCGTCGCCGCCAGCGTCGCGCCCGTGCTGCCGTCGCCGACGCCGACGACCTCGTGCATGAAGCGCTTGAAGAAGACCGTGTGGCGCGCCTCGTCGACCTGCTGCGTGGTCAGGAAGAACGCCTGCTCCTCGCGCGGCGCGGCGTCGATGTACGGCGACAGGTTGTCGGTGACCGACTCTTCGCCGTGGAAGAACAGCGCGAAGATCCACAGCGCCCCGCGGCGTTGCTCGTCGGACAGGCGCTCGTGCCAGTCGACGCGGTCCTGGCTGAAGTCGATCTCGGTCGCCCGCCAGTTGCCCTTCTCCCATCGGGCGTAGAGGTCCTCGTAGGAGATCTGCTCCGTCGAGCTGGGGACCGTGACCGTCACCATCGCGTCTCCTTTACGTGCGCGTCGCCTCGGATCGGGAGCGTACTGACTGGCCGGCCAGCCAGTCGGTGAGCGGGGTCACACGCCGGGCCGCCGCAGGCCGACGACGCAGTGCTGCTCGCCGGGGTTGGCGATCCGCTCGACGCGCAGGCCGGCGTCGGCGGCGACGTCGCGCAGCGCGTCGAGGTCGACCGGCGAGCCGAGCCACTGCGGGGCGCGCTGGCCGCGCGGCGAGCGGCGCAGCAGCGCGCCCACGCGGCGCCCGCCGCGCGGCCGGTGGATCCGCGCGTCGGTGGAGACCTGGAAGGCCGCCCACCCGCCCGGCCGCAGCACGCGCCCGATCTCGCGCACGTAGCCCAGCGTGATCGACGGATCCGGGATGTGCTGGAAGACGACGTGCGAGACGACGGCGTCGACGGAGCGATCGGCGATCGGCGCGAGGTCCTCGCCGCTGCCCTGCAGCCAGGTGACGTTGGCGAGGTGGGCGTTGAGCTCGCGCGCGCGGCGCAGCATCTCGGCCGAGACGTCGAGGGCGTGGACGGCGCCGGCGCGCGCCGCGAGCGGCCGGGTCAGCCGCCCCAGCCCGCAGCCGAGGTCGACGACGACGTCGCCCGGGCGCACCGCCATGCCGGCGGCGGCGAGCAGGCGGTCGAGGTCCGCCTCGCCGTCGGCCCAGAAGCGCGCGACGTCAGGCCGCCGGTACTGCAGGCGGTTGTCGACGAAGTACCACGCGTCCTCGCGGGCGCGCGCGTCCCAGAAGCGCGCCATCTCGCGTCCCGGCCGAGCCATCCGGCGAGTGATAGCGCGTACCGTGCCCGCCGTGCCCGTCGTCAGCGTGATCGTCCCCGCGCACGACGCCGCCGCGACGCTCGGGCGCACGCTCGCCGCGCTGACCGCGCAGCGCTTCGACGGCGGCTTCGAGATCGTCGTGGTCGACGACGCGTCGTCCGACGCGACCGCCGCGGTCGCCGAGCGCGCCGGCGCGCACGTCGTGCGCCAGGCGCGGCGCGCCGGGCCGGCGGCGGCGCGCAACGCCGGCGTGGCCGTCGCGCGCGGCGAGCTCCTCGCGTTCACCGACGCCGACTGCGAGCCGGCGCCGTCGTGGCTGGCCGCCGGCGCCGCCGCGCTGCGCGATGCCGACCTCGTCACCGGGCCGATCGCGCCGACGCCCGGCGTGGCCGTGGGGCCGTTCGACCGCACGCTGCGCGTCAGCGGGCCCTCGCCCCTCTTCGAGAGCGCCAACCTCTTCGCCAGGCGCGCGCTGTTCGAGCGCGTCGGCAGCTTCGAGCGCGTGCGCGGCGTCGACAGCGCCCACTTCGGCGAGGACGCGCTGTTCGGCTGGCGCGCGCGGCGCGCCGGCGCGCGCGTCGCCTACGCGCCGGACGCGGTCGTGCACCACGCGGTCTTCCCCCGCGGGGCCCGCGGCTATGTCGGCGAGCGGACGCGGTTGCGCCACTTCCCCGCGCTCATCGCGGCGGCGCCCGAGCTGCGCGGCGAGCTGCCGGCCGGTGTCTTCCTCAGCCGCCGCACGGCCGCCTTCGACCTCGCCCTGGCCGGCGCGCTCGCGGCCGCCGCGGTGCGCGCGCCTTGGCCGCTCCTCGCGGCCGTGCCGTACGCGCGCCGGCACCTGCGGGCGGCGCCGGGCACGGCCGCCGCGTACCTGGCCGGCGACGTCGTTGGCGCGGTGGCGCTCCTCTACGGGAGCGCCACGGCGCGCACGCTCGTGATGTGAAGGTCCCGACACGCGGGGTTGACGCCGTCCGCCGGGCCGACTATCCATCCCGCTTCAGCGACACGACGAGGGGAGAGCAACCGACATGCCGATGCTGCAGGTACAGGCCGACGACGGAACGGTCATCTGGCGCGAACGGGTGACGGCGCCGGACTTCGAGACCGAGCACTTCCGCCGCTGCCTGGCCGAGCGCGTGGCCTGGGCGGTCTCCGACGCCGAGGTCGCCGAGATCACGGACGACCCCGCCGTCCTGCCCCTCGATACGCCGCTGGTCGCGTAGCCCGCACCGCGCGCTCGAGCTCGCGTTCGACCGCCTCGTTGAAGGCGGTGGCGGAGTAGCGCGGGGCGGTCGCGAGGCCGCCGGCGACGAGCCGCTCGCGCAGCTGCGCGTCGCCGGCCAGCCGGCGCACGGCGGCGGCAAGCTCGGCGGCGTCGCCCGCCTCGAACAGCAGGCAGTTCTCGCCGTCGCGCAGGTACTCGCGGGAGCCGCCGCGGCCGGTGGCGATCACCGGTCGCGCGCGGCCCATGGCCTCCAGCGGCACGAGGCCCCACGGCTCCTCCCAGCGGACGGGGAAGACGAGGGCGTCGGCTTCGGCGTAGGCGTCGCGCAGGGCGGCGCCGGACCGATGGCCCGCGAGGGTGACGTTGCCGCCGAGCGCGCGCAGGCGCTCGCGCTCGCGCTCAGCCCCGGCGCCGACGATCGTGAGCGCGGCCTCGGGCGGCAGGTGGCCCAGCGCCTCGATCGCGGTGTCGAGGCCCTTGCGCGGGTCGAGGCGGCCGACGCACAGCAGCCGCCAGCCCCAGGCGCGCTGCTGGGCGGGCGCGAGGAAGGCGCCGTCGATGCCCGAGTGCGCGACGCCCGTGTCCTGCAGCTGGCGACCCGCGGCGCTCGCGCGCTCGCGCGTGGCCTCGCTGACGAAGACGTAGCGGGCGGCGCGGGCATAGTCGACGCGCGGCGGCAGCCCGCGGCGCCGCCAGCAGTCGGCGCGCGCGCCGTAGTCCAGCCAGTCGTCGTGGACGAACGCCACGGCCGGCAGTCCGCGGCGGCGCACGCGCTCGAGCAGCGACAGCGACATCCCGCCCATCGACCACCAGCTCACGACGTCAGGGGCGAACGCGTCGAGCTGGTGCGCGAGGACGCGCGCGTTGTGGCGCTCCAGCCGCGCGCAGGCCAGCAGCGAGCGGCGCGGGAAGGCGTGGTCGCGCCAGTACCAGCGCAGCTCACGAGCGACGTCACCGTCGTCGGCCGGCGCGCCGGCGACGCGGTGGTCGGTGGTGAGCACGCGCACGGTGTGCCCGGCGGCCCGCAGGTGCTCGACCGCGCCGCGCCAGACGGCTTCGTAACCGCCGCCGAGGTCGTGAGGGGGGTAGAGGTTGCCGACGGTCAGGACGCGCACGGCGCGCATACTCCCGGACCGTGCCGGCGCCGATCGTCGTTGCCGTCGTCTCCTGGAACACGCGCGAGGCGCTCGAGCGCTGCCTGCGCAGCCTCGAGCCCGAGCGGGCGCGCGCGGAGGTCTGGGTCGTCGACAACGCGTCGACCGACGGCTCGGCGGATCTCGTGCGGACGCGGTTCACGTGGGCTCACCTGATCGCCTCGCCGGACAACCTTGGGTACGGCGCGGCGGTCAACCTCGTCGCGCGGCGCACCGCGTCGCCGTGGCTGGTCGCGGCCAACGCCGATGTCGCGCTCGAGCCGGGCGCGCTCGACGCGCTGCTCGCCGCCGCCGAGCGCGACCCCGGCGCCGGCGCGCTGGCCCCGCGGCTCGTCCTGGATGACGGCTCGACGCAGCACTCGGTGCACGCGTTCCCGAGCGTGCCGTTCGCCGCGGCGTTCAACGCCGGGCTGGCGCGGGTCGTGCCGGGCCTGGGCGAGCGCCTGGCCCTCGCCGGCCACTGGGATCCCGACCGCCCGCGGCGGGTGCCGTGGGCGATCGCCGCGCTGCTGCTCGTGCGCCGCGCCGCCTGGGACGCCGCCGGTGGCTTCGACGAGGCGCAGTGGATGTACGCCGAGGACCTCGACCTCGGCTGGCGGCTGCGTCGGGCCGGCTGGGCGACGCGCTACGTGCCCGAGGCGCGCGTGCGGCACGAGAGCGCGGCGTCGACCGCGCAGGCGTGGGGCGAGGAGCGCACCGCGCGCTGGCAGCGCCTGACGTACGCGTGGATGCTGCGCCGGCGCGGGCTCGTGCGCACGCGCGCGGTGGCGGCGCTCAACGTGGCGGGCGCGGGCGCGCGCTGGCTGGCGCTCACGCCGCTCGGTTCCCGCGCGGCGGACCGGCGGCAGCGCTGGCGCTGGTGGGCTTCACTCCACGCCGCCGGCCTGGCGCGGCGCGACGTGCTCACGCGCATGCGCTAGCGGCCCGGCTCGTTCGGCAGCAGCCGCCCGAGCTCGAACGCCCAGTGGCAGAGCAGCCCGACGGCGGCGAGGACGGCGCCGTCGCGGTCGCCGCGGGCCCGGCGGCGGGCGGCGGCGGCGAGCCGGCGGGCCGTGTAGCGCAGGATGCCGGGCCCCAGCGCTGACGGGAACGAGCCGGGGTGGCGGCGGTCGAGCCACGCCGCTCCGGCGCCGTGGCGCGCGTGCTGGCGCACGAGGGCGCCCAGCGACCGGCGGCTGCGGTGGACGACGGCTGCTCGCGGGCGGTCCTCCAGCGTCCAGCCGGCGTCGCGCAGGCGGAAGCAGAGGTCGGCGTCGCCCCCCGAGCGGATGGTCTCGACGAAGCCTCCGGCCGCCTCGAAGGCCGTCCGGCGCACGGCGCAGTTCGCGGTCTGCGCGTAGGCCCAGCGGCCGCGCGGGTCGACCTGCGCCATCGAGCGGCTGAGCATCGCGTAGCGGGCCGCGAGCGGGGCGCGCCGGTCGACGGGCTCATCGTCGACGCGCCCGACCAGGACCGCCGCCTCGTCGGCGGGTGGCGTCTCGAAATAGCGGTCGAGCAGATCGGGGGAGGGGTCGACGTCGGCGTCCAGGAACACGATCCACGGAGCGCTCCCGCGCTGCGCGCCGCGGTTGCGCGCGTGGTACGAGGTCTGGCGGGCGGGCGCGCGCACGACGCGCGGGTCGTCGACCGGCTCGCCGCGGCGGCGGTTGTCGACGATGACGACCGTGTCGCCCTCGCTCAGCCGCAGCCCCCGCGCGCGGGCGAGCAGCGCGCGCAAGTCGGCCTGGCTGCCGCGGAACGGGATCACGACGTCGACAGGGGGCCGCGGCACGGTCGCGCATCATGCCCGCCGTGGACCGCCGCTCGCTGCCCGCCGTCGCCGTCTTCGTGGACCGCTTCCCGCAGCTGTCAGAGACCTTCGTGGTCGCGGAGGCCGAGGCGCTCGCCCGGCTCGGGCACGCCGTGAGCATCGAGGCGCGCGCCCGGATGGCCGAGGCGGCCGGCCCGCTCCCCGTCCGGTTCGCGTCCGACGAGACGCGCGGCGAGCGACTGCGCGCGCTCGCCTGGCTGGTCGCCCGCCACCCGGGCCGCTGCGCACTCGATCTGGCGCGGCGCCGGCGCTGGGCGCGCGAGGAGGTCGTCACGCCGCTGCGGCAGCTCGCGCCCCGCGCCCGCCGGCTCGCCGCCACGCTGCGCCCGCTGCACCTGCATGCCCACTTCGCCTACGAAGCGGCGCTGGACGCGCTGCGCCTCGGCGGCCTCCTCGGCGTCCCCGTCAGCGTCACGGCGCACGCCGCGGACATCTACCGCGACCCGCGCAACCTGCGGGCGAAGCTCGAGCTCGCAGCGTTCGCGACCAGCGGCTGCGACTCCACCGTGAGCCACCTGCGCGAGATCGCCGGGACTGCCCGCGTCGTCAAGATCGTCATGGGCGTCGACCCCGAGCGCTTCGCCCGCCGCACGCCGCACCCCGACGGCCGCCACGTCGTCGCCGTCGGCCGCCTGGTCGAGAAGAAGGGCTTCGTGCACCTGGTCCGCGCCGCGGCGCGACTCGGCGACGTGCGCGTGACTCTCGTCGGCGAGGGGCCCGAGCGACCGCAGCTCGAGCGCGAGATCACGCGCCTCAACGTGGCCGACCGCGTCGCCCTGCCCGGCGCCGCCTCGCCCGACGGCGTCCGCGCCGCGCTCGAGGGCGCCGACCTGCTGTGCATGCCCTCGGTGATCGCCCGCGATGGGGACCGCGACTCGATGCCCGTTGCCGTCAAGGAGGCGCTGGCCATGGAGGTCTGCGTGGTCGCGTCCGACACGGCCGGCCTGCCCGAGGTCGTGCGCCCGCCGTGGGGCCGGCTCGTCCCGCCCGCGGACCCCGCGGCCCTCGCCGCGGCGATCGACGAGATGCTCGCCCGCCCGCCGGCCGAGCGCGCCGCCGCCGGCAGCGCCGGGCGCGCGCACGTGCTCGACCACGCGAACGTCGACCGCGAGGCCGAGAAGCTGTCGGCGCTCATCCGCGCCCGCGCCGGTTAGCCCAGCTTCGGCGAGCGCCACGGCGCCGCCACGCGCCGCGGCAGCTCCTCGCGCAGGGCGTCGATCGCCACGCGGTCCTGGGCCAGCGTGTCGCGGTCGCGCACCGTCACGGTGCGGTCCTCGAGCGTCTGGTGATCGATCGTCAGGCAGTACGGCGTGCCGATCTCGTCCTGGCGCCGGTAGCGCCGGCCGATCGAGCCGCCCTCGTCGTACTCGAGCTTGAGCCCGGAGCCCTTGAGCGACTCGAGCACCTCGCGCGCCACCTCCGGCTGGCCGTCCTTGCGCAGCAGCGGCAGCACGGCGACCTTCACCGGCGCGAGCCGCGGGTGGAGCTTCAGCACGGTCCGCTGCTCGCCGCCCAGCGTGTCCTCGTCGTAGGCGTCGACCAGGAACGCCAGCGCCGCGCGGTCGGCGCCGGCCGCCGGCTCGATGACGTGCGGCACGTAGCGCTCGCCGGTCTGCTGGTCGAAGTACTCGAGCTTCTCGCCGGAGTACCTGGCGTGCTGGGTGAGGTCGAAGGCGCCCCGGTTGGCGATGCCCTCGAGCTCCGACCAGCCGATCGGGAACAGGTACTCGACGTCGGCCGTGCCGCTCGAGTAGTGCGACAACTCGTCGGGGTCGTGCTCGCGCAGCCGCAGGTGGTCGGGCCGCAGGCCAAGCTCCTCGTACCAACGCCGGCGCTCCTCCTTCCAGAAGACGTACCAGCGCTCTGCCTCGTCGGGCGGGACGAAGAACTCCATCTCCATCTGCTCGAACTCGCGCGTGCGGAAGATGAAGTTCCCCGGCGTGATCTCGTTGCGGAAGGACTTGCCGACCTGGGCGATCCCGAACGGCGGCTTCTTGCGCGCGAACTGCAGGACGTTCTTGAAGTTGATGAAGATGCCCTGCGCCGTCTCGGGGCGCAGGTAGGCGATCGAGCCCTGCTCGCGGACCTGGCCGATCGTCGTCTCGAACATCAGGTTGAAGTCGCGCGCGTCGGTGAGGTCGCACTCGGGGCCCTCGCCGGGGTGCAGGCTGGGCTTCTGACCGCACTCCGACTGGTCGATGTGGTCGGCGCGGAAGCGCAGCTTGCACGTGCGGCAGTCGACGAGCGGATCGGTGAACCCGGCGAGGTGGCCGCTCGCCTCCCATACGCGCGGGTGCTGGAGGATGGCCGAGTCGAGCGCGACGATGTCGTTGCGCTCGAGCAGCATGGCGCGCCACCACTCGTCCTTGACGTTCTGCTTGAGCAGCACGCCGTAGTGGCCGTAGTCGTAGGGCGACCCGACCCCGCCATAGATCTCCGAGCTGGGGAAGACGAAGCCGCGGCGCTTGCACAGCGCGACGATCTTCT
>VAWY01000098.1 GCA_005888335.1 Actinomycetota bacterium
GAGTCGGGCTTTGGCCTCATCGAGGTCCTGGTCACGGCGTTGCTGGTGGCGACGGTGTCGCTGGGCGTGATGGCGATGTTCGACTCGGCGTCGGCGACGTCGCGTCAGACGCGGGCGCGCTCGCAGGCCAGCGCGCTGGCGCAGCAGGATCAGGATCGGTTGCGGGCGAGCAGTCCGGCGGCGCTGTCGGCGCTGGCGGGGACGAGCAGCACGGTGACCAAGGTAGTGGGTGGCGTGCAGTTCGCGGTCAAGACGACGGTCGCGTGGGCGACCGACGGCACGACCGGCGCGGCGAGCTGCACGGGCGCCAATCCGCCGAGCTATCTGAAGGTGACCAGCGAGGTGACGGGCGGCGGGCTGCCGAGCTCGTCGACGGTGCGCTCGACGAGCATCGTGGCGATGCCCGTGGGTTCGACGGGCGGCACGCTGCGCGTCAACGTCAAGGATTCGGCCAACGTCGGCGTCGACGGCGCGACCGTGACGCTGACCGGCACCACCTCGCGGACGGCGACGACGACGAGCGGCTGCGCGATCTTCTCCGCGCTGCCGGTCGGCACCTACGACGTGCAGGTCTCCAAGGCCGGTTACATGGACCCGGCCGGCAGCGCCGCGCCGACCCAGACCGGCCAGGGCGTCTTCGCCGGCCAGGTGACCGACGTCGCCTTCACCTACGACCGCTGGGGCACGTTCACCGCGACCTTCTTCAGCTACGCGAACGGCGCCCGCTTCGCCACCCAGGCCGACCGGCTCACGGTGACCAACGCCTCGATGGGGGCGGCGCGGAAGTTCGGCACGCCGCGGGTGGCGGGCCAGCCGGTCGCGCTGCGCTCGTCGATCCAGACCGTGGGCGGCGACGGGTCGCCGTCCTCGCCGGGACTGTTCACCTACAGCACGCCGTACGGCATCTCCGTCGGCGACTGCACGGGCGAGAACTCCTTCCTCGCGTACACCCCGGCGCTGACCGTCCCGCCGCTCAACGGCGACCGGACCGTCGACATCCCGCTCACGGCTGTGGACGTCCCGCTGGACTTCGTCCAGGGCGTCACGGCCGGGACGCACTTCGACGTCTGGCTCCAGCGCTCGGCCGGCGGCGGATGCACGACGACGGTGCTGTATCCGGGCGTCACCTCGACGCGCCGGACGAGCGACAACATGGAGCACGCGGTCATCCCCGTCCCGCCGGGCACGTACGACCTCTGCGCCCACTACAGGCGGGCGTCCGACGGCGTGGACTTCAACAAGCAGTTCACCGATGCCCCATCGGCGTTCACCGTCAGCGCGCCGACGAGCGCCACGGCGAATCCCCCGCCGCTGGTGCTCGCCACGGCGACGGTCAACAACAAGAACAGCAACAAGGGCGTCTGTCCGTCGTGATCGAATCGGCCATTCGTCCAGTGACCCACCGACGGGTGCACGCACGGACCGGCTGTCCGATGACGGTGATGTGGAGTCTCGCGTGCGCACCGACGAGTCGGGCTTTGGCCTCATCGAGGTCCTGGTCACGGCGTTGCTGGTGGCGACGGTGTCGCTGGGCGTGATGGCGATGTTCGACTCGGCGTCGGCGACGTCGCGTCAGACGCGGGCGCGCTCGCAGGCCAGCGCGCTGGCGCAGCAGGATCAGGATCGGTTGCGGGCCAGCAGTCCGGCGGCGCTGTCGGCGGTGGCCGGGACGAGCAGCACGGTGACCAAGACGGTGGGTGGCGTGCAGTTCGCGGTCAAGACGACGGTCGCGTGGGCGACCGACGGCACCACCGGGGCGGCGAGCTGCACGGGCGCCAATCCGCCGAGCTATCTGAAGGTGACCAGCGAGGTGACGGGCGGCGGGCTGCCGAGCTCGTCGACCGTGCGGTCGACGAGCATCGTGGCGATGCCGGTCGGCTCGACGGGCGGCACGCTGCGCGTCAACGTCAAGGATTCGGCCAACGTCGGCGTCGACGGCGCGACCGTGACGCTGACCGGCACCACCTCGCGGACGGCGACGACGACGAGCGGCTGCGCGATCTTCTCGGCGCTCCCGGTCGGCAGCTACGACGTCCAGGTGACGAAGTCCGGCTACCTCGACGTCAACGGCAGCGACACCTCGACGCAGCTCAACCAGGGCGTCTTCGCCGGCCAGGTCACCGACGTCAACTTCACGATCACCCGGGCCGCGACCCTGACCGCGACCTTCTGGACGTACGCGAACAGCACGCGCTACGCCACCCAGGCCGACCGGCTCACGGTGACCAACGCCTCGATGGGGGCGCCGCGGAAGTTCGGCACGCCGCGGGGGGCCGGAAACGTCAACCTGCAGTCGTCGATCGTGACGACCGGGGGAGATGGGTCGCCATCTTCGCCCGGGCTCTACCCGTTCTCGACGGCGTACGGGATCTCCGCGGGCGACTGCACGGCCGAGCAGAACTTCCTCACCTACAGCCCCGCCCTGGTCCTCTCGCCTGGGGGCAACATGAACGTCGACATTCCGCTCAACGCGGTCGACGTCACGATCAAGTGGAACGGCTCGGCCCTCCCGGCGGGGACGCACGCGCGCGTGTGGCTCAAGCGCAACGCGTCGAGCAGCCCGACGTGCGCCGCGGTCCAGTACCCGCCGGTGACGAGCTTCCGGTTCACCGGCGACAACCAGGATCACATGATCCTCGGGGTTCCGGCCGGGACCTACGACCTCTGTGCCGAGTACACGAGCGGCACGACGACGTACATCAAGACCTACTCGCAGTCGCCTGGCGCGGTGAATGTCGCAAAGACGACGAGCGCGACGGCCAACCCGTCCGGCGAGAAGAACATGTCCGCCAGCCTCAGCTGGTCGAGCACCCAGGGGACGTGCCCGCAATGACGCGGCTCTACGGCCTGCTGCGCCGCGACGAGGGCATGACCCTCATCGAGCTGATGACGACCCTGATCATCGGCAGCGTCGTCATGCTCGCGCTCTTCGCGCTCGTCGATCAGGCCTTTCCCGCCGAGCAGAAGGTGAGGGATCGCGTCGCCGCCGAGCAGCGCGGCCGGATCGCGCTCGAGCGGCTGTCGCGCGACCTGCGCTCGGCAGTCTGCGTGGCTGGTACAGGCGGCGCCCTGCAGGCGCCGCTCATCTCGGCCGGCGACACCCAGGTGACGTTCTACACCGCCGTGCCGGCGAAGTCGGCCATCGACGACGCCGACGCGACGAACGACTTCGTCCCCGAGATCCACCAGCTCGTCTACGACCCGGTCGCCAAGACGTTGACGCGGAAGCGCTGGACGTTCACCGGCGTCCCGCCCGATCCGTCGGTCACGCCCGCCAACCAGCCCGACGACGTCCTGCTCACCGACGTCGAGCCCAGCGGCACGGCCAACACGCTGCCGGGTCACTCGTCGGCGGTCTTCGGCCTGATCCCGGAGGACGGCACGACGCCGCTCGACCCGAGCACGATGACGGCCGCCCAGAAGGCGTCGGTCGCCCGCGTGCGCGTCGGCGTCCGGGTCGCCCCGCGCAACGGCACCACCTACGCCCCTGCCAAGGCGACGTTCGAGGAGGACGTGACGATGCGCCTGCCCCCCGCCTACTCGGGCGGCACCGCCGTGGGAGGGCCGGCATGTCAGGTCTGAGGGCTCGGCTCGCCGAGGAGCGCGGCTTCACCATGATCCTCGCGATCATGGTGCTGCTCATCGCCATGAGCGTGGGCGTGGGTGCGTGGACCGCGGCGAGCGGCGACGTCGGCAACGGGAGCTACGCGCACGACCAGAAGCGCGCCTGGGCGGGCGCCGAGGCCGGCGTGCAGTGGTACCAGGCGCAGCTCGCGCAGGATCCGTCGTACTGGTCGCACTGCACGAACGTGCCGATCCCGACGGGCGAGACGTCGATGCCCGTCAACCAGAAGTACGACGGGGTCACGCCGCGCAAGTGGAGGACGATCCCGGGCGCGACCGACCAGTTCACGGTCGAGCTGCTGCCCGCACCCGGCTCGACGCAGTGCATCGAGAACAACGACGCGTCGATGGTCGACCCGGCCACGCGCACGTTCCGCATCCGCGTCACCGGCCGCCCGCGCAGCGGTGCGGCGAGCTGCGACGGGGCGACGTCGGGCGGATCGGCGGCGGGCAGCTGCCCCGCGAAGCGCAGCATCATCGCCACCTTCCGCCGCTCGAGCTTCCTCGACTTCCTGTACTTCTCGGACTACGAGACGCTCACTCCGGCGCTCCAGAACTTCGCGGCGCTCGGGCCCAACGTGACCTCCACCCCCACGGACTTCCAGGCCTGGGCGGCGCAGGCGCCGCCGCCGACCGCGAGCGGTGGCTGCCTGCAGTACTGGTGGCAGGGCCGCGGCAACGCGTCGCTCGCGATCACGACCCCGGCGCCGGCGCGGACGCTGACCTGCGCCCAGCTGCAGTTCAACGGGCCGCAGGGCCCGAATCCGGGCGACCACGTGGACGGTCCGTTCCACACCAACGACTCGATCGTCGTCTGCGGGACGGTGCCCTTCGGGCGCGGACCCCAGGATGCCGTCGAGATCGCCAACGGCAACCCCGATCTCGCGACGCTGCCCGTCGGCGGCAGCGCGTCGGGCTACCCGTCGGTCAGCCAGTGCGGAACGGGCGGCACGGCGAACTTCCTGGGCACGAGCAACCTCGTCGCGGCGAAGATGCAGATGCCCACCGGCAACTCGGCGCTGTCGGGCACCGCGTACAGGAGAACGGGGCGCATCGACCTCACGCTGCACGGCAACCAGTTCGACATCAGCGTCCAGGGCGGCGCGACCCTGACGAACCAGGCCATCCCGGCCAGCGGGATCATCTACGCCGACAACGACCCGCTCTGCACCACCGGCTACGACCCTGACACGCCCTACCCGACGGGCGCCAACGCGATGAAGTGCGGCGACGTCTGGGTCCACGGCGACTACTCCCAGAGCGTGACGATCGGCGCGCAGAACGACATCGTCATCAACGGCAACCTGACGAAGAACAACAGCACCGCGATGCTCGGACTGGTGGCCAACAACTACGTCCGCATCTACCGTCCGGCCGGGACGACGGCGCCCTACAACCCGACCTTCAGCGGCAGCACCTGCACCTCCACCGTCACCGCGAGCGCGCCGGCCAACGTCACGATCGACGCCGCCATCCTCGCGGTCAACGGCTCGTTCGTCGTGGACAACTACACGTGCCCGAACCCGGGCGGCACAACGCCGCCCACGGTGACCTCGCTGACGGTCAGGGGCGCGATCGCGCAGAAGTACCGCGGGCCCGTCGGGACCAAGTATGCGTCCACGGACCCGAGCTACCCGAACTACCCCAAGACCGGCTTCACCAAGAACTACGTCTACGACGACCGCTTCCACTTCGGCAGCCCGCCCAAGTTCCTCGATCCCGTCCAGGCGGCGTGGAACATCGCCCGGATGACCGAGCAGGTCCCGGCGACCTAGCTAGCCGGGACGCGCGAAAGCCACCGCCCGGCGGGCGGTGGCAGGCGCGAAGCGAGGGAAAGGGGCCTCTAGCGGAGGCCGTAGTGGCGCGGGATGTCCAGCTCCGGACGTTCATCGAAGCCCGGGCGCTGCTCCACCCCGAAGCGAGCGGCAAGTGCGCCGAAGGCGGCCGTCGCGGCGGTGATGATGATGATGGTCATGTCCACATGATCGGACGTACGTTCGCCCGGTTGTAGCCTTGATTACCTGCATGAGCCCAAGGCTTGGCCTATGACGCTCCAGCAGCTCCAGTACTTCCTCGCGACGGTCGAGCACGGCTCGTTCTCGGCCGCCGCGGAGGCCCTGCACATGGCGCAGCCGTCGCTGTCCGAGCAGGTGCGCCGGCTCGAGGACGAGCTCGGCGTCGCGCTGTTTCACCGCGTCGGGCGCGGCGTCGCGCTCACCGAGGCCGGGCGCGCCCTGCGGCCCTACGCGGAGCGGACGCTCGCCGACGTCGACGCGGCCCGCGACTCGGTGGCCGAGGTCCGCACGCTGCGCGGCGGCACGGCCGCCTTCGGCACGTGGGGGTCGTCGCGCTATTACGTCGGCATCGAGCTCGTCGCTGCGTTCCGCAAGCGGCATCCCGACGTGCGCGTCCGGCTGATCGGCCAGAACTCCACCGAGGTCGCCGAGGCCGTCCGCGTGGGCGAGCTAGAAGCCGGCGCCGTCGCGCTGCCGGTCGACGATCGCGGCCTGGAGGTCCGCCCCGTGCTGCGCGACGAACTCGTCTACGCGAGCACCGATCCGGCCCGGCTGCAGGAGCCGATGACGATCGAGCGCCTGTCCGCGGCGCCGCTGATCTTCTCCGACGCGACCTGGGGCGTCGCCGATCCGACCCGCCGCCAGCTCGTCGAGCTCGCCCAGCGGGCGGGCGTCACGCTGGAACCGCAGATCGACGTCGAGGAGCCGGTGATGGCGCTCGAGCTGACCTGGCGGGGGCTCGGCGACACGGTGGTCGCGCGCGGGCTGCTGCTGGCGCTCGGCAGCCGGGTCTCCCGCCGGCTCGGCTGGGTCCCGTTCGCCGAGCCGCTCTACGACACCTTCGCCTTCGTCTGGCGCCGCGGCGCGCACCTCTCGCCGGCGACGCGGGCGTTCGTCGAGCTCGCCGAGGAGCGCATGCGCACGCTCGCCCGCGAGCTCGAGTTCCGTCCGCCGCGCGACCGACCGCCCGGGCGATGAGCCCGGCGCTGGTCGCCTTGCTCGCCGTCCTCGCGCTCTACGTCGCCGCGATCCTCGCGCTCGCGGTCGCTGGCCGCCGCACCGACGCGGCGGCGCTCGCCCGCTTCGCGCCCGACTGCGCGGTGCTGCTCGGCCGGCTGGCCCGCGATCCGCGCGTCCCGCGTGCGCGCCGGATCGCCCTCGGCGCCGGCGTCCTCTACCTCGCGTGCCCGATCGACCTGATCCCGGACTTCGTGCCGGTCGCCGGCCAACTCGACGACGCGATCGTTCTTGCGCTGCTGCTTCGCGGCGTCGTGAGGGCCGCCGGCCCTGAGATCGTGCGCGAGCACTGGCCCGGCCCCGAGCGGTCGCTGACCGCCGTCCTGGCGCTCACACCGCGCGACTAGGATTGCCCCCATGGCCGATGCGACCGTCGCCGAAGAGGAGTACCTACAGACCCTGTTCTGGCTGCAGGAGGCGCGGCTGGCCATGACGGGCGCCAACGTCGCGCGGGCGATGCAGCTGTCGGCGCCGACCGTGCACGAGATGATCGGCCGCCTCGAGCGCGACGGCTACATCACGCGCGCCGACGACAAGACGATCCGCTTCACGACCGAGGGCGCCGAGCACGCGGAGCACATCGTGCGCCGCCACCGGCTGATCGAACGGTTCCTGACCGACGTCCTGGGGATCCCGTGGGACGAGGTGCACGAGGAGGCCGAGCGCCTCGAGCACGCGATGTCGCCCGTGCTCGAGGAGCGCATGCTCGCCGCCATCGGCAACGCGAAGACGTGCCCGCACGGCCATCCGATCCGCGCGGGCCACCGGATCGAGGGCGTCCCGCTCGCCGACGTCGAGCAGGGCGCGCGCGTTCGCGTGCTGCGGTTCGAGAACGAGGCCGAGGACCTCCTGCACTACCTCAAGCAGAGTGGCCTCGAGCCGGGCCTCGAGGGCACGCTGGCCGAGGCCGGCGACGACGAGGTCGTCGTCGAGCACGACGGCGGCCGGTCGACGGTCACGCGCAGCGTCGCCGAGACCGTGTCCGTGACGGCCGATCCGTCGCCGCCGCCGCGCGTGGCGCTTCCCCGCCAGCTCGTGCTGGGCGAGCGGCCGTACGGGCGCTAGTCCGCGCTACGCGGCCGCGGGAAGCTCGTGGGCGTGCGGACCCAGCGCGGTCGCGAGATCGTCGATCGACGGCCGGTCGCACGGGTGGGGCTCGAGGCACGCGTCGATCGCAGCGCAGAGCCCGGCGGGCAGGCCGGTCACCTTCGGCGCGCGCTGCGTCAGCTGCGGGAACTGCTCGCTTCCCCGGTCGAACGGCCGGCGCCCGGCGGCCGCCATGTACAACAGGACGCCGATGCCCCAGACGTCCGTGGCGGCGGTCGCCTCGCCGCCGGCCGCCTGCTCGGGCGCCGCGTACTCGCGGGTGCCCAGCCCCGGCGAAACCGGGCCCGGCGGCCTGGTGAGCGAGAGGTCGAGCACCTTGGCCACGCCGCGATCGTTGATCACGTTGCCCGGCTTGAGATCGAGGTGCAGCCACCCGCGGCGGTGCAGGTAGGCGAGCGCCGAGCACAGCTGCCGGCCCAACTCGGCGACGTCGGGGCTCGCGAGCGGGCCGGACTCGTCGAACAGGTGACCGAGCGTCTCGCCGGTCAGGGTCTCCAGGATCAGCACCGGCTCCGGTTCGCGCAGCAGCTCGTAGGCGCGCACGAGGTGCGGGTGCGTCAGCCCCAGCAGGACCTCGCCCTCGCGGACGAGCCGCGCCCGGGCGCGGTCGTCGGTGCGGTCCGGGCGCACGACCTTGCCCACGCAGCGGCAGGCGCGCTCCGCGCTGTGCAGGTCGTAGACGTCGAGCGCCTGGTTGCGGCTGAGGTGCGCGACGACCTCGTAGCCCGGCGCGAGCTCGCTCCCGGGACGCAGAGGCTCGCTCATCAGGCCACCACCCGCAGGTGCGGACGGGTGGGCGCGCCGTGGTGCAGGTCGTACAGGCGCGCGTAGGCGCCGCCCGCGGCCAGCAGGTCGCCGTGGGCGCCCTGCTCGATCAGGCGGCCCTCGTCGAGAACGACGATCCGCGTCGCCTCGCGGACCGTGAGCAGGTTGTGGGAGATGACGATCGTCGTGCGCCCGGCGGCGAGGCGGCGCAGCGGCTCGAGCAGGCGCTCGGAGCTCTCGCCGTCGAGGCCCGTCGTGGGCTCGTCGAGCACGAGGAGCGGCGCGTCGCGAACCATCGCGCGGGCGATGGCCAGTCGCTGGCGCTGGCCGCCCGACAGGCGCCGCCCGCGCTGGCCGACGCGGGTGTCGTAACCGTCGGGGAGCATGGTGATGAACTCGTGGGCGTCGGCCGCGCGCGCCGCCTCGATGATCTCGCCCTCGTCGGCGCCGGGGCGCCCGTAGGCGATGTTCTCGCGCACCGTGCCGTCGAAGACCTGGGTCTCCTGGAGGACGACGGCGAGGTTGGCCCGCAGCGAGGCGAGCTCGAGGTCGCGCAGGTCGTGGCCGTCGAGCAGGATCCGTCCCGCGGTGGGGTCGTAGAAGCGCAGCAGCAGCTTGATCAGCGTGGACTTGCCCGCTCCGCTGGCGCCCACGATGGCCACCGTCTCGCCCGGCTCGGCAGTGAACGACAACCCGTCAACGGCCAGCGTGTCGGCGCCCGGATAGTTGAAGCCGACGCGCTCGACGCGCAGCTCGCCGCGGGCCGGGTCGAGGCGGCGCGGCCGGCGTGCCTCGCGGATCGCCGGGCGCTCGTCGAGGAACTCGATGATGCGCTCGGCGCCGGCCGAGGCGGCGTACAGCGTGTTGACGAGCTTCGTGAGCCCGCGGATCGGCGAGTAGAGCCCGTTCAGGTAGGTCATGAAGATCAGCAACGCTCCGAGCGTCAGCTGGCCCTCGGACAGCTTCCAGGTCCCGAGGCCGATGACGACGAGCGCGCCGGCAAGCTCGATGAGCTCGACCAGCGGGCTGAAGAGTGCGCGCAGGCGGGTGGCGACCATGGCCGCGTCGAGCGCCGCCCGGCTCTCGCGGTGGAAGCGGGCGAACTCGCGGTTCTGGCCGCCGTAGGCCTGGACGAGCTGGATGTTCGCCAGGCTCTCCTCGGCGACGGCGTTGATCGTCCCGGCCAGCCGGCGCCGCGCCCGCGAGGCGCGCTTGATCCGTCTCGTCATCGTCCGCGAGGCGAGGCCGAACAGCGGGGCGACGACGAAGGCGACGAGCGCGAGCTGCCAGTCCACCAGCAGCAGGGCGCCCGCGAAGAACAGCAGCCGCAGGACGTAAGAGGCGGCGTCGGCGACGCCCGACAGGACGAAGGCCTCGATGGCCGCGACGTCGCCGCCCAGGCGGCTGAGCACGTCGCCCATCTGCCGGCGGTCGAAGAAGTCCAGCGAGAGGCGCTGGAGGTGGGAGAAGAACGCAACGCGGAGGCCCAGGACGAACCGCTCGCCCAGCCAGGCCGAAAGCAGGTCGTCGGCGAACGACAGCGCGCCGCGCGCGAGCGTCATGCCCAGGTACGCGGCGGCCAGCCAGCCGAAGGGCCCGAAGTCGCGCGGCACGAGGACCTGGTCGATGAGGACCTTGAACAGCCAGATCGTCGCCGCCTCGAGCGCGGGACCGGTCGCGGTGAGCAGCAGCGCCACGAACAGCCAGCGGCGCAGCGGGCGGGCGAACGGCCAGAACCGCCGGAAGATGTCGCGGACAGGGACGGTGGGCGCCTCTGGGACGAGCCGCTTCATGCGACCGGCCCCTCACACGAACGGACCCCGCCGGGGGCGGGGTCCGGGCACGGCGTATCAGGTCGGGGAACCACGGGGTGGCTACACGATGTCGACGCCGCCGCCCTGGCCCGGGTTGCCGCCGCCGGTGCTGCTGCCCCCCCAGCCGCCGGCACCGCCGGTGCCGTGTCCCGAGCTCGACGAGCTCGAGCTGCTGTGGCTTGAACCGTGATGCTTCTTGCCCTTCGCCGGCACGACCGGCGTGAAGCCCTTCCAATGGGACATTCCAGACTCCTTTCTGCCCACTGCGCCGTCCTGGCGCGTGGCTCACGTATCGACAGTCGTCCGGGCGCGGACGAGCGTGGTCCAGCGCGGCTGGACGATCGTCGGACCGTCAGGGCAGAGCGAGCGGGGCTGCCCGCCCCCAGCCGGAGCCGGGGCGGGCGCCGCCCGCCGGTCAGACGATGTCGACCGGGCCGCCGGTGGCGGGGTCGCCGGCGCCGCTCCAGCTGCCGTCCCCGGTGCCGCTGAGGTCGCTCGTCGAGCCGCCGCCGGGGTCACCGCCGGTGTCGCCGCCGGTCGGCGGCGCGGGCGCCGGCTCGCCGCACAGCGCGAGCGCGGGCGAGTTCGAGGCGGCGTTGACCAGGCCGACGCCGTGGCCGGGCAGCGCGCGCAGGTCGTTCTTGTGGCGGGCCGGCGGGTTCGGGTCGGCAGCAGGGTCGATGACGTCGAGCGTCCCGCCCAGGAAGGCCATGCCGGCCTCGTTGCACACCCACACGCCGGGCGCGCCACCGTTCGTGGCGGCGTCCGCTTCCTTCTTGGCCTGGGCCGTCGCCGGGGCGAGCGCGAGCGCGAGGCTCAGCGCGCCGCCGGTCACGGCGGACCGCAGGTTGATACCGATCGTCACGACAAAGACCTCCGAGAGGGTCTGCGTCGGCAGCTGAGCCACCTCGCTCCTGCGCGAGGCCTCTGGCTTTGCGTCCCCGCCTCACGACGGGTTTGCCCCTGACGCCTACTGGTTCGGCGTGAGGATCGGCGCGGCCGCAGGCTCGCCTGAGCGGCGGCCGGCGCCGCTGGACGTTTCGGCGAGCGGTGCGCGACCGTCCACCCCGGCGGAGCGGGCCGGGGCGGACGGCGCGGGTGCGGCTCAGGTGATGTCGACGGCGCCGGCCGACGTGTACCCGGGGTCCGGGGTCGTCACCGGGGTCGGCTCCGGCGTGCTGCACAGCGACAGGGCCTGCGAGTGCATGGCGGCGTTGTAGCTCCCGCCGCTCTTCGCCCGCAGGTCGGTGCTGTTGCGGATCGCGGTCTGCGGATCGAGCGCGTCGACCGACAGATTCCCACCGGTGCCGTTGTGGCTGGCGGTGTTGCAGACGGACTTCCCCGCCGGCATCCCGCCGTTGTCTGCCTGAGCACCCACCGGCACGAGGATCACCGCGGCCGCCATGGCGAGCGCGAGGGTCGTGCCGGACAGGGCCTTCCGCAGGTTCATACCGATCGTCACGATCGACTCCTTGTCGTTCGTTTCGACGGCAGCCGAGCTATCTCGCCGGATTGCGAGACCTCTGGCTTTGCGTCCCCGCCTCACGACGGGTTTGCCTTTTTCGCCTCTTGGCTGCGCCAGAGATCGGTCCGCCGCTCGGCAGCGCTGAGCGGCGGTTGAGCAGCCTGGACGTTTAGGCCATCGCGGTCGCGCCCGCCACCGCGCGGTACGCGTCGGCCAGGCGGCGCACGCCCTCGTCGATCTGGTCGGCGGTCACGCCGGAGTAGGCCAGGCGCAGCGTGTTGCTCCCGCCCTCGAGCAGGAAGTCCGTCCCCTTGACGAACTGCACCCCGCGCGCGGCGGCCTCGCTGAACATCGCGCCGACGTCGGTGCCGCCGGGCAGCGTGACCCACATGAAGTAGCCGCCCTCCGGCGGGACGAAGCTCGCGTCGGGGAGGTCGCGCTCGAGCGCGGCGGCCAGCTTCTGCACGCGCTCGCGCAGCGCCTCCTTGACCGTGTCGATCGAGCGGCGGATCGCCCCGCTCGCGCAGAACTCGTAGACGATCGCCTGCGCGACCATGTTCGGCGAGATGTAGGTGTTGGTCGCGCGCTTCTGGATCCGCGTGATCAGCTCGGCCGGGCCGACGAGGTAGCCGACGCGGATGCCCGGGCACACGGTCTTGGAGAACGACGACGCGTAGACGACGTGCTCGCCGGAGCTCATCGAGAGCATGGTCGGCAGCCGCTCGCCGCTGAAGCGCAGCTCGACGTACGGGTCGTCCTCGAAGATGAGGAAGTCGTGGTCGCGCGCGAGCTCGAGCAGCGTCTCGCGCTTGTCGCGCGACAGCGTGTAGCCGGCGGGGTTCTGGAAGTTGGGGATGATGTGGGCGAGCTTGGCGCGCACGCCGCTGTCGAGCAGCGTGCCCAGGCCGCCCACGTCGATGCCGTCGGGCTCGAGCTCGATGGGCCGCACGTCGGCTTGGCGCTGGCGCAGGCCGAGCAGGGTGCGGTCGTAGGTCGGGCGCTCGACGACGACCGCGTCGCCCGGCGCGACGAGCTCGTCGAAGAGGAAGGCGTCGGCCTGCATCGAGCCGTTGGTGACCAGCACGTTGTCGACGTCCACGCCGTGCTGCTCGGCGATCCACTTGCGCAGCGGGACGTAGCCGACCGACGTGCCGTACGCGGTCGCGCCGCCCGGGTCGTTGGCGAAGGCGCGGGCGGCCGCCTCCTTGAGGCCGTCGACGTCGACGATGTCGAGGGAGGGGGCTCCGCGGGCAAAGGAGATCGTGTCGGCCATGCCCTGCACCATAGGGCCTGTCCTCAGCGTCCGCGGTGGCGGCGCCCGAGCGTGAGCGGCAGCCTCCGGCTCACCGAGATAGGGCGCGAGGAGCGGCCGCGGGCGGTCGCGGTGACCGACGCCCAGGCGCGCGCGCCGCCGCGGCGCGCGCGGGCGGCGCGGCGGGCCGCGGGCGGCACCGCGAGGCGCACCCTCGCGGCGTGGGGAGCCCTCGCCGCGACGGCGCTCGCGGGCGAGAGGGGCCAGGCGCGCGAGCCGACGTGGACGAGGCCCTGCGCGGTGATCGCGCACCGGTGCGCGCAGGTGACCACCGCTCTGAGCGGCGTGGGGCCGAGCCGCTGGGGCGCCGGGACCGCGACGTCGACCGCCGGGGGCGCGGGCGCGACCGGGCGCGCGGGGTCCTCGAGCACGGCGGCCTGCACGGCCGCGCTGCGCATGTCGCCCGGCGTCGTGTTGTGCGACCACGCGACGACCGCCTGCCCCGCGTCGTTCGCCGCGATGTCGGAGCCGATCGAGTCCGGGTCGGAGATCACCTGCGCGGCCGACCACTCGCCGCGCGCGCTGCGGCGCGCGACCGCGATCTGCGAGCCGCGCGCCTGGCCGTCGAAGGCGCGCGTCCACGTGGCGAGGACGGCGCCGCCGTACGTCAGCGCGGCGCGCGGGGCGGCCGCGTTGGCCGCGTCGAGGGTCACCGGACCGATCACGGCGCCGTCGGCGCGGCGCGTGGCGAACCGCACCGCGTACTGCCCGTCCGGCGTGCGCGAGCCGGCCACGAGCGACACGGCGCCGCTCGGCTCGGCCAGCGCCTGCTCGACCGAGCCGTCGCCGAGCGACTGCCCGGGGCCGTAGCCGCCGAGCGCGTTGCGGACCGCGAAGCCGATCGACCCGGCCGGTCCGACCGGCGCGCCCGTGACGACGGCCTCGCCGGCCACGTCGATTGCGACCTGCGTGCCGAGGAGGGCGGCCGGGACGGGGGCGGACTCCGCGGGCCCGAGCTGCCCGGCGGGCGGGCGGTAGGCGAGCCGCGCTGCGCCGCCGTCGCTCTGCGCCCAGGCCACGGCCGCGGCTCCGGCCGGGTTCATCGTGACCACCGGCGGCGCGCCGTTGGCGTGCGCGCCGAGCGTCCGCGGGGCGCTCCAGCGCCCGTCGAGGGCGCGCAGCGCTGCGCGCACCACGCCCGTGGTGCCCGTCCACGCCGCCACCGCCTCGCCCGCGTCGTCGACGGCGACGCTCACGCGCCCCGCATCCGAGCCCGCCGGCGCCACCTCGCGCACGGCGGGGGGCTTGCCGAGGCGTCCCTCGGCGACGCGCGCGGCTCCGTCGGCGCTGAGGAGCCCGATCGTCACCTGGCCGGGCGCCGAGACCGCCACGCCGGCGGGGGCGACGCCGACGAGTCCGGGCGGCGTCAGCTGCTGGGGTGCGCTCCACGCGCCGCCGGCCATCCGCCACGCCGCCTCGAGCCGGTAGGCGCTCGGCTCGGCGTCGCTCGCCCTCTGCCAGTACACGGCGAGGGCGTCGCCGCGGGCGTCGATGCCGACGCGGACGTTGTAGGCGCCCGCGGCCGACAGCGTCGCGGGCGGCTGCCAGCCCGGCGTCGCGGACGCGGGCGAGGTCGCGATGAAGGCGACGAGGGCGGCGCCGAGGGCGACGAGCGAGCGCAAACTAGCGGACCCGTCCGCAAGTCCGACGGGTTTCGACCGCCGCTGGCAGCCGCCTGGCGCCACCCGTCGGTCCTCGATGTGCCTGGGGCACACCTTCGGACGCCGGCCGGCCCCAGTCGACGGCCAGCGACGCCCGACGACCCGCCCGACTTACGGACGCGCCCACTATCGGAGTACCCGGGCGAGGACGTAGGGACCCGCGGCCGCGATGACGAGCAGCCCGCGGTTGCGGCCGTCGAGCAGGCCGGGCCGGGCGCGGTCGATCGCGTCGCCGCGGGCGGCGAGCACGTAGTCGACCCGGCCGGCGGGCGCGCGGACGGCCGCGCGCCAGCGCGCGTCGCCGGCGCCCGCGTGGGTGAGGAAGGCGGCCGGGCGCTCGCTGAGCACGATCGCCGCGCCGCTCCCCGCCTCGTCGGCGAGGACCCGCGCGCGGCCCGCCCCCGTCGCGCGCACCGCGCGGCCGATCGCCCCGGCCGCGGCCGTCGTGCGCTGGTCGGCGCCGGTGCGCAGCGCGCGCGCCCAGGCCCGCTCGCCGCTCTGGTACGGGAAGCGCTCGAGCGCGCGCCACGCGGTCGCGCCGCCGGCGACGAGCAGGACGAGGGTCGCGACCCACAGCAGCTGGCGCCGCGCCCCCGCGCCGCGCTGCGCCCACCCCGCGCCGGCGAGCGACGCGAGCAGCAGCGGCGGCCCGGCGGCCAGCGAGAGCGGGCCGGTCCGGTCGGCGGCGTACGCGTGCACCGCGGCGGCGGTGGCGCCGACGGCGATGAGCGCGGCCAGACCGGCGGCGACGGCGTCGCGGCGCGGCGCGCGCCCGCCGAGCAGGGCGGCGAGCGCGAGGAAGGCGAGCGGCGAGGCCTGGACGAGCAGGTCGCCGAGGCGCCGCGCGGCGTCGCTCGCGAGCAGCCCGGCCGGCGGGCCCGCGTCGAAGGCGTCGCGCGCCCAGCCGAACGCGGCGTGCGCGATGACCGCGCTGAGCAGCGTCCAGACGGCGATGGCGGCGACCGCGGGCGCGAGGAAGGCGGTCGCCGAGCCCTCGATCTCGTCGCGCGGCGCGCCGCGGGCCGCGAGCGCGGCGGCGACGAGCAGCCCGGCGACCAGCGCCCACGCGGCCAGCTCGTAGCGGGTGAGCACCGCGGCGGCGAACGCGGCGCCGGCGCCGAGCAGCGCGCGCGGGTCGGCGTGGTTGGCCCAGCCGACCAGCCCGCGCAGCGCGACGGCGAGCAGCGCGAGCTCCAGCGCGGCGGGCGTGCCCGTCGTGAACTGGAAGGCGACGAGCGGGTTGAGCGCGAACGCCGCGACGAGCGGGACGCGGCGCAGGGCGCGCAGGCCGCAGCGCGCCAGCGTGCGGTCGAGCGCGACGACGGCGACGGCGCCGCACACGCCGCCGAAGATCGGCAGCGCGGCCAGCGAGGTGGCGAGCGCCTGGACCACGGCGAGCGGCACGAGCGCGAGGCCGCTCAGCGGCGGCGCGCCGAAGCCCAGCGCGGCCAGCTTGGGCGCCGCGCCGTGCCAGACGAGCTCGGCGCGCGCCAGGCGGTCGAGCGCGTCAGGCGCGGTCGCGTCGAGCCCGAGGACGAGGTGCGCGCCGAGCAGGCCGTAGCCGGCGGCGACGCCGAGCGCGACGACCGCGCGGAGCGCGAGCGCCGCCGGCGCCGCCTGGCGCGCCGCCACGGACGGGATCGTCCTGGGCGCAATCGCGACGGCCATCACGTGTCCTCCGGGCGATCGCGGCCGTGCTCCGTCTTCTCCCACAGGTGCGCGCGCGCGGGCAGCTGGAGCACGCCGCGCCACGCCGCCGCGGAGACCAGGCCCCAGGCGAGCGGCGCGAGCAGCGCGTGGCGCACGCTGCCGAACAGGCCGCGCTGCAGCGCTCCCGCGACCGCCAACAGCAGCGCGCCGACCGTGCCGGCGAGCGCGCCCACCGCCGCGAGGTGGAAGACCGCCCCGGGGAAGACGTCGCGCAGCCAGCCCGGACCGGCGAGGAACCACAGCGTGGTCAGCAGCCAGAAGGGGGCGGCGAGCACGGGCACCAGCGCGCCGCCGAGGACGAAGGCGAAGGCCAGCGACCCGCGCGCGCCGAGCCGGCGCGCGAGCCGCGCGGGGTGGCGCAGGTGCACGAGCAGCGTCTGCACGTGGCCCTTGCTCCAGCGCGAGCGCTGGCGCATCCAGTTGCCCAGCTCGCCGGGCGCCTCCTCGAGCGTCGTCGAGTCGAGCACCGCGGTCCGCAGCCCCGCCTTGTGCAGGCGGATGCCGAGGTCGGCGTCCTCGGTGACGTTGTACGGGTCCCAGCCACCGAGCTCGACCAGCCGCTCGGTGACCAGGTGGTTCGACGTGCCGCCCAGCGGCAGCGGAAGCCGGCGCGCGGCGAGGGCCGGCAGCAGCAGGTCGAACTGGACCGCGTAGTCGGCGGCGAACCAGCGCTCCAGCAGCCCGCGCTCGGCGTTGAACGGCGCCAGGCGGGCCTGCAGGCACGCCACGCGCGCGCCGGCGCGGGCGAAGGCCGCCACAGCGGCCTTGAGCTGGTCGGGCGGCGGGCGGTCCTCGGCGTCGTAGACGACGACGCGCTCGCCGCGCGCCAGCAGCAGCCCGTAGGCGAGCGCGCGCGGCTTCGTGCGCGGCGCGCCGGGCGGGACCTCGACGAGCGTGACGTGCGGCGGCAGGTCGGCGCGCTGCGCGGCGGCCAGCGTCTCGGCGTCGTCGGCCTCGACGAGCAGGCGGATGTCGAGGCGGTGGCGCGGGTAGTCGAGCGCGGTCAGCGCGGCGAGCAGGCGCCCGAGCACGGCCGCCTCGCGCAGGAGCGGGACGAGCACCGTGTACGTCGGCAGCCGGCGCTCGTCGAGCGCGGCCAGCTCGGCCGGCGAGACCGCCAGGCCGCCGCCGCGCCCGAGGGCGCCGAAGGCGAGCGCCAAGCGGTAGGCGGTCGCGGCGACGACGAAGCTCGAGGCGGCGCCGAGCACGATCGTCGCCGTCGTGGCCGGCTCGGTCAGCAGCCCGACGACCGCGGCGACGACGAGCGCCGCGCCGGCGTGCCGCTGCGCCGGGCTCAGCACCCGCGCGGCCGACTCGTCGGGGAAGCGGCCGAACAGCTCGGAGCGCGCCAGCGTCGCGTGCTCGGCGGCGTGGACGCGACGCAGCAGCGCCTCGAGCGCCCGCGGTGCGGCCAGGCGGAGGCGGACGTCGCGACCGCCGGACGCCGAGGCCAGCTCGTCGCGCTGCGCCTCGCTCAGCAGCTCGGCGGCGGCGACCTCGATCCAGCCCGGCCCGGCGGCCAGCGGCACCACGCGCAGCGCGCGGGCGAGGCGCTCGGGGACGAGCGCGACCGTCTCGGCGTCCGGCTGCGCCGCGTCGGCGTCGGCGAAGGGCAGGTCGAGCTGCTCGGCGACCGCGACCGCGACATCGCGCTCGGCGGTCGCCCCGGCGTGGACGAGCAGCTCGCCCACGCGCCCGCCCGCGCGCGCCTGCAGCGCCAGCGCCACCGCGACCTGCTCGCCGGTCGCCGCGCGGGCGGCGACCAGGCGCTCACCGAGCCGCCCGGACGGCGCGGCCGCCGGGGCCGGCGCCGGCGCGCCGCCGAAGACCCGGGCGAACGCCGCCTCGAGGTCCTCGGCAGTGGTGGCGACCACGCGGGCCGGGCGGTCGGTGAGGTCACGGACGTCGGCGAACGGGTCGGGCGAGGCGATCGTGACGACGCCGTCGCGGTAGGCGATCGCCAGCACCCGGCGCGAGCGGCACACGGCCTCGGGGATCAGCGACGCCGCAAGCGGCCCGATCTCCACGTAGTCGGGCTCGCCGCCGCGCGCGGGATCGAGGGTGACGAACTCGAGCCCGAGCTGCAGCGCGAGGCGCCGCAGCGCGGCGCGGCTGGGCTCGGGGACGATCGGCGTCTGCTGCACCGGACCGCGGCGACGATAACCCGCGGGCCGGACGCCGCCGTGTCTAGCGCCGCCGGCGCGCGCGCTCGAGCGCGCTGAGCCCGAGGGCGAAGACCGCGAGCACCGCGACGGGGGCCACGAGGAAGGCGATGAGGAACACCGCGAAGACGGCGAGCGCCGCCGCCGTCCCGGCCAGCGCGCGCGTCATCGCTGCGGCTCGAGGTCGAGCACCAGCCGGCCGGGCGACGCCGCCGCGCGCACGAACGCGTGCGGCAGCGCGGCGCGCAGCTCGTCGAGCAGCGCGACGGGGGCGACGAGGCGCACCTCGACGACCGCTCGCCGGCCCTCGAACCCGGTCACGTCGACTGCCGCCACGCCGCCGATCCCGGCGACCGCCTGCTCGAACGCGCCGAGCGCGGCCAGGTCGGCGAACGGGCCGGCGTCGAGCACCACCGACTCGGTCGCGGGGGCCGGCTCGGCCGCGGCGAGCTCCGGCGCGGGCTCGGCCGGCGCTGGCCGCTCCGGCGCCGCCGCCGGCGCGACCGGCCCGCGGTCCGGCACGCGCGCCGGCGGCTCCGGCGCGGCCGCCGCCGGGGCCGCCGCCTGCGCCCCCGGTCCGGCCGCCTCGCCGCCCAGCCGCGCGATCACCCGCGCGTACTCCTCCTCGAGCTCGCGGCCCACGCGCTGCAGCTGCTCGCGGAAGCGCGCGAGGTCGTCGATCTGGCGCGCGAGCTCGTCCAGCCCGCCGGCGCCGGCCGATGGCGCGGCGGGCGCCGCTGGCGCCCCCGCCGGCGGCGGCGCCCCGAGCCCGCGCTCGAGGTCGCGCAGCTTGCGCTCGAGGGCGTCCAGGGTCTGCGAGACGTCGGTCAGGCCGGGCATGCACCGACCCGTATAGCAGGCCCCGTGGACCCGTCCACGAGTCCGACGGGGTTCGGGCGTCGCTGGCCGGACCCACCGACGGGCCCACTAGAGGTTGAACCCGGCCCGCTTGCTCGGCGCGATCGCCGCGTTGCCCAGCAGCGGCAGGCCCAGCATCTCCTCGGTCGTGCGCAGCAGCGTGTAGTGGTCGTAGCGCGTCGGGTCGCGCGCGGCCACCGGCGTGCTCGGGGAGATCACGAAGGTCGCGATCTGCTGGCCGCCGTGACCCTCGTCGTACGTGATGAACACCGCCGTCGTCCCCGACCGGTACTCCGGGCTGTCGAGGATCTTCGGCAGCCACTGCGACAGCCACGCGTCACCCGTCGCGACCGGGCAGTCGTGGGTCGCGTTGCACCTGTTCGGCATGATGAACGTGAAGCGCGCCGAGAGGTCCGGCGGGTCCGAGAGCGGCACGTCCTGCAGCGCGCACGCGGCCGCGATGTCCGGGTAGTAGACGGCGGGGTTGTGGTTGACCGCGTACTCGCCCGAGCTCGACGTGGCGCAGTTGGCCGGCATCGACTCCACGAGCGCCCTCCAGTCCGCGCCCAGCTGCGAGAAGATGCTCGGCGCCGCCAGCGGCGGGACGATCTCGGACGGGGTCCGGTCGCCGGTGACGCCCTGCGTCGAGCCCGAGGTCATCGCGATGTAGTTGGGCAGGCTCGGGTGCGCCTCGGCGAAGAAGTTGGTGGCCAGGCCGCACTGGGCGGCGACCGCGTTGGCGTACGGCGCATCCGGCGCGCCGACGATGTCGCTGTAGCTCTTGTTCTCGAAGACGATCCAGACCACGTGCTGCCACGCCGGCGGGCTGGCGGCGACGCCGCACGGCGTCGCCGACGACGGCTCGCTCCCGGGGGCCGGGGCGATCGGGGCCGGCGGCTTGCCCGGCGGAGGCCGGACGCCCGGAAGCAGGGGCTCGGGCGCCGGCAGCGCCTCGCCGTCGTCGATGACGAGCCGAGGAGCGGTGGCGCCCGACTCTCGGCTCGCGATCGCCACGGGACGGACGCCGGCGGCGGTGAGCGCCAGCGACACGTCGCTTCGGGACCCGGCCAGGGGCGTGATGTCGATCGAGCGCCAGCGGCCCCGGCGCAGCGGGCCCGACGCGATCGCCAGCGCGCCGACCTTCGGCGCGCCGCGGTAGCTCGTCCCCCGCTCGCGCCACGGCCGGCTCGAGGCGCGACGGACGAGGACGCCGGCCGGCGCGCTCGCCAGAGGGTAGATGCGCAGCTTCACGTCGGCCCCCGGCTGGAGCGGCGCGGACAGCCGGAAGCGGAGATACGCCCGGGCCGTCGGCCGGCCGGCGACGACCAGGCGCTTGTCGGCGCCGAAGTCCTGTCGCGGCCGGTCGGCCCTGACGAAGAAGTCCGCGGTCGGTGCGACCGGGACCAGGGCGAGCCCGATCGCGAGCAGAGGCTGGGGGCGGAGGTGGAGCCTCATCCGGGAAGCACGACGCCGGCGGCCGTGTCGGGCGGCGTCCTGGCCGCGACACTACCGCCGGCGTTGTGAGTTCCCGGTTAGCGGAGTGGGCTACAGGCCGAAGCCTGCGCGCATGCTCGGGGCCGACGCGGCGCCACCGACGGTGGTCGGCAGACCGAGCATCTCCTCGGTCGTGCGCAGCATCGAGTAGTGGTTGTACTTCGTCGCGTCCTTCACGCCGGGCGTGGTGCCGGGCGAGATCACGAGCGTCGTGATCTGGTTGCTGGCGCTGCCGTCGTCCTCATCGAAGGTCAGGAAGACGGCCGTGGTGCCCGACTTGTACTCGGGGCTGTCGAGGATCTTCGGGACCCACGTCGACAGCCAGGTGTCGCCGGAGTTGACCGAGCAGTCGTGCATGTCGCTGCACAGGTCGGGCGTGATGAACGTGAACTTCGCCGAGACGTCCGGCTGGGCGCCGAGCGGGATGTCCTGCGCCTTGCAGGCCGCGTCGATGTTCATGTAGTACGCGGCCGGGTTGTGCTTGACCGCGTAGCGGCCCGAGTCACCGCGCAGGCAGTTGCTCGGCATCCCTTCCTGCAGCGACTTCCAGTCGCTTCCCAGCTGGGAGAAGATGCTCGGCACGTTCAGCGGGTGCGCGGACGGCGGCGCATCGTCGCCGATGCCCTGCGGCGAGCCTGACGTCATCGCGATGTAGTTGGGCAGCGACGGGTGGGACTCCGCGAAGAACTGGCTCGCGTAGCCGCACTGGGAGGCCAGGTGGTTGATGTACGGCGCGCTGGCCGACCCCATGATCTGGTACGTCGAGTGGTTCTCCATGACGATCCACACGACGTGCTGCCACGCCGCGGGCGGAGCCGTCCGCACGCCGCACGGCTGGGACGAGTTGGGCTCGGGACCGGCGGGCGGCGCGGGCGCGGGCGCCGGCGGCGGCACCGGGTCGGGCGAGGCGGCCGGGGGCGCCTGCGTCGACGGCGTCACGTTGGTCGTCCCCGCGGGATTGCGGACGATCAGCCGCGGCGCGTGCTTGGACTCGCGGCTGGCCAGGACGATCCGCCCGCGGCCGCTCGTCGCGAGCGCGAGCGAGAGCACGCCGTTGCGGCCGACCAGGCGCGTGACCCTGATGTCCTTCCAGTGGTGGGCGCGCAGCGCGCCGGAGTGCACGGCTGCCTTCTCGGTGCTCGGCAGCGCGCGGAACGTCAGGTCGGACTGGGTCCAGCCCGTGTCCGCGGCACGGCGCAGGCGCAGGCCCTTCTTCGAGCTCGTCAGCGGATAGACGCGCAGCGTCGCGTGGAAGCCGGACACCGGCGCCGAGTTGAGGTTGAAGCGCATGTACGAGCGCGTCGCCGGCTTGCGCCGGACGATGAGGTACTTGGACGCGCCGAAGTTCCTGTCGGCGTGCTTGACGGTCGCGTAGGCGTCGTCCGACGGCGCCACCGTTGAGGAGGGCGCTGCCGACGCCAGACCGGCGACGCCGGCGGCGAAAGCACAGAGAACAAGGCAGAGCCCGAGGGCCCGCCGGGCGGGGGAACTGCTGAAGGGCATGAGCACCTTGGGAGATCGGGGAACGTGGGACCGGCCCGGCGCACCGTGTGGGCGGCATGAACGCTCGGGCCGCCTGGCGTCGTTCCCGATCGGGCTGCGGCGCGCCCTCGTACATCTGTCCAGCGCGAGGGCGCGCCGCGGTCAGCCCGTGCTAAGAGGCCGGCCGGAAGGCCTCGATCGGCCCGGCTCAGCGAGAGCTCAGTGGCAGCTCTCCGAGCCCGAGTCGGTGAACGTCTTCCCGGCCTCCGGGAGGAACTGCCAGTTGTAGGAGCCCGGGCGCAGGGTCAGCTTGAGCACGCCGAAGGTGTCGGCGTTGACGACCTCCGCCGGCGGCTTGAGCGAGACGCCGTAGTGCGACGCCCCTCCGGTGCCCACCGTGAACTGGCGAATGCCCCGCGCGTCGTCGCGGGCGCCGGTCTTGTTCTGGCGGTAGTAGCGCTGGTAGTTGTGGTCGTGGCCGACCAGCACCACGTCGGCGCCGGCGTCGTAGAGGGTGTCCCACAGCCCGGCCTGCGACGCGTCGTCGCCCTTGGTGCCGATGTTCCAGCGCGGGTGATGCCAGTAGGCCAGGGTGCACTGCGTGCTGTGGCTCGCCAGGTCGTTGCGCAGCCAGGCCACCTGGGCCGAGCCCGCGTCCCGGGCGACGTTCGAGTTGAGGGCGATCAGGTGCCAGCCCCCGATATCGAACGAGTAATAGCCGTTCCCCCGCGGTCCGGCCAGGGCGCCGAAGTAGTCGAAGTAGCCCGTCCCGCCACTGTTGTACTCGTGGTTGCCGGGGGCGGGCTTGACCTTCGCGTTGTGGCGGCCCCAGGTCGGGTCGTAGTAGCTCTTGAACTCGCTCATGGTGCCGGACTGGTAGGCGTTGTCGCCCAGGGTGAGCACCGCATCCAGATTGAGCGTGTCGAGCAGCTTCGCGCTGACATCGCCGCTCGTGGGGGAGTTGGCGATGTCGCCGGCGGCCGCGATGACGGCCTCGGAGGCCGGCGGCGAGGGCGGTGGTGGTGGGACCGGGTCGGGCGCGGCGCCGGGTTCAGGACCGGCGGCGGGGCTCGGAGACGTGGACGGCGTGACGCTCGTGGTGCCCGCGGGATTGCGCACGATGAGCCGCGGCGCGCGCTTGCGGTTCTCGCGGCTGGCCAGAACGATGCGCTGGCGACCGCTTGTGGCCATGGCGACCGACAGCACGCCTCGCTCGTTGACGAGCCGGGTGACGTTGATGCTCTTCCACCGGTGGGCACGCAGCCGGCCCGAGCGCACGACCGCGCGATCGGCCGCCGGCGCCGAGCCGTACGTCAGCGAGCGCTCGGCCCAGCCGCTGTCCGTCACGCGGCGCAGCCGCAGGCCCTTCTTCGAGCTGGTCAGCGGATAGATGCGCAGCGTGGCGCTGAAGCCTTGCGCCGGCGCGGAGCCGAGCGTGAAGCGCAGGTAGGCGCGCGACGCCGGCCGCCGCGTGACGACGAGGCGCGTGGACGTGCCGAAGTTGCGCGCGGAGTACTTGGACGTGACGTAGCTGTCATCCGTCGGCGAGAGCGTCGCCGACGGCGCAGCCAATGCGCGCCCGTCGATGTCGGCCATGAAGGCGCCGATGGCGAAGCACAGAGCGACGGCCCGCCGAGCGGGCGTACTGCTGAAGGACATGACCACCAATCCGGTTTGGGG
Source organism: Actinomycetota bacterium (assembly GCA_005888335.1). The sequence continues at coordinate 24,167 of VAWY01000098.1, forward strand.
ACGTGGGACCGGCCGGGGCCGGCCGCACGGCGGCGCGACATCCCGGCCGGCGCGGGTGGTTCCCGCCGGTCGCGCCGCCGCCCCTCGTACGTCTGTCCAGCCGGGATCTAGAGGTTGAACCCGGCCCTCATGCTCGCTGCCGTGGCCGCTCCGCCGAGGTTGGCCGGCAGGCCGAGCATCTCCTCGGTGGTCCGCAGCATCGAGTAGTGCGTGTAGTGCGTCGCGACGGACGCGCCGGGCTTCGTGCTCGGCGCGATCACGAGCGTCGTGATCTGGTTGTTGGCGCTGTGGTCGTCCTCGTCGAACGTGAGGAAGACGGCCGTCGTGCCCGACTTGTACTCGGGGCTGTCGAGGATCTTCGGGACCCAGCGCGACAGCCAGGTGTCACCGGTGTTGACCGAGCAGTCGTGCATGTCGCTGCACAGGTCGGGCGTGATGAACGTGAACTTCGCCGAGACGTCCGGCTGGGCGCCGAGCGGGATGTCCTGCGCCTTGCAGGCGGCGTCGATGTTCATGTAGTAGGCGGCCGGGTTGTGCTTGACCGCATAGCGGCCGGAGTTGCCACGCAGGCAGTTGCTCGGCATCCCCTCCTGGAGTGACTTCCAGTCGGGCCCGAGCTGGGAGAAGATGCTCGGCACGTTGAGCGGGTGCGAGGACGGCGGGCTGTCGTCGCTGATGCCCTGCGGTGAGCCGGACGTCATCGCGATGTAGTTGGGGAGGCTCGGATGGGTCTCGGCGAAGAACTGGCTCGCGTAGGCGCACTGGGAGGCCAGGTGGTTGATGTACGGGGCGCTGGCCGAGCCCATGATCTGGTACGTCGAGTGGTTCTCCATGACGATCCACACGACGTGCTTCCAGGCGGGCGGCGTCGCGGTCACGCCGCATGGCTGGGCCGAGCCGGGCTGCGGGCCGGGCGCGGGCAGCGGCGACGGGGCGGGCGCCGGCGCGGGCGGCGGCACGGGGCCGGGCAGGTCGACCGGCTGCGCGCCGGGCGAGCCGGAGGGCGCGGCGCCGGGGGGCGCGCCGGGCTCGCTCACCGACGGCGCGACGCTCGTCGTCCCCGCGGGATTGCGCAGCATGAGCCGCGGCGCCTGCGCGCCGGCTTCGCGGCTGGTCAGGACGACCCGGTCGCGGCCGCTCGTCGCCAGCGCCAGCCCGAGCACGCCGCTGTCGTCGACCAGGCGCGTGACGTCCACGTCCTTCCAGTGGCGAGCGCGCAGCGCCCCGGTGCGCACGAGCGCGTGGTGGTCGGTGGCCGGCAGCAGGCTGTAGCGCAGGCCCCGCTCGTTCCACCCGGAGGCCGTGGCGCGGCGCACGCGCAGTCCCTTGACGGAGTTGGTCAGCGGATAGAGGCGCAGGGTCGCGCGGAAGCCGGGCGCCGGCTTCGCGCCGAGGTCGAAGCGCAGGAAGGCGAACGACTTCGGCGCGCGCGAGACGACCAGCCGGCTGGACGCGCCGAAGTTGCGCTGCGCCTGGACGGCGCTGGCGTAGGTGTCGTCCGACGGGGAGACGGTGGCCGAGGGCGCCGCCGAGGCGACGCCGGCGGCACACGCGGGTACGGCGAGGCAGAGAGCGAGGGCCCGCCGGGCGGGCGTGCTGCTGGGTGACATGCGGCGCGTGGTCCCCGACCGGGTCCCCGCGCGCCCTCGTACATGTGTCGAACGACGTTAGGGTTAGAGCGGGTCAGGCGCCGAGAATCTCGACGGCGATCTCGGCGACCTGCGTCGGCGTCCGTCCGACCCGCACGCCGCGCGACTCGAGCGCCTCGATCTTCGCCTGCGCGCCGCCGCTCGAGCCCGACACGATGGCGCCGGCGTGGCCCATCGTCTTGCCCGGCGGGGCGGTGACGCCGGCGATGTAGCCGACCACCG
>VAWY01000079.1 GCA_005888335.1 Actinomycetota bacterium
AACCTAGCGGGGACGTCGCGCGCGGCTGGAAGATCCGTTGCAAGAGCAGGAAATGAACGGACGCCGGCGTATCGGTCCGTCCTTCCCGCAATTTGCGGCGACTATCCGCGGCGCACGCGGACCGGCAGGCTGACCGGCCCGGCGCCCGCGGCGTCGTCAACCACGCGGGCCCGCACGTAGCGCGCCCACGACGGCGCCCGGACGGCCTGCGCGAAGCCGCCGCGCGCGTCGGTCTGCAGCGACGCGATCTCGCGGTAGGCGCCGCTCGCGGGCCGCGCCTCGACGGCGACGCGGTGCGTCGTCGCCGGCCGCACCTGCCCCCACACCCGCGTCGTCGTCGCCGCAAACGGGAGCTCGGGCTTGGGCCGCCCGTCGGCGTAGAAGAGCCCCGACTGTCAGCCCGAGCCGTTGCGCCCGAGCGGCTCGTCGCGCCAGACGTACAGCTCAGGTTGACCACGCGCGGATCGGCCCACGCGCGCTGGACCCCGCGGATCAGCCACGCGATGCAGTGAGAAGCCGTCGGCCGCCGGCGGCGGGAACCCCGCGCAGCGCCCGCCGCGCACCGCGCGGTTCTAGCCGAGCTGGACGGTGCGGCTCGCCACGTCGCCGGGCGGGTCGCTCCCCGTCCAGTGCGCTCGGTACACGCCCGGGCCGGCGCCGTCGAGCACCGTCTGGAACATCCCCACCGGGTTGATCACCTCGACCGGCGCGCCGACCGGCTCCCACGTCGTGCCGTCGTCGCTCAGGCGCTCGATCTGCACCTGGTCGACGATCCCGTTGGGACGGAAGCGCAGCTGCCCCCACACCCCGACGCCGCCGGCCGTCGGCCTGGCGATGAACGGCAGCGCGTACGCCGCCGCCGCGGGCTTGGGCGAGCCGTCGGCGAACAGCAGGCCCGACTGGTACGTGAACCAGTAGGGCTTCGTCCCCGGCCGCGCGCGCAGGACCGGGCCGGCGTCCCTCAGGATGAACTGCGTCTGGCTGAGGATCCGCGGGTTCTGGGCGGCCAGGTAGTCGCCCTCGTTGATGTACTCGGCCTGGCGGTCGAGCGGCTGGCCGGAGAAGGGGTCGGGCGGGTTGGTCTCGTAGCCGAACTCGGAGAGCACGATCGGCAGGCCCTTGGCGATCCGGCCGGTGCGCGAGTAGCGGTCGATCAGCACGCCGAGGTTGCTGATGTCGGCCATCGTGATCGAGTCGGGGCTCGCGTCGCGCTGCGTCGGCGCCAGGTCCTTGGTGTACGGGTGGTGGCCGTAGGCCGAGGCGCGCAGAGGACCGAACTTGTCGAAGTCCGAGCAGTGCCGCGCCCGCGCCTGGCGGCCGCGGAAGCGGTGGCCGCGCGCGTCGACGCACAGCAGCTCGCGCAGGAACTTCGCCGGTCGGATCGGTGAGCGGGGTCCCTGCTTGCCTGAGCCGAGCGGCGCGGTCTCGCCGATCAGGATCGTGTCGCGGCCGTGGCCCGTATCGTCGAGCGCGCGGCGCCCGCGCAGGAACAGCTCGCGGTACATGATCGGCGCGACCGGGATCACCCGGCCGGCCTCGCGCGAGAACGCGTTCTGCGGCGCCAGCCAGCCGGCCTGGTTGGGCTCGTTCCACAGCCCCCAGAAGTCGACTCTCGGAAGCAGGCTGCGGCCGGAGTCCTCGTCGCGGTAGTGCCCCGAGTAGCGGCGCCCGACCGCCACGACGAACTTGGCGAACTTGCGCGGATCGGGCTCCCACGCCAGGCGCACGGCGTCTCGCTCCCGCCGCGGCGCCCTCGCGTGCGCCCAGTCGGGCGCCGGCCCCGTGACCGAGAAGTAGACCCGTAGGCCGCGCGCTTGCGCCGCGCGCACGAGGTTGTCGTAGCGATTCCACACCGCGACTCCGTAGGCGCGCGGGCTGGCGAGGTCCTTGCGCGCGGCCGCGTTGCGCGAGACGCCCGCCGCGACGTTGCGCCACAGCACGGTCGCGCGCACGACGTCCACGCCCAGCGCCTTCATCTCGTCCAGCGCGCGATCGCGCGTGGCGTCGTCGCGGTACACGAGCTGGTCGTCGTCCTGCATGATCGAGACCTGGGTGGCGCTCGCGTGCGCCGCGGCCGCCGGCGCCAGCACGCAGGCGACCAGGGCGGCCGCGACCAGTCGCTTGCGTGGCATCTGCTCCCAAGGTAGCCAGACCGAAGTCGGGCGGTAGCGTTCGGTCCGTGCTGACGCGCCAGTCCCAGCTGCTGCTGCCCACCGAGAAGCGCCCGCCGGCCGATGCGGAGGCGCTCTCGCACAAGCTCATGGTCCGCGCGGGGCTCGTGCGCCAGGTCGGCTCGGGGCTGTGGACCTGGCTGCCCGCCGGCTGGCGCGCGCACCAGAAGGTCGTCCAGATCGTGCGCGAGGAGATGGACGCGATCGGCTGCCAGGAGATGCTGATGCCGGTCATCACTCCGGCGGAGCTGTGGAAGCGCAGCGGGCGCTACGCGATCGACGAGGTCTTCAAGCTGCGCGACCGCCGCGACGCCGAGCTCGTGCTCGCGATGACGCACGAGGAGACGCTGACGTTCCACATCTCGAGCATCGTGCGCTCGTACCGCGACCTGCCGCTGATGCTCTACCACGTCCAGACGAAGGGCCGCGACGAGCCGCGCCCGCGCGCGGGAGTGCTCCGCACGAGGGAATTCATCATGAAGGATGCGTACTCGTTCGACCGCGACCTCGAAGGCCTCGACGCGTCGTACGAGCGCCAGCGCGAGGCGTACGACCGCATCTTCGAGCGCACCGGCCTGGAGTGGTACCGCGTCGAGGCCGACGTCGGGGCGATGGGCGGCTTCGGCGCGCACGAGTACATGGCGCCGTGCCCCGCCGGCGAGAACGACGTCGCGCTCGCGCCCGGCTATGCGGCGAACGTCGAAGTCGCCAGCGCCGAGCCCCAGCCCGTGCCCGCGCTCGAGCTCGTCGGCGAGCTCCACACGCCCGGCCAGACCACGATCGACGCGGTCGCCGGCTCGCTCGGCGTCTCGCCCGGAAACCTTCTCAAGGCGTATCCGGTGGTGACCGACTCGCGCGGCCTGCTCATGGTCTTCGTCCGCGGCGACCACCAGGTCAACGACGTCAAGCTCGCCAACGCGCTGCGCGAGGGGTTCCGCCCGGCGCACCCGGAGGAGCTGCCGGGGCCGGCCGGCTTCCTCGGCCCCTCGCGCGACGTCGCCGCCCTCTACGACGCCGCGGTGACCACGGGCCGCTACGTGACCGGCGCCAACCGCCCCGACTACCACGTCGTCACCGAGGTGCCGCCGGGCGAGCGCGTCGACGTGCGTTCGGTCGTCGCCGGCGACCGGGTCAACGGACACGCGATCCACATCGAGCCCGCCATCGAGGTCGCCAACATCTTCAAGCTGGGCACGCGCTACTCCGAGCCCCTCGGCGCCACCTATCTCGACGAGAGCGGCGCCGAGCAGCACATCTGGATGGGGTCCTACGGGATCGGCCCGGCCCGGATCGCCGCCGCCGCCGTCGAGCAGTTCGCCGACGAGCAGGGCATCTCGTGGCCGCGCGCGCTCGCGCCGTGGGACGTCCACGTCGTCCCGCTGGGCAAGGCCGGATCGGCCGAGCAGGCCGAGGGCGAGCGGGTCGCCGGCGAGCTCGCCGAGGCCGGCCTGGCCGTCGTGCTCGATGACCGGGACGCCTCGCCGGGCCAGAAGTTCGCCGACGCCGAGCTGCTCGGCTGCCCGCTGCGCCTGACGATCGGCAAGCGCTCGCTGGAGTCCGGCACGCTCGAGGTGCAGGTCCGCCGCGGCCGCGAGTCCCGCGAGGGCGTGCCATTGCACGGGAGCGCCGAGGCGGTCGTCGAGCTGTGGCGCACCAGCCCTTGAGCCGCGGTACGAGGTCGCCGCGCGGCGCCTCAGAGGGCAGGCGGGCTCGCCTGACCTTCCGCCGCCTGAGCGGCCTGGACCGCTCCGGCCCGCCGCCGCCCGAGACCGCGGCGGGCGCGCCGCTGCACCCGTGGACGGTCCCGAACGTGATCGGCTACGTGCGCGCCGCGCTGATCCCGGTCTTCCTCGTGCTCGCGCTCTCGAGCGACCACGGGACCGACGCGCTTCCGGCGGTCATCTTCGCCGTCGTCGCGTGGGGCGACTACGCCGACGGCATCGCCGCGCGCGTGACCGGCCAGTACAGCCGCCTCGGCGCGATCCTCGACCCGATCGTCGATCGCGCCACGGTCCTCTCCGGGGCGGTCGTCTGCTGGCACTTCGAGCTCCTTCCGCGGTGGGCGCTCGCCGTGCTCGCGGCCCGCGAGGCGCTCATGCTGGTGGCCAGCCCGCTGCTCGTGCGCCGCGGCGTCGAGCTGAAGATCAACTGGCCGGGGCGTCTCGCCGTCTTCCCGGTGATGTCGGCGATCTTCGTCGGCCTCGTCGGGCTGAAGGTCGTCGCCCAGATCCTGCTCTACATCGGCCTGGTGCTGACGCTGTGGGCCACGGTGCTCTACGCTCGAACAGCCGTCCGTCAACTCTCAAGCTCAACTTGACGGTGGGCGGCGGAGCGGTAGACTGCCGCGGCCCCCGTTCCCTGTAAAGGAAACACATGGACACGTTCCCCGACCTGGGCTCGCTCTCGGACCAGGAGCTGAAGGACCTCATCCAGCAGCTCACCGAGGAGGAGGTCGACATCTCCTACAAGCGGCGCATCCTCCACGGCAAGATCGACATCCTCCGTGCGGAGCTCGTCAACCGCCTGCGCAAGAAGCACGAGGGCGGCGAGGACGTGATCACGGGCGACGACGTCCGGCGACTCACCGACATCCTCGCCGGGCGCACGGGGGGCGACGAGCCGCCGCCGTCCGCGTCGTAGGAGGCGGCCGCAACCGTGGCGCTGCACTGCCCGGACTGCGGCTTCGTCAACCCCGACGGGGCGAACTACTGCCAACGCTGCGGGCACTTCCTCGGCGGCGGGGCCCCGACCCAGGAGCACTCCGGCGAGCCGACGACCGCGACGTACCGCGTGGGGGAGACCGGCGAGCTCATCCCGATCGACCTCGACGACGCGGCCGCCCACGGCCCGGTGCTCGTCATCCGCTCGGGCGGCGGACGGGTCGGCGAGAGCTTCCCGCTCGACGGCGACCGGATGACGATCGGCCGGCGCCCGGACTCCGACATCTTCCTCGACGACGTCACGGTCTCGCGCGACCACGCCCTGCTCGTCCGCCGCGGCGGCGACCTCTACCTCGACGACCTCGGCTCGCTCAACGGCTCCTACGTCAACCGCCGGCGGATCGAGTCGCACCGCCTCGAGGACGGCGACGAGCTGCAGATCGGCAAGTACAAGCTGACCTTCCTCCAGCGGTAGTGGCCCACCTCGCGACCCCGAACACGACCTGGCCGACGCCGATCACCGCTGGCGTGCGTCCTCGGTCGGGTCCGTGGCTCCGCCACTGTCCCCTCCCTGCGTCCTTCGCCAGCGGCGCCGGCGCCTGGCCAGCTCGCGCCCGAGGCCACGAGGTGGACCACTGACGATGGCCGACATCGAACTTCCCGAGGTCGACGAGGGCGCGCCGCGCGGCAAGTCGATGACCATCGGGGCGGTCTGCAAGGCGCTCGCGCAGGAGTTCCCCGACATCTCGATCTCCAAGATCCGCTACCTCGAGGACCAGAAGCTCCTCGCGCCGCGGCGCACACCCGGCGGCTACCGCCTCTACGCGCCGTCCGACGTGCAGCGCCTGCGCACGATCCTGCGCCTGCAGCGCGACGAGTTCCTGCCGTTGCGCGTCATCCGCCAGGAGCTCGCGCGCGGACGCGCGGAGGAGGACGGCGAGGTGCCCAAGCCCGCCGAGCGGGGCGGTGCGCGGCGCGCGAGCGTGTCGGTGCGCGGCGGGGGCGCGCTGTACTCGCTCGAGGACGTCCTCGAGGAGACGCGCGCCGATCCGGCGCTGGTCAAGGAGCTCGAGGAGTACGGCGTCATCAAGGGCGAGTCGCGGGCCGGGACCACGTACTTCGACGAGACCGAGCGCGAGATCGTCCGCGCCGTCACCGAGCTCGCGCGCTACGGCGTCGGCGGGCGCAACCTGCGCGTCTTCCGCTCGTCGGCCGACCGCGAGGCGGCGCTGCTGCAGCAGATCCTCGCCCCGGCGCTGCGCTCGCGCAATCCCGAGCGCCGCAAGGAGGCGATCGAGGCGCTGGAGAACCTCGCCGCGGTCGCCACCCATCTCAAGCACCTGCTGCTCATCCGCGATCTGCGCCAAATCGCGGGTTGAGGACAATCGCTTCGCGGATTGCCTTGCGCGAACTTCGTTCGCGGGGCGCGTTTTGGAAATGACTGACCTCAGGTCCTACATCCGCGACATCCCGGACTTCCCGAAGCCGGGGATCCTGTTTCGCGACATCACGCCGCTGATGGCCTCGCCCGAGGGCTTCCGCGCGGCGGTCGACGGCCTGGCCGCCCACGGGCGCGAGGTCGGCGCGCGGCTGGTCATCGGCGCCGAGGCCCGCGGCTTCCTGCTCGGACCCGCGATCGCCAACGAGCTCGACGCGGGGTTCGTCCTCGCCCGCAAGCCCGGCAAGCTGCCCTACGAGACGGTGACCGCCGAGTACCAGCTCGAGTACGGCACCGATCGCCTCGAACTGCACACCGACGCGATCGCGCCGGGGACGCGCGTGCTCGTCCACGACGACCTGCTGGCCACCGGCGGCACGGCGCAGGCGCTGTGCTCGCTGGTCGAGCAGCTCGGGGGCACGGTGGCCGGCTGCGGCTTCTTGATCGAGCTGACGGAGCTGCGCGGGCGCGAGCGCCTGGCGCCGCACGACGTCCACGCGCTGCTCCCGTACTAGTGGGCCCGTCCGCAAATCCGACGCGGAACCGGCGGACTTACGGACGGATCCACTGATGCCCGCCGCGCGCGCCAGCCGGACGCTGCCCGCGAGCTCGGCGGCGGTGTGGCGGGTGGCGGCCGACCCGTACGCGCTGCCGCGGTGGTGGCCGCGCGTCGTGCGCGTGGAGGGGGTCAAGCCGCGGACGTTCACGATGGTGATGCAGACCGCGCGCGGCCGGGCGGTGCGCGCCGACTTCCGCGTCACCGAGCAGGAGCAGGGGCGCCGGCGCGTGTGGGTGCAGGAGCTCGCCGGCACGCCGTTCGAGAAGTACTTCGCCAGCGTGGTCACCGAGCTGCGCGTCGTCCCGGCCGGGGACTCGCAGGCGACGGTGACGCTCGAGATGCGCCAGCGGCTGCGCGGGATCTCGCGCTTCGGCGGCTTCATGGCGAGCCGCGCGGCGCGACGGATCCTGCGCGAGGCCCTCGAAGGGCTCGCGGAGGCCGTCGGCTGATGCGCTGGTGGGGGTGGGGCGAGGAGTCGCACCCGCCGGCGCTGCCCCCGCATGCCCTGGATCGGCTGCGCCACGAGCTCGGGCTGGCGCCCGGCGCGCGCGGCGAGCGGGTGGACCTCGACGCCGTCCGCCTGCCCGACAGCGCGCTGGGCGAAGGCGCCCGGGCGGCGCTCGACCGCGCCGCCGGCGCCGGGTGGGTGCGCGACGACCGCGAGTCGCGGATCCGCCACGCCGCCGGGCGCGGGCTGCCCGACCTGCTGCGCCTGCGCCGCGGCGAGGCCGACCCGGCGCCCGACGCGGTCGTCAGCCCGGGCGGCGACGCCGAGCTGCGCGCGGTGCTCGAGGCATGCGCCGAGCACCGCGTCGCCGTGGTGCCGTTCGGCGGCGGGACGAGCGTCGTGGGCGGCGTCGAGCCGCTGCGCGGCGGCTGCGAGGCGGTCATCGCGCTCGACCTCGCCCGGCTCGACAAGGTCGACGTCGACGGGCGCTCGCTGCTGGCCACCGCCGGGGCCGGCGTGCGGCTGCCCGAGCTCGAGGCGCGCCTGGCCCACGCCGGCGTCACCCTCGGCCACTTCCCGCAGTCGTTCGAGTACGCGACCGTCGGCGGCTGCGTTGCCACGCGCAGCGCGGGCCAGGCCTCGACCGGCTACGGGCGCATCGACGAGCTCGTCCGGGGCGTGCGCCTCGCCGCCCCCGCGGGCGACCTCGCGCCTCCCGCGCTGCCGGCCAGCGCCGCCGGGCCGGACCTGCGCGAGCTCGTCGTCGGCTCGGAGGGCGCGCTCGGGGTCATCAGCGAGGCGACGCTCACGGTGCGCCCCGCGCCCGCCGTGCGGCGCTACGAGGGCGTGGTCTTCGCCTCGTTCGCCGAGGGCGCCGAAGCGCTGCGCGCGTGCGCCCAGCGCGACGCCGCCCCCGACGTCGCACGACTGAGCGACGAGGACGAGACGCGGCTGACGCTCGCGCTCGCCGGCGAGACCCGCGCCACGCGCGCGATGGGCCTCTACCTGCGTGCGCGCGGCATCCGCGGGGGCTGCCTGGCCATCGTCGGCTGGGAGGGCGCCGGCCACCACGTGCGGCGCCGGCGCGCGCGGTCGCTGGCCGTCCTGCGCCACGCAGGCGCGGTCCCGCTCGGCGCCGCGCCGGGCCGCGCGTGGGCCCGCGCGCGCTTCGAGGGTCCCTACCTGCGCGACGACCTCCTCGACCACGGCGTGCTCGTCGAGACGCTCGAGACCGCCCACCGCTGGTCGCGCCTGGACGACCTGTACCGCAACGTGGCCGGTGCCCTGCGCGCCGCGCTGCGCGC